>JAISYF010000195.1 GCA_031270065.1 Prevotellaceae bacterium | reverse complement strand
TTCCACCAATCCATATTCACAGTCGGCACATTGTCTTTGTGGCGTTTGTTGTCGGCTTTCACCACCACAAAATTCGCGCCGTCTTTCAGCACTTCGGTAACGTCAAAATTGAAAGGCGTGTAACCGCCGATGTGTTCGCCGACCTTCTTGCCATTAACATACACTTTCGCATCGTAATTTACTGAGCCGAAGTAGATTACATAACGCTTTCCCGCAGTTTTTTTAACGGTAAAATCGCGTTTAAACCAGACTGTTCCTTCGTAGAAAAAAAGTCGGTTGTCGCGCGTGTTCCAATCGCCGGGAATGTCCATAATCGGTGCTTTATCCAAGTCGTACTCAACCAAATCTGATGGCGTTGCAGGCTTTTCGTTTGCAAAAAAACCGTTTTTGAGCGGCTGCAAACGATAGTCGTAATACCCGTTTTCAAGTGGGTCAATCACATAGTTCCATTTTCCGTTCAGGCTTATATAATCGCGCCCGTAAACATTAGAAATCAATGGAAAATCGGCAGCGGAAACGCTAATTGCAGCCGAAAGAAACAGAAAAGAAAAAAGATTTTTTTTCATTACAAATATTAAATTTAAAGTTAAAAATTAGAAAAATAGAAAATAATTTTTTGCAAAGTTAGCGTTTTTATTTTTAATAATAGAACAAAGCGTTTTCACAAAGTTTCGCATATTAATAAAAAAAACCTGATGGCAAAAAACTATTCCTGCCCTGAGCCACCGTAACCAGAGTGAGCATGGGCGTATACTACGGCGTCCACGCCAACAAGGCGGGCGGGACGTGCGCGTGCTGCGTTGCAGAATAAAAAATTCGATTGATTTTATAATGAGGCTGTTTAAACATCTTCTTTTCTTTGTGCCTTTGCGTGAAAATGGACTTTTAAGACAGCCCAAAATTTTCGTAAATGCACAACAGGTTTAATAACAATAAAAAACGCGAACAAAAATCCGCGTTTTTTACTCTTATATCTTTAAAAAAGTTCGTTCTGCTTTGCCTCTTGTATTCTGCCCAAATGTTCGTATGCAAGCGGCATAACTTCGCGTCCGCGCGGCGTGCGTTTGATAAACCCCTCTTTAATAAGAAACGGCTCATAAACCTCCTCAATCGTTCCTGCGTCTTCGCCGAGAGCAGTTGCAATGGTGGTTAAGCCCACAGGACCGCCGCGAAATTTATCAATGATAGTCAGCAGAATTTTATTGTCAATTTCATCAAGTCCGTATTTGTCTATATTTAGGGCTTCGAGCGAATATTGAGCAATTTCGATGTCAATGCTACCGTTGCCGCGCACTTGTGCAAAGTCGCGCACGCGCCGCAAAAGCGCATTTGCTACGCGCGGAGTGCCTCTGCTGCGGAGAGCAATTTCTTTAGCAGCCTTTTGCGTACAGTCTGTTCTGAGAATAGAGGCGGAGCGCAAAATTATTCCTCGCAAAACGCTTTCGTCGTAATATTCAAAATGGCAATTTATGCCGAAACGCGCCCGCAAAGGCGAAGTGAGAAGTCCGCTACGGGTTGTCGCGCCAATAAGCGTAAATGGTTCTAAATCAATCTGTATCGACCGTGCCGAAGGACCTTTGTCAATCATTATATCAATGCGGAAATCCTCCATTGCGGAGTAAAGATATTCCTCCACAATCGGACTTAATCGGTGAATTTCGTCAATAAAAAGCACGTCATTTTTTTCCAAACCTGTGAGCAAACCCGCCAAGTCCCCAGGCTTATCAAGAACGGGACCCGATGTGATTTTAAATCCTACGCCGAGTTCATTTGCGATAATATTAGAAAGGGTGGTTTTGCCAAGCCCTGGAGGACCGTGCAAAAGAACGTGGTCAAGCGACTCACTACGCATTTTGGCAGCGGACACAAACACATTCAAGTTTTCCACAATCTTATCTTGCCCCCGAAAATCGCTGAAAGCCAGTGGACGCAAAGCCTTTTCAACATCTTTGTCGTTATCTAAAATCTGTTTTCTTATATCAAAATCGGACATTTTTTTGCAAGTATTTTTTTAGAAATGCAAAGATACAATTTTTTTGTAATAATAAAAAAGTTTTGTACTTTTGCAGACTAATTTTTAATTTATGCAAAAATGAAAAATCTCATCTATCTTTGTTCTTTGTTTTTTGCTCTTTGTTCTCTAAATTCGTGCAATATGCGCCCGTTCAGCGTGTTAGATGCTGAACAAATGGAAAATATTTTGTACGACATACATCTTGCTGATGCAACAATGTCGGTGAAGCATGTTTCCGCGTACACCGAAATTCGCCGCTCTCACTACGACTATATATTTGAAAAACACCACATTACGCGCGAAAAATTTGAAAAATCTATAGCGTGGTACGCACATAATCCGAAAAAACTCGAACAGATTTACGATAAGGTAAAAGAGAGGTTTAATAAGTTGCAGGTTGATGTTGATAATTACCTCTATCATCCTGAAAATAAGATGCTTGATGAAATAAAATCGCTCGATACGGTTAATCTTTACACATTTGAAAAAGAATATTTTTTTAAAAATCAACCGCCAAAAGATTCTTTGTTTTTTGAAATTAAAAACCGCGAATATTTTGCGTTAAAAGATAAATTTATTTGGAAATTTTTATTAAAAATTGAGCCGTTGGACACGAATGCAAAAACTCTCGAACACACAAAAAATTATCTGACAGTAACCTACACCAACGGCAAAGAAAAAACTGTGCGAGGTATTATCAACAACGATAACAAACTGCACCGTTACACATTTCAACTGCCTGAAAATGACTCGCTTATGCCTGTTTCCATTCGCGGACATTTCTTTGACGGCAATGATATGATACGTTCTTTAACGATAGACTCTGCGCAGTTAATCCGTATCTACAACGCTGAAAAATACCCTTTGCCCGACTCTTTAAAAATAAAATTTGGCAAAATTATTCCCCAAGATACTGTTAAAAAAAATGAAATAAAAGAAGTGTTAATAAAATCTGATTTGCGCCATTTTAGGAACGACAAATTTATAGAACGGCAAACATTGCAACGAAAAGAATAAAAAAAAGTTACAAAATCATAAAAATTACACTCCTGCCTGTTAAGGCAGAATTCAGGTTAGTCCATTGTCCGTAAGCCGTTGGCTCGCGGTTATGAAAATGTTGTTTTTCAGACAAAAAAACTTTTAATTTTATTCCGATAGTTATTCTAATAATTTTTAATTTTTTCGTACCTTTCCCCTATAAATTTTTCAAAAAATTTTTATGCGTTTGTGTGTAATTGAAAATTTTATGTTACCTTTGCACTCTGAATTTTAGGACAAAATTATTATTAACAAAAATAAAAATAAAACAAAGATAAAGGATTGAAAAAAATGAGATTGCGAGTCAAATCCCGCAATGACAGGGACACACGTCTTTTGTCTATCAGCGTAGCGGTCTATTGTCTTTGTTCTAAAAAAAATTATGCAAACTATTGATAGTTACAATTTTGCAGGTAAAAAGGCTTTTGTTAGAGTGGATTTTAATGTGCCTCTCAACGAAAACTTTGAAATTACCGACGACACTCGCATTCGCGGCGCGTTGCCGACTTTAAAAAAAATACTCAAAGACGGCGGAAGTCCAATTATTGCCTCTCATCTTGGCAAACCAAAGAAAAATCAAGATACAGGCTTATCGATGAAATACGTTTTGCCAAGAGTGCAGGAACTTTTGGGCGTAAATGTAACCCTTGCACCTGACTGTGTTGGCGAAAAAACGGCGGAACTCGCTAAAAATCTCAAACTCGGCGAGGCTCTTTTGCTCGAAAATCTGCGTTTTCACGCAGAAGAGGAGGGCAAACCGCGCGATTTGAACGTTGATGCGCTTGACGAAAGCACAGCAAAAGATGTTACCAAAACAGCAAAAAAACTTGCCAAAGCGGCGCAAAAAGAATTTACTAAAATGCTGGCATCGCTCGCCGACTGCTACGTTATGGACGCATTTGGAACGGCGCACCGCGCACACGCCTCTACGGCTCTGATTGCTGAACATTTTCCGAAAGATAAAATGTTCGGCTACCTGATGAACGCTGAGGTTAGTTCGGTGGAAAAAATTATGGCAAACCCTGCAAGACCATTTACGGCAATTATGGGCGGCTCTAAGGTATCTACCAAAATTGACATTATTACAAATATGTTGCAAAAGGTTGATAATCTGATAATTGCAGGCGGAATGACCTATACTTTCGCCAAAGCGTTGGGCGGAAAAATCGGCAATTCTATTTGCGAAAACGACAAACTTGACCTCGCGCTCGAAATTATTGAACTTGCAAAGAAAAACGGTGTTAATCTTCTTCTTGCAGACGACACAAAAGCGGCTGATAATTTTTCAAATGATGCTAATACTCAGTTTGTTAGTGTAAATGAAATTCCTGACAGTTGGGAAGGAATGGACATTGGACCTGTTTCGGAAAAGAAATTTGCAGATGTGATAAAAGCCTCAAAAACAATACTTTGGAATGGTCCCACAGGCGTTTTTGAGTTCGATAATTTTGCGCATGGCTCGCGTTCTGTGGCGGAGGCGATTGTGGAGGCGACCAAAAACGGCGCATTTTCACTTATCGGCGGCGGCGATTCCGTTGCTTGCATCAACAAATTCGGCTTTGCAGACGCGGTTAGTTACGTTTCAACAGGCGGAGGTGCGCTGCTCGAAGCAATCGAAGGAAAAGTGCTGCCGGGCATTGCAGCGATAAAAGAATAAATGTAGAACGCAGATTATGCGGATAACACAAATAAACGCAGATTTTTATTTATAAAATCCGCGTTTATTTTTTTTTAAACACGCTGTGATGTCAGGCGTTTTTTTGTTGTGTTTATTCCGTTTCTGCTATTACTACTGTTTCTGCAAATGCCTTATTTTCATTTAGATTAAGACGCAGAGCAAGCAACTGCTCACGTACTTTGCCGAGGCGCGAGGCAATATCGCAATTTTTGCGGGTACGCGCACTGTCGGCTTTAAGTTTTGCCAATGCTCCCGTGTGTTTGTAGCCGCATTCGCGTATTAGGAATTGAATGTCGCGCAAAATCAACACACTTTCGAGCGAGTAGAGGCGCGTTTTGTGTGCATTAGTTTTTATTGGCAAAATTTCTGTGAAAGAATCGCACCAAACCCTCAAAGTTGGTTGCGTTTCGCCCAAAATTTTCTCTACATCTGAAATTGTGCCGCATTTTCTGTTGCCCCATTTTTCTGTTATTTCCTCTTTTGTAAGATATTTTTTTTCCATAAGATAAGTAAAAAAAATTGAAATATTGGGAATAAATATTATTCGCGCTTTCGACCTTTCGTGCTAAAATAATGTTTCTTTAAAAATTTCCCCAACAGACGGGTGCGGAAAAATCAGTTTTTTAAACTGCTCAATATCAAGGTGTTGCTTGATGGCGAGAGTTGCCGTTGCAATCAGTTCCGATGCAGGATTGCCGATTAGGTGCGCGCCGATTAAACGCTCTTTTTCGTCAAAAAGCAGTTTGCAAAGTCCGTTTCCGCCCTCATTTTCCGCCACAAAACGCCCTGAAAAAGTCATTGGCAGTTTTTTTACAGAATAAACGGCGTTTTCCCCCCAAAGTTCGTTCTCGGTTTTGCCAACGCCTGCAACTTCGGGGTTGGTATAAACCACCGCAGGCACAGCCTCATAATTCATTGCCTCTGCAATGCCAACTATTTGAGATACAGCAACTTCTGCCTCTCTAACGGCTGTGTGCGCTAACATCGAAAAGCCTGTAATATCGCCCGCAGCATAGACATTTCTGAGAGAAGTCTGCATATTTGAATCAACTTTAACGCCGTTGCGGGAAAGTTCTAAATTTAGATTTTTCAAGCCGTCAAGAGTTGGTTTTCTGCCTGCGCAAAGAAGAATTTTTTCCGTTTCAAGCGTTTTTTCATTATTTTCATTATCAATAAAAATAACTTTATCTTGCTGAATTTCAGTTACTTTTGTGTTTAGAAAAAATTCAATTCCCTGCTTTTGATATTCTGCCCTGAGCAATGCGGCGATTTCGGAATCAAACGGAGGCAAAATCTCGTTTGCCATTTCCACCACATCTGTTTTCACGCCGAAAGTGTGAAACAGCCCCGCAAATTCCATTCCGATTACGCCGCCGCCGACAATCACGATAGATGCAGGTAATTCTTTTATTTCCAATGCCTCGCGGCTTGTGAGAAACTCAACATTTTCCACGCCTTTAATTTTTGGAACGAAAGTTTGCGAGCCTGTGCAAAGCAGCAAATTTTTCGCCTCAAAAACGGTTTCGTTGCAAAGAATTTCGATTTTTTGCTCAGAATAATTTTGCACAACAGCCTTGCCTGTAACCACATTCACGTTGCCCGCAGTCATTTTCGCGCGAATGCCGGCATTGAGTTTTCGCACAATTTTATTTTTCCGTGCAACGATTTTTGCGTAGTCGAAACTCGCATTTTGCACCGAAATTCCATATTTTTCGCCCACAAGCGCGTTGTGGTAAAGTTTTGCGCTGTACAGCAGCGTTTTTGTAGGAATACAGCCCTCGTTGAGGCAGACGCCGCCCATTGCGTTTTTTTCAAAAAGCACAGTGCTAAGTCCCTGTGCAGTAGCGCGTTCCGCAGCCGTATAGCCCGCAGGTCCGCCGCCAATTATTGCTAAATCAAACATTTTTTTATTAGAAATTAAAAATTTACTTTTTAAAAAATTATTCCAAGTGTTGTCATAAAGTTTTAGATTAAAAAAACTTTGCAAAGGTAATAAAAAAAACGCTGTAAAATTTTCTTTGCAGCGTTGTTTTGTGCTATATTTTTGATTTAAAATTTTACTTTATTTCCGCTTTTATCGTCAATTTATGCAAATCTGGGATTATGTTTGTGACAATGCCATCAGAACATAATCGTAGCTAACTTGCTGATATTGCTCAAGCGTAAGCCCTAATTTCAAAAACCGTAATCTTTATGTCTTTTAAACGCTTCATTTTCTTATCCTTTTACGCCGCAAAATTATTAATATTTGCTAAACATTATTCTTCTACAACCAATTAAAGTTAAAAAAAGTTAAATGTAAAATGCTAAAATACTGATAGATAGACAGATAAAAATTTTTTACAAAAAAAGTACAAATTGTCAAAAATTTGTTATAACTTTGCAGCGATTTTTAGACAGAGTTTTATAGGACTTCGGCTCTGTTAGAAAATCATAATGAAAAATCAAATTTTAGAAGTCCCCTTATAGAAGAAATTGAAAATTTATTAAAACAAATGACATAGGTAAATAACATATTATCAGATATTTAGAAAAATAAATAGCAACACTATTTATTCTCGTGTTCAATTCCACATAACTCGAAAGGGTTAAATAAGTCGAGAATAGTTAGTATATGTCGCTCTTGTGCGGTGTAGATTAACTTGTTGGACTTATAGGCGTGGAAACCTGAACACAGAGAGGTTATTCTACGCTATTTTTTATGCAAAAAAATTACAAAGAACAATCGTTTTAACCCTCAACGATTTAAACATAAAATAATATTAACGTCTTTTTGTGGGTTAAAGACACAATTTTTTATTTATATGATAAAAAAAACATTTTTAATTTTGCTTGCTTCGGCAAGTATTGGAAGTATTTTTACTTCTTGCGACAACACAGTTGTTGTCGGTGAACACGAAGGTTCTGTTGTGTTTTGGTATAGTAAAACAACAGCAGAGTATCTTGTAAATCGCGGCGTTACAACATTGAAATTCTATGTTGATAACGAATTTGCTGGTTCACAAGCAGCGAGTATGTATTGGAATAGTGCGCCAGAATGCGGACAAAATGCCTCTACTACTGTTACAAAAGATTTAGGTAGTTCTACATCTAAATCTTCCGAGTATGTTGTCAAAGACCAAAACGAAAATGTTCTTTGGCAAGGGTTGGCAACTTTTACAGACGGAGTGTGTCAAAAAATTTTATTAAAAATTTAAAAAAAATCGCATGAAAAAATTAATCATTGGATTTTTTGCAGGCGTTGGAGTATTTACATTGCTTGCATTTACGGCGATTGACTACACGCCTACAAAACGAACTGCCGAAGTCAATCAAGAACAAGGAGTTTTAATTTTTATGGATTGCTATCCTGTTTTACCGATTGAGGAATTAGGAGCCATTAAATCTGGTTCTTGGACAGGAATGTATGAAGAAGTAAAACCAAAACTTGTTAAAAAAGCGAAAAAGGAATATCCTGATTGTCAGGGCATTATCATTGGCGGTGGTAATGCAGCAAGATGTACTGTCTTTAAATTTAAAGAGGAGTAATCGTGTTTTTACAAGAGACAGGCGCAATCTTTCAAAAATCTTGCACCTGTCTTTTTTTTATTCGTAATTGTAAAGTTTATTCATAAAAAAAATATTATGCAAAAAATTTTTTATTTAATGAATTGCTGATTGAAAAAAAAGTATTACCTTTGCAGTCCGTTTTTTGAAACAAAATTTATATTAAAAATTTAACATAAGTATCTCAAAATGATTGTAGTACCTGTAAAAGAAGGCGAACATATTGAACGCGCCCTTAAAAAATTTAAACGTAAATATGAAAAAACAGGCGTTGTTAAAGAACTCCGCCGCCGTCAGCAATTCGACAAACCTTCCGTTATAAAACGCGAGGCTAAGATTCACGCTGTTTATGTTCAGCAATTACAGTTAAAAGAGGATTAACCCTGTTTTAATTGGTTTTTGCATTCGGTTTTTGTATAAAAATCGGTTGTTATGTTAGAGAATTTTCTTAATTATCTGCGGTATGAGAAAAAATATTCTTCTCATACTGTTTTGTCGTATAAAACAGACATCAAACAGTTTGAGAAATTTCTTATAGAAAAAAAAATGCACGCAGAAATTGAAACCGTTGAAAATCAGGAAATTAGATTGTGGATTGTGGATTTAATTAAAGACTCAAAACCTGCTACGGTGCGCCGAAAAATATCTGCAATAAAATCTTATTACAGATTTTTGCTAAAAAACGGCAAAGTATCCAAAAATCCTGCAACAGGAATTGTTTTACCTAAAAAAAGCGAAATCCTGCCAAGTTTTTTTTCTGAAAAAGAGATGGATTTGCAGCAATTTCACGACCATTTTAATAAAGAAACAGAATTTGAAAGCGTTAGAAATGACCTTATTATCGAATTTTTTTATCAAACAGGTATTCGCCGTGCAGAACTTATTTCGTTGAAAGACAGCGATATAGATTTTTCCCGCAAAACTCTAAAAGTGTTTGGAAAACGCAAAAAAGAACGAATTATTCCGCTCGGGGAAAATCTTTTAGACAAAATTTCAAATTATATTGAGTTTAGAAATAAAGAAACCGCTCGGCAAGACAGCAATTTTTTTGTACTGCCAAACGGCAAAGAGATGTATCCGAATGCCGTCTATAAAGCGGTTGTTCGGCGAATGGGTGAGGTAAGCACGCTCGCAAAACACAGTCCGCACGTTTTGCGCCACACTTTTGCTACCACGCTGCTCAACAACGGTGCGGAACTCAACGCCGTCAAGGAATTGCTCGGACACAGCAGTCTTGCCTCAACGCAGGTCTATACGCACACCACTTTTAAGGATTTGCAAAAAATTTACAGGCAGGCGCACCCGCGGGCAGAAAAACGGTAGGGGCAAGGCAACATTTGCGGTTGCCTGTTATTGCTCAAAAAATCATCTGTTTGTTTCGTCAAGAATTTCCTGAATTGTGTCTTGGCAGCCTCCGCAGCCTGTGCCTGCGCCCGTTGCCTCGCCAACCTCATCAACGGTGGTCAGTCCGTCAGCCGTAATCGCATCAACGATTTCGCCATGAGTAACACCCATACAGTTGCAAATTGTTTCGTTTCTGTCCATTTTGTTTTAAAATTATAAAGTTAAAAGTTGTTTTTCCGTTAAAAGCCTTTACATTTCTGCAAAGGTAAAACAAATTTTTTGGAAAAACAAATGTTTGTAACTTATTTGATTTTTAGTATTTATTTCGACTCTGTCGTTTGAAACAACAGAATTTTTTGTTTTTTTACAAAAGAATTAACAAATCCGAGATTTTTTCTCTAATCAGGTAATATATACGGTATTCATATTTTTATCAACTCTGCCGAGTCCATCGCAATCGCCAATTCCTCGTTGGTTGGAATAACGGCGGCGCGTATTTTGGAACGCGGAAATGAAAGTTCTACCTCTTTGCCGTAAGACTCTTCATTGAGGTCATCATTGAAATCCAAGCCGAGAAATTTGAGGTTGTCGCAGATATATTTTCTCAAAACAGGCTGATTTTCGCCCACTCCGCCAGTAAAAACAATCGCATCTACCCCGCCCAGCACCGCAATGTAGCCACTGACGTATTTCAACACATAATACATATACATTTGCAGGGCGAGTTTGGCGCGCTTGTTGCCTTCTGCAATCGCCTTTTCGATGTCGCGCATATCAGAGGACACGCCTGAAATTCCTTCTAATCCGCTTTTTTTATTAATTATATCGCTGATTTGCTTTGTATTAAGTTTTTCTTTGTCCATCAAAAAAGTCAAAACTCCTAAATCAATATTTCCGCTGCGCGTTCCCATCATCAAACCCTCAACGGGAGTCATTCCCATTGAAGTATCAACCGACTTGCCGTTTTTAATCGCCGTAATAGAACCTCCGTTGCCGATGTGCGCAGTGATTAGACGGCTGTTTTGGAGGTCAATGTTCAAAAATTCGCAAGCCCGCTGAGCAACATATTTATGGCTCGTGCCGTGAAATCCGTAACGCCGAATTCCATATTTTGTGTAATATTCATACGGCAGCGCATACATATAGGCGTATGGCTGCATTGTTTGGTGGAATGCGGTGTCGAAAACAGCAACTTGCGGCACATTCGGCAAAATTTTTTGTATCGCAAAAACTCCTTTGAGATTTGCAGGATTATGCAGCGGTGCAAGGTCGATGCAAGCCTCAATATCGGCGATAACTTCGGGCGTAATTATTACTGATGCTTTGAATTTGTCGCCGCCGTGAACTACGCGGTGTCCAACGGCGTCAATATCGGAGAAATTTTTGATTGCGCCGCTCGACGACTCGCGCAAGTTTGCCAAAATCAACTCAACGCCCTGCGTATGTTCAGCAATTTCTGCTTTCACAATCACGCTTTCGCCTGCTTTGGTTTTGTATTTTAGAAATGAATCGGTAAGCCCGATTTTTTCAATGCCGCCCGATGCAAGTTCGATTTTTTGAGGCATTTCAAACAGTTTGTATTTTATTGAACTGCTGCCGCAATTTAAAACAAGAATTTTCATTATTTTAAATTTATTTTTAACTACTAACTACACAAATTGAAAAGTAAAAATTTGGGTTTCCTCATTTTCTACTTAACTCCTTATTCCTTTTCATTAGTGTGTCTTTGAGAGGTTTGTGAATTTAAAAATTTTTCGGCAAAATTACAATTTTTTTTCTAAAAGAGCAAAAACACAATTTTTTCCAAAAATAAATTTGTACCTTTGCTGTCTGAATTAACAAAAGATTCACAAATTTTAATAAAACATGAAACTCAGTTTAATAATTCCGTGTTACAACGAGGAACGAACAATAGAAAACTGTATCGAAAAGGTAATGGAATTGCGCATAAGGGCGAAAAATTTTTCGTTCCTGCAAAACACGCCCTTACAATTAG
>JAISYF010000170.1 GCA_031270065.1 Prevotellaceae bacterium | reverse complement strand
TAAGTGATTTAACCGTGCTAAATTACTAATAATCAGCGATATATGCAACTTTTTTAAGAAAAATTAACAGAAAAAATAATATAGAAAAATGGGCTTTTCAACCCGTGATTCGCATTAATAATTAATTTGAAAATTTGAAAATGCAAAAATACAATTTGAGGATTTGAAATTAAAACCCAAAAATATTCAAATATTCAAATTGAATTTTGTATTTTCAAATCTTCAAATTTTCAAATTGAATTAGACACTTGGGTGTCCCTGTGGCGAAGTAAGGAAATGTTTAGCGGACAGTAATAATATAAAAAAAGCCTCACAATTTTTTTTGCAAGGCTCTTTTAATTTTTTAAATGGTTTTACACCACCTTTTCTACATTCCACACAAACGCTTTTACGCCTACTTCAAGGTTGCGTTTGTCTAAGCGATGCACCACTTTAAGCAGTTCATCTACTTTGTCGTCTTCTACAACGCACATAACGGCAGAGTTCATTTCTGGCCATGTGTGCGTGCCACGGCGCGGTTCACCGCCGTTTGTGCCGCGCCCCTGCACCTGTTCAAACAGCGTAAAGCCGTTGACTTTGAGTTGGTCGAGCATATACTCTACCCGCTCAGTGTTCGATTGATTAAATACTATAAAAACTGATTTCACTTTTATTAAAATTTAAAAAAAATATTAAATACTAAAGATTTAAAGTGTAAATGTTAAAAAAATCAAACTTTACACTTTCGGATTTTAGATTAGAGAAAACAGTTTTTATAGTGGCTTTGAGAATTTTTAATAATTCCAAAGCGTCATCACTAACTGATTTAAACCCATTTTCCGTTAAATAATCCGTTTCAAAAAACAGTTCAAGCCAATAAATCGTTTCAAAACATTCTTTCAACGAAATATAAACTTTTGTTTAAAAATCTTTTTTCGAGATTTCGTACTCTGACTCGCATAAGTTTGCGCCTGTACCTGCTCCACTTTGCAAAAGTTGTTTTGACAAAATAAATTTCTTTTTACTTTCGCAAAGATGTTTGTAAAGATTTACAATTTTTACTGCAAATTTTTTACTTTTTATTATTGCTACATTCTCTTTCATTTCTACTGAAAAATTAAAGATTAAAGCAAAAAAATATTAAATATTAAAGTTTAATTTTTTTAATATTTAAACTTTAATATTTAATATTTGCTTTTTATTCTTTGTCGGAAATTTTCATAAAAATAAACTCTTTCCTTTGTTTTTCGACTTTGTCGCGCTCGCCGTGGCGGGACATTGCAGCGTAGAGAACGGGAACTATTATCAGGGTTACAACGGTGGCGAATGTTAAGCCGCCTATAACCACAATTCCAAGCGGTCGCCACATTTCCGAACCCTCCGCCGTTGATAACGCCATCGGCACCATACCGAGAATAGCAGTTATAGCGGTCATAAGCACAGGACGCAGACGGCTTTCGCCCGACAGCGCGATTGCTTCGTTGAGTTCGTAGCCCCTGTCGCGCATAAGATTAATGTAATCCACAAGCACAATACCGTTTTTAACCACAATTCCGACAAGCAATACCAGCCCAAGCATTCCGACCATTTCCAAGTTGATGCCTGTAACAAAGAGCATCAATATTGCGCCCGCAAAGGCAAACGGTATTGAACCGACAAGAATGATAAACGGCTTGGAGAAACTCTCAAACTGAGATGCCATAACGATATATACGAGTAAAATAATCAGCACTACAAGCGTTAGCATATCTGTTGACATTTCCATTTGGTCTTCGTAAGTTCCTGCGACATTTATCAAAACACCCTGCGGCAAATCAATTTTCTTGATTTCCTCTTTTGCAGCGTTTGCCAGCTCCATAAGCGAAGTGCCTTCGGGATAAACGCTGACATTAACTATACGCTGACGGCGTTTGTGTTCGATAGTCGGCGGCGACCAATGTTCTTTAACCGTTGCCAACTCTTTTACTTTGATAAACTGACCTGTGGGCATTTGCAGAGTTATTTCCTCAATATCTGTGATAGAATTGCGAAAATCTTCTTTCAAGCGGACAATAATATCGTATTCATCTCCGTCCTCTTTTAAGAAACCTGCGGCGTAACCATTCACACGATTACGAATTGCAATGGAAACCTGCGCGGCAGTCAAACCCGAAAGAGCAAGTTTTTCTTTATCAAAATCAATCTGCAATTCGGCGCGGTCTTCTTCGCGCGAAACGGTAATATTACGCGCTCCTTTTACATCTTTCATAAGCAGTTTTACCTGCTCTGCAATACGGTTTGTTACATCAAAATCGTAACCGTAAATTTCAACATCAACCGTAGAACTGCCGCCGCCAAAACCGCCCGCCGTTGATACCGAATAATTTATCACGTCTGGGCGATATTTGAGATAATCACGGAAAATTTCTGCAATAACAAATACAGAACGTTCTCTATGCGATTTTTCGGGTAAACGAACAGTCATTGAAATTTTATTATTTGTAGCAGAAGAAAATAATGCCGAGAAACCAGCATCTTCGTCTGCTCCTGTTGATGATGAAATTAACTCAACTTCGGGCGAAAGCACTACCAGGTCCTTTTCGATTTCGCGTGCAATGCGCATACTTTCCTCAACGCGAGTGCCGCGTTGCAGTTCGATTGTCAAACTCATACGACCATTGTCCTGTTCCGCCATAAAGTCCATACCGACTTTGCCCATAATTGCAGGCAAAAAACACAGAACCACAACAGCAATAGCCACCAGCGAAGTTGCCAATTTATGATTTAAGCACCAGCGCAAAACGTTTGCATACCATTTGTCGAGCGCGGCAAGCCATTTCATAACGGTTTTTTCGTACCAGCCCGCAGTTGTCGATATTTCCTGTAATTCTCCTTTTTCATTAACAACCACTTTTTTACTTCTTAATAAAATAGATGAAAGCATAGGAGTAAGCGCGATAGCCACAAGAGCCGAAATTACGATACAGATAGAAACAATCCAACCGAGTTCTTTAAACATAATTCCCGCCTGTCCGCCGAGCATTGTAAGCGGCATAAATACGGCTACAATTACCAGTGTGGTAGCAATAACCGACACCCAAACCTCATTTGTGGCGTAGATTGATGCTTCGCGCGGTCGCGCCCCTCGTTCTATATGCCGCGTAATATTTTCCAATACAACAATGGCGTCATCAACCACAAGCCCGATTGCAATAGTGAGTGAACACAACGATATGATATTCAACGAACTGTCCGCTATCATCAGGTAGATGAATGCCGCCACAAGCGAAATTGGGATTGAAAGCATAATAATCAACGTTGCGCGCCATCTGCCCAAAAAGAACATTACCACCAGCATCACAAAGAGGAATGCGTACATTACCGCCTCTGTAAGACCGTTGATAGAGTTTTGAATGTTGTCTGCGCTGTCGTAAATCATTTGAAACTGAATATCAGGCGGAAGAGTCGGTTTAATATCTTCCATCATTTTATACACCTGTTTTGCGATTGCAACGGTGTTTGCGCCTGTTTGTTTCATAATAACCAAACGCGCACCGTCTTGTCCGTTGATTTTTTCGTCAAGCGTTACGTCTCGAATTGTGTCGCGTACCGATGCCAAATCTCTGACAAACACCGTTTTACCCATTCTGTTGGCAACCACAATATTGTTGATTTCTGCGCTTTCGACATATTCGCTCTGTACGCGGAGTTGATACTGCTCTTTGCCCATTTTTACAGAGCCTGATGCAAGATTGAGATTGTTCGCCTGAATTGCTCCGCCGACAGTTTCTACTGAAAGATTGTAAGCGTCAAGTTTATTTTGGTCTAAATCAATATAAATGTACCTTTTCGGCGCGCCCGACACCGAAATATTTCCTATGCCATCGATGCGGTTAAGCACATTTACAACGTTGTCCTCCATTATTTTATCTAAACCGGGGTAACTCTCTTTTGCCGTAATAGCATATTGCATAATCGGCATCATAGAGGTAGAAAGTTTAAAAATCATTGGTTTTGAACAGCCGTCAGGCAGATTATCATACACCATATCAATAGCGGAACGCACGTCATTGACGGCTTCCGTAATATCGCTGCCCCAGTTCAATTCCAAACTTACAAGAGAAATATTATCTTTCGATTGAGAGGTAATTTCTTTAAGTCCATCAACAGAATTAAGCGTATTTTCCAACAGTTTGGTAACGTTGGTTTCAATTTCCGCGCCATTTGCGCCAGGGTATGTAGTCATAATTGACACGTATGGAATGTCCATTTCGGGAAATTGGTCAATAGGCAGTTTTGAAAAAGAAAACACCCCAAACACAATGATTGCCACAAAAATTAACGCAGTGGTAATCGGCTTATTAATTGCACTTTTGTATATAGCCATATTTTTAAAGTTTAAATATTAGAGATTAAAGTTTTAAAAATTAACATTTAATATTTAAACTTTAATCCACTTTAATCTTTACATTTTTTTAGTTAATAATATTAAGTTTTACGCCACCAACAAGCCTTGCCTGTCCGACAACCACCAACTCTTCGCCTCCTTTTATTTCGGGTGAAATAATTTCGATTTTGTCGTCAAATCTTTGTCCGAGCGTAACCTCAACCCGTTTTGCAATGCCGTTGTCGTTGATAAAAACATATCTGTCATTTGCGCCCTGCTGTTTGAGGACTGCCTGATACGGCGCAATAACCGCCTCTGCCTTGCCAAGCGGCAACGTGGTGCGCACAAACATTCCCGGACGAAGTTTTTGCGATGTATTTGGAATAACTACCTTTGCCGTAAATGTGTGCGTTGTCGGGTCTATTGTCGGATACTTAATTTCAACTTTCCCTTTAAAAGTTTCGTTTGGATAAATATCAGATAAAATTTCCAACGGCAAATTTTCCTTTATTTGCGGAAAATAACTTTCAGGAATATTGATATACGCCTTTAACACCGAGAGTTGCACAATTTGCATAATTGGTTTTGCGGGCGAATACATTTCGCCATCTTCATAGTTTTTGCTTGCCACCACGCCCGAAATTGGCGATTTTACAAAGGTGTTTTTCTGCAAAAACTGTTCGTTTTCCGCTGCCGTTTCATACTGCGCTTTCGTTTGGTCATAGACGCTTTGGGCTATATTGCCCGATTTAAGCAACGCTTCCATACGCGCAAGTTCTACGCCGAGCGTGTTTTTCTGCACTTTCGCCACATTGAGTTGTGTCTGGTCAATGCGCACAAGCAACGTTCCCGCCGCCACTTTCGCGTTTGGCTCAACGTAAATGTGTTCAATATTCCCCTGCACCGATGGCGAGATGTTGATTTCCTCATAACCTTGCAGAGTAGTAGAATATTCTACATTACGGGTAATTTTCTGTGTTTCAAGCGTTTGCACTTTAACGTTTTCTGATTTTACCCCGTCTTTTTTTGCCTCTTTGTTTCCGCACCCTGCCAAAACAAGAGCTAAACCTAATACTAAAATTGATGATTTTTTCATTTTAAAAATGTATTTAATTATGAATTGTTAATTATGAATTGTTAATTTTTTTGTTATCTGAAATTTTTACAATAGAACTTGATATTTTGATGTTGCACATAACATCTGATAATCAAGAACTTACAGAAATATTAAATTTTAAATCCCTTTTGCAAGCAGACTAAAAAAAACTTGCGAAAGTTGAATTAAGATTGCACCTTATCGGGCTTTTTGGTGCGCCCATTTTTTTGAATTGTTGCAAAATTTGCAATAGTTAAATTTTATTAACTATTAAAAAATCATTTATTCAACAAATTCCTCAACGCTACTTGCGCATTTACCATATCTATAAGCGACTGAATATAAGAATTTTGTGCGGAAATAAAGTCAGTGCTTGCCTGCGTAACTTCCAAAGATGACGCTTTGCCGTAGTTGAATTTTTCTGACACATTATTGAATACGCGCTGTGTTACTTCGATATTTTTTTTCTGAATTTGAAAATTTTCATACGAGGAATTTAAGTCATACCGAAGTTGTTTGTCTTGAATTTTCAACTGATTTTCGGTATCATCAAAACTGTTTTTTGCCTTTTGATAGTCGATTTTTTTCTCTGCAATTTTTTCAAAAGTTCTGCCCGAAGTAAAGAGGGGCATAGAAACGCTAAGTGAAAAGGCGTTTGGAGGTGTCATTCTGAAACCACCGCCTTTTTCGCTAAAATATTTCAAATTTGAATATTGATAACCAACGGTAACACTTGGCAAATAATCCATTCCCGCAAGCGTAACTTGCCGTTTTGACAACTTTAAATTATTTTTCAAAAGTTGATAATTGTAGTTTTGATTGATGTTAAAATCGGTGTGCAAAAGTTCCAGTGCCGCCTCTGCATTCGTAAAATTGTCGAGGTTATCAACAAGTTCAAGTTGCATATCTGCGTTGATTCCCAAGTGCAGTTTCAACGAATTGTACAAAATTTCAAGCCCTCGCTGCGCAGAATTTAATCCGCTTTCAATTTTCATAACCTGAACGTAAATTTTGTCCGCCTCAGTCTGTTCCATTGAGCCAACTTTAACCGCTTCGAGCGTGCTGTTGTACATTTTTTCAACATTACTTTTATTTGCATTAAGCAAATTTACAATTTGTTGATTTGCCAACGCCGACATATAAAGTTGCGTTGTGGTTGAATTGGTTGTCTGTTCCGTCTGTTTTTTGGAAATATCAGCCATTTCCACCGCGATGTTCTGCAAAAGCGCGCCAACAATTTGTGCTCCGCTTATTTGCACGCCAACCTGAATAGTGAAATTTCCATTTGGCGGCATTGGAAATTTGGTTGTTACCGTTGTGTCTTGTCCTGTCAATGGATTTTTTGTTATATTTTCCATTGCAATTTCGTAACCCATAGAATTTTGATAAGCGTATCCCGCCGTAACATTGGGCAACATTGTTGCGATTGTTTGCCAACGAACTGCGTGCGCTTTTTTCACATCAAGCGAAGCGTTTTGCAAAGTGCGGTTATACTCAACGGCGTAGTCTTTCGCCTGTTGCAAAGTTAAAGACAGTTTTTGCGGGTTTTGCGCCGCTGCTGTTAGCGAAAAAACTGCCAAAAATACCATTAAAGAAACTTTTTTCATTGAATTATTATAAATTATAAATTATGATTTTTTTTAATTGTTGTCTGTGGCTCTTTATGTTTTTTCTGTGTAACTTTGTAAAATTTTATTTTTACAAAGAGAGCCAAAGAGTTTTTTTAATATTAAGACAAATAACTTTCAAAAATATTTTAAATTTTTGTTGTTTTTATAATTTTTCTATTCTCTCCTTTGCTATTTCAAAATATTCTTTGCTAATTTCAATTCCGATAAAATTGCGGTTTTGCTGAATTGCAGCAACTCCTGTTGTTCCACTGCCCAAAAAAGGGTCTAAAACAACATCATTTTCTTTGCTGCCCAAAGCAATAACTCTATTCAGTAATGTTTTGGGTTTTTCTGTTGGATGCTTGGTTGTGTGGCGTTCTGCATTAATTATCCAAAGATTTTTCATTTGCTTTCCTCCATTGATTTGCTTTGCTAAATCGTAATTGAAAAAATATTTTTTTGTTTTGCTCGCAACCCAAATTAACTCTGTTGACGGCGCGCAACGATTAGTCGCTAAAAGCGGCGTTGCGTTTGGTTTATACCAAATAATATCGTTAATAACCCACAAACCTAACTTTTTTAAAATTACGCCAACGCTTGGGTGATTGTGCAAAGTGCCTGAAATCCAGATAGTTCCGTTGTCGGAAAGCACGCGCACACAAGCCGAAATCCAATCTTCGTTAAATTTATAAATATCGTCAATAATATCCCAATCTCCTTTGTGCAGTTTTGCAACTTTGCCGTTTTGCGTTGTCAAATAGCCTTCGCCCGAAAGATTATAAGGCGGGTCGGCAAAAATCAAATCAACGCTTTTTTCTGGCAATGTTTTTAAAACATTCAAGCAATTATCATTATATAATTTTATTTCAGGCTGCATTTAATCGTTTTTTAGAAAGGTTAATATAATCGTTATTTCTTTCAATGCCAATCCATTGTCTATTAAGACGTTGCGCAACTACGCCTGTTGTACCAGTACCAAAAAACGGGTCTAAAACAATATTATTTTCGTTTGACGATGCCAAAATTATCAATTCGAGCAACTTTTCAGGTTTTTGTGTCGGATGCAACGCACGCCCATTTTCGCCGCGCAAACGCTCTTTTCCCTGCACAATCGGCAATTCTATAAAATCAAGAAAATCACGCATTTGCTTATTGTCGCCCGATTTTGTTTTGTGGGGGTTAAATTGTTTTATAGCATCGTAATTGAAAATCCAATTTTTGCCTTTCACAAACCAACATACAAATTCAGTTGAATGTGTAAAAGTGCGCTTTGTAATATTGGGCATCGCATTAACTTTGTACCAAGTTATTACATTATTAAGTTTATAACCTAATTCTTTTGCAATAAAAAGAATTTCGCCGATATTGTGCTGTGTGCAAGACACATACAAACTGCCATTAAGCGTTAAAACTCTGTAAGCAGCATTCAACCATTGGCGCGAAAAAAGCAAGTAGTCGTTATAATTAAACGTGTCCCACTCCTCATTTACCTTAAAATACGCCCCGCCTGTCGTATTGTTTTCAAGATTTAAAATTTTACCTGAAAGATTGTACGGCGGGTCGGCAAAAATCAACGGAATAGAATTTATATCTATTTTGTTAAGCATAATATCTATGCAATCGCCTGTGTATGTGTGATTTGTTTTCATACGAATTGTTGATTTACTTCATTTTTATACCACTCAAAACCATCGCGAGTTTGAGAATTTACAAGATTTTCAAACAGAGTTTCGAGTTCTGTAAAATTAATATTACTTTTTAAAAGAAAAATTATGTTTTGTACTGTCAAAGGCAAAATGTTCATAAAATCTACAACCTGATTTCCGTCAGGACTATACCATTTTGAAAATTTATAATTGCGCAAAACCACTAAATTGTTAAGGTCAAGTTGTCCAGCAACAAAGAGAAGCAAAGCGTTAGGATTATTTTCTAAAATATGCCGTGCTAAATGTCGCGGAACGGGTTCGGCTTCCATTTTTCGCTGATTATCATTTTCACTTAAAGTTGCCTCAATTAGATAATCTTTTGTGTTACAAGAAATTACGACATCAGATTTTCCGCCGATTGCAGTAGAACGAGGCAAAAGATTGGCATCTAAATTTGTGTTAAGAATGTCAGATAAATTAACCTGCCTTTCCGACAACCAATAAAACGAAATTCCTAATAAATACTCAAAAAGCGCAGGAATTGTGGCATCGTAATCGGAATACCACTCCTTGATTAATTTTCTGATTTCGTTGTCGTTGCGCGGGTAAATATTTTCAAAAATTATAATGAGATTTTGTTTTGTAAATACCTTATTAACAAGATTTTCAAGTCGTTTTTCCTTTTGTTTGAAAACAAAATTTTTCAAGCCAGAAGTTTTTACTTCTTTGTAATCCTCTGCAATTTTTTCGGTAAGCGCATAAATATCAATTTGCAGAAAATCATAAATTTCGCTTATATTTTGTTGAATTTTTTCTAAATTTTCTTTGTATTTTTTTTTCGATAATAATTTTACATTCAATAAATCATTTTTTACCGATTTAAACAGATAAAAAAACAATAAATCTAACTTAACCGTTTGATATTCAACTATAAAAATATCTAATAATTTCAGATGTCTCAAATTAAGGTCTTGATACTCAAAACAAACCGACAATTTTTTGAAAAACATAAAAATCAAATGAAAATTTAAAATAAAATTGCTTTCGTTTATTGATTTTAACAAATCTGTATTTTCAAAAAAAACGATAACATTTTCCCAATTCGTTTTTTTATTAAATTCAGCAGTATTAAACAAAAACAAAAGATAGTCGGTTGATTTTTTGCAGTTTATTTCTTTGTGTTTTGGCTTTAATTTTTCTAAAATAAATCTTTGCTTTTGCTCTTGTTTCCAATTATTTTTATTTTTCCAATATTTTTTTAAATCATAAAATAGTTCTATTGTTTTATCTTTGAATGAGTTGCCTTTTCCGTGCGGTAAAATCGCGTATAATAATTCTTTGAGTTTCTGTGTGTCAGAAAATTTTAATTCAAAAAGAAAATCATTTATATTTTCTTTTGCAATTTTTGTATTTTCCGAATTTACACAATTTTTATAAACAACTTTTCTATAATCGCCATATTTTTTGTAAATTTCTATATTTTCAACAAGTTCTTTTTTCGTTTTGCAAGCCGCCCAAACGTAAGTCAAAAAATCAAGCGGCATTTCGTTGTTAAATTCCAAAACGGAATAAATTAAAGAAAGTAACGGAATAACCTCAAAATCCGATTGTTGAAATTTTAAAAATTGTTTGAAATAGATAAAACTCTCTTGCGAAATTTCAAATTCATTTGTGATATAATTTTCTGCATTTTTCAATAACTCCTTTCCTGCATTTGTAATCATTCTTTTGTCTGTTGTAAAGCCAAATTCAGACAAAAAACCTGTTTTTACGCGCACGTCTTTTGCCTGTCCGACAATAGTATTTTCACTTGTTTTCAAAATCCCTTTTTCACGCAACATCTGTGCAAATTTTTGTTGGTCGCTTTCGTTCCAATTCAGATTTTTTTCTCTGAATTCGGCAAGTACTTTCAAAAATTCCGCATACACAGCACGCGGGTCGCTCATTCGCGCCCCTGTATTTCCAAACGAAATTAATCCACTATTTGAAGTTATTTTTTTATATTTCATATTAATTTATATTTTTTTCTGCAAAGTTTCTAATTTTCTGTCGCTCCATTCAAGTGTTTTTTTGTTTTACTTTGTCCACAAGTTGCGTTTTATTTATCTGCGGTTATTAAAATCTTGCGTCTGTCTGTTATCTGTCAACGATAGCGGTCTAATTCACTGTTACATACGCTGCGCTGCTAATTGTAAATGTTTTTGACGAGCCGCCCGAAAATGTGCCGCCTGCAACAGAGCCGTTATAGTTTGTTCCGCCTGTGATTGTGCCGTTGTAATAGAGCGTGTATGTGCCTTGAACAAGTTGCGGGTGAGTGAAAACAAGATTTACAGTTTGCCCCGAACTCGCACCCGAAATTATTGGCACGTTGTACATCAAAATCGTTTCATTATTTGAATTTTTAACACAAATTGCCTGTCCCGCTTTTGCACCTGAATATCTTACTGCTTTTTGCGGACCCGCAGGATTGCACATAATATTTCCGCTTGTGGCAAACAAAATTCCGCCGTCAAGCGTATAGTTACGTTCCGAATCAATGCCTTCGCCGTCGCCACGCACACCGTTTGCAATCACAACGCCGCCATTGATGGCAAGCGTGCCGTTGCTGTCGATGGCATCGTTGCCGCGCGCCGCTGCAAAGATTTTTCCGCCGTTGATTGTTACCGAAGTGCCGCCGTTAATGGGGTCGTCATACGAATGAATTTCAATGTCGCCGCCATTGACAACAAACGTCCCTTTGCTTTCCATTCCTTCGCCGCCTTCGGTGGTTTGGGTGCAATTTACGCGAATTACGCCACTATTTACCGTTAAATTTCCTGTTGATTTGATGCCTTTGGGATTGGCGTAGTCGGCATTGTTTCCTCCGCCGCCGGGTCCGCCGCCGCCCGGACCACCGCCTGTGCTGCCCGACACCAAAAATCGCGCGCCCGATGTGCCTAAAATCAGCGACAGAGCGGCATCGCTTGCACCGACATTGCCGATAGTAATTGCGCCGTCAGCATTTAGTCCTTTGCCCGCCGCGCCCGAACTTTGACAGGCAATATTTCCTCTAAAAATCGAAATATTTGCATCGCTCGAAATGCAAGAGGCTGAATATGAGTCTGTTACGCCGTTTTCGTTGGTATAAACCGCGCCATTGCCTGCGGTTGAAATATTTACCGTTCCGCCGTTGATAATAACATTTCCGTCAGCGTTAATTCCTTTGCCGCCGCCCGCTGTGGAGGTGCAGGCAAGGAAAATATCTCCGCCGTTAATAGTTACCGTTTCATCGCTTTTTACCGCGCTGCTCAATGAAGGGTCGTAGCCGCTGCCCGCTGCTTCGAGAGTCGCCGCGCCCGATACAGTAACGTAAATCGTGCCTTTTTCTATGCGGATTGATTTGTCGCTCGAAATTCCGTGCCGTTTAATTCCCGTAACGTTCAACTCTCCGTAGCCGTTGAAAATCAAGTTGCCTTTTGAGGAAATCACCGATTTTTTTGTGTTTCCCGCCGCATCAGAAAGTGTGTTTGCGCCGTTAAACTGAATTTCTGCCGACACATTGCTCGAAACAGTAATTGCGGGCAATGTTGCGGAGACGATTGACGCATTTTCAAGCAAAATTTTGAAATTTTTTGTGCTTGAAATTGTCAAAGAACCGTTTGTAGTGCTGCCTTTTACAACATAAAGCACTTCAATATTGGAAACCGTAGAATTTACCGTAACAGCCGCATTATTTGCAACCGCCGTAACTGTGTTTCCCGCACTGCCGATATAGTCAAACGGATTTTCAATCATAACCGAATTGCCGTTGTAGGTTATAAAAACGGTTGTGCCTGTTACAAAATCGGCAAACGTAATGCTGTCAATTTCCGAAAGCAGAATTTGCTGTAAATCGCTGTTTATCAGATTAAAATTTGCGTTTCCCGTCTGAAACTGAATGTTATTGATATTCAGCAGCGAATTTCTATACAAAACATTGCCGCCGCTATACGCTTCGATTTGTTCCTGCGAATAAGAGCAAAGCGCAAAGAACAAAGAACAAATACAGGTTAAAATATACTTTTTCATTTTCATATTCCTTATATTTTTTAGTCGTGTATTTTTTTGATTTTCTGCTTTAGTGTTAAAAAAAAATAAAAACAAATTTTTCAAACACGAATACATAAAGACACGAAGTTTTGTTTATTTTTTAATAAATTTTAGTATTTGATTGTTTATTTTCAACAAATAAACGCCTGCGGACAAATCGCTCACAACTACGAATGACGAATTACTGATTACGATGAATTTCCGCAATTTTCCTGCAATGTCGTATATTTCAACTTTTTCGCCGTTTTGTAATTCGTAATTCATAATTTGTAATTCATCTGTTGCAGGATTTGGATAAATTTTGATTTTCTGCTCTGCAAACGTATTTTTTAGTGCATCTTCAATTCCTGTGTATTCGCTGAAAGTCAATTTACGAATTTCGGCGCGTGGAATTACAATTAATTCTGATACTTTGGAATTTTCCTTTATCAACAAGTTTTCAACATCAAAAGACAGTATTCCGTTTTGCGAAATACTTATTTGCATTTCGTTGCCGTCAAATTTTACCACTGTCATATCGGTCTGTGCAACGGTTGCATTCGCGATAAACAGCGCAATTAGCAATGATAATATATTAAAATTTTCTTTCATATTTTTTAGTTTTTAGTTTTCAAATAATATTTCATTCCTTTTTCATTGCAAATCATTCGCAGTATTGTGTCTATAAAACAGTCTGTCAGCACAATCCACGTTGCCTTTTTCTGTTCGATGTATTCAGGCAGTTTTGCAAACATATCATAAATAAAAAATGGCATCAGTTCCATATTAATATTTTCTCGGAAAACACCTTGTTCAATGCCTCTTTTCAACATTTTTTCAATTAGTTTCAATGCGCTTTTTCTTGTAGCAACACGATGATTTTCAAAAATTTTCGGGTAATATTTTTTCATGTCGTAAAAAAAATTGAACTTCTTTTTGTCGCTTTTCTGCTTTACCATATTTGTTTTAGTCAAAATTATGTCAATAATATTCTCGTTTTCGTCATCTATCAGTTTTTGTTTTTCGTTTTCCTCTCTTATATCCGACAAAATATCCTTAATAACTTCATCTTTGCCTTTAAACACAGTATAAAATGTCTTTTTCGATATATGTAAATCGTTGCAAATATCGTCAATAGACACTCGTTTGATGCCAAATTCAAGGAAAAGTTTTTCTGAAAATTTTAATATTTGTTGCTTTAATTCCATTCTTTATTTTTTTTTATCGGCTACAAAGGTAATACTTTTAAAAATACGTTGTATAAAATTTTCGGCTAAATATTGTTAAATTTGCATTAAATATTTTTAAATGATTATAAATCAGCATTTTACAGGAAACTCAAAAATTTTTTGAGTTTCGCAGTGAAGTAAATTCAGAGTGAAAATATGGCAATCCTGTTGAAAAATATTTTTTTACTTTTACTTTTACCTTATAATTCTTGGGTCTTTATAAGCAGAATTTTAAAATTCGATTAATTTTTATAATAACCATTCCATTTCTTAAATAAATGGAATGTCTAAATTTTTTAACAGGAGTGAAAATTTTCCTGTTTTAGAAAAAATTACTACCTTTCCCCTATAAATTTTTTGGAGAATTTTTATACGTTTGTGTGTAATTGAAAATTTTATGCTACCTTTGTACTCTAAATTTTTTAACACAAAAAAATAGTTTATAATAAAGGTTTTTCATGAAAAAATTTCCTGAATATCAAGGTCTTAATCTTTCGGAAGTCAATAAAAGTGTATTGGCTGATTGGCAAAAAAATGATGTTTTTCACAAAAGTATCTCAAAGCGAGAAGGCGCGCCCTCATTCGTTTTTTACGAAGGACCGCCTTCTGCAAACGGAATGCCCGGAATACATCACGTTATGGCAAGAACTATCAAAGATATTTTTTGCCGCTACAAAACGATGCAGGGCTTTCAGGTGCA
>JAISYF010000138.1 GCA_031270065.1 Prevotellaceae bacterium | reverse complement strand
ATAATTTAACAAAGTTTAACAAAAAAGTTATGGCACAATCCGAAAACGACATAATAATTGATGTGCAACTGAATTACAAAGACACTGTAAATCAGATTGTTGATTTTCAGGGTAAGATTACAATTGTATTTTTTTGTATTTTTGCATTTTCAAATCTTCAAATTTTCAAATTTTATTTTTGTATTCTCAAATTAATAATTGAAAATTTTATGTTACCTTTGCATTATGATTTCAAACATTCCCATCGAAACCCACCCTTTACGACCATTTTTACCTCCAAACGCCAAACTTCTTATGCTCGGAAGTTTTCCGCCGCAGAGGAAACGGTGGAGTATGGATTTTTTCTACCCAAACCTCAATAATGATATGTGGCGGATTTTTGGAGTCGTATTTTTTAATGACAAAAACTATTTTCTTGCCGAAATAGAAAAAGCGTTTTGCAAAGAGAAAATTGTGGAATTTTTAACTGAAAAAGGCATTGCTCTTTACGATACCGCCTCTGTGGTGCGCCGATTGAACGACAACGCATCGGACAAGTTTCTCGAAGTTGTTGAGGCGGCAGATATTAGCGCGTTGCTCGTCAAAATTCCGCTCTGCACAACAATTTGCGCCACAGGACAAAAAGCGGCGGACATTCTTTTGCAGCAATTCCCCATAGAACGTGAGCCAAAAACAGGCGAATACATTGATTTTCAGCACAATAACCAACAAATGCGCCTTTTTCGTATGCCCTCATCGTCGCGCGCCTACCCGCTGAAATTAGAGCAAAAAGCGAGTATTTATGAAGCAATGCTTAGGAAAATTGGGATTATGAAGTAAGGGTACAAAAATTTTCGCCCTTATGTTTTTCTTATCTCTGCACTCTGCCCGAACTGTCGCCCCCTGCCAACGCCTCTACTTCCTCCTCTGAAACAAGGTTGAAATCGCCGTTGACAGTGTGTTTCAGCGCAGATGCCGCAACGGCAAACTCCAACGCCTCGTCTTGAGTTGCTTTTGTGAGCAAGCCGTGAATGATGCCGCCCGCAAACGAATCGCCGCCGCCTACGCGGTCAATAATCGGCTCAATATCGTAGCGTTTCGAGGTGTAAAATTCCGCGCCGTTATAAATCATTGCCTTCCAACCGTTGTGCGAGGCTGAAAAAGACTCTCGCAATGTCGAAACCACATATTTAAAACCGAATTCAGCAGCCATTTGCTTAAAAATTTCCTTGTAACCCTCTGCGTCTGTATGCCCTGCTGCCACGTCTGCATCGGGCTTAAAGCCAAGACAGAGTTCCGCGTCCTCCTCATTGCCGATACACACATCAACATACTGCATCAGCGGGCGCATAATGGACTGCGCTTTTTCTTTTGTCCAAAGTTTTTTGCGGAAATTCAAATCGACCGACACCGTAACGCTGTGTTTTTTTGCAGCCTTGCAAGCTAATTTCACGAGTTCCGCCGCCTTGTCCGAAAGCGCAGGCGTGATACCTGTCCAATGAAACCAATCGGCATTTTTCATTATCTCGTCGAAATCAAAATCGGCAGGATTTGCCTCTGCGATTGCGGAATTTGCGCGGTCGTAAATCACTTTGGACGGGCGCATTGCCGCACCTGTTTCGCAGTAATAAATGCCTGTTCGGTCGCCGCCGCGCACGATAAAATCTGTTTTCACGCCATATTTACGCAACGAATTTACAGCCGCCTGCCCAATTTCGTGTTTTGGTAATTTGGTTACAAAAACAACCTCGTGTCCGTAGTTTGCGCAACTCACAGCCACATTCGCTTCGCCACCGCCAAACAGCATTTCAAACGTATCTGCCTGCAAAAACCGCTTGTTTCCCGCAGGCGAAAGGCGCAGCATAATTTCCCCAAAAGTAATAATTTTACTCATATTTTTTTATTTAGATTTTAATAGTTTTTTACAAAAAAAAGACGCGGCAAAAGTATAAAAACTTTTTCTAATACAAAAATTTGAAGATTTGAGGATTTGAAAATTCAATTTGAGGATTTGAAAATTTGAAAATTCAATTTGAATATTTAAGGATTTGAAATTAAAATCCCCCAATCTTCAAATCTTCAAATCTTCAAATTGTATTTTTGTATTTTCAAATTAAATTGTCACAAGTTTGTATAATTGAAAATTTTATGCTAATTTTGCAAACTGTTTTATTTTTTAACTCAAAAAAATATGCTTATAATTGGAATTGCAGGGGGAACAGGGTCGGGAAAAACCACTGTTGTACGGAAAATTATCGAAAGTTTGCCACCAAGCGAGGTGGTGCTTTTGCCACAAGACTCGTATTATAAAGACAGCAGCCATGTCCCTGTTGAGGAACGGCAAAATATAAATTTTGACCACCCGGACGCTTTTGATTGGGATTTGCTTACTTCGCACATCAAAACGCTCAAAGAAGGCAAAAGTATCGAACAGCCAACTTATTCGTATCTGACTTGTACAAGAGGACCCGAAACGATACACATTGAGCCGTGCGATGTGGTAATTGTAGAGGGCATTCTGACGCTTTGCAGCAAAAAATTGCGCGAGCAAATGGACTTGAAAGTATTTGTAGATACAGACTCGGATGAACGGCTAATACGTGTTATCAACCGCGACATCAAAGAGCGCGGGCGTACTGCCTCACAGGTGATGGACAGATATTGTAAAGTGCTGAAACCTATGCACTTACAGTTTATTGAGCCTACAAAACGCTACGCCGATTTGATTATTCCCGAAGGAGGAACTAATAAAATGGCGATACATATTCTTACAATGTATATTAAAAATAATTTGAAAATTTGTTAAAATTCATACCCCAATCTGCCCAAGAGCGAAAAACCGAGAACGGAATTATAGTCGGCATTCACGTCAAAACGAAATCCGCCGAATTTTACGCCTGCGCCAAATGTTGGAATAAACGAATTGTAGCCGTAGCAGCCGAGCCGTATAACTAACTCATTTACAGGCGCATACTCAAAACCTGTCGCCCACCGCAGCGGAGAAGAAACCTCTTTGTCGAACTGTACAAGCCAATCGACCGTATTTTTTATGCGGTACAAGGTGCCGATTGTAAAGACTATCGGCAGTCGTTTTTCCACAAGGTCGCTCTTGATTTTTGAAAAAACGGGGTTAAAAGCGTTGATTGCGATGCTGAAGTTGTCTGTAATAGAAATTTGCGCTCCGACCTGCGCCGTAAAAATACCTTTGTAACGCGCTGATTGTGAGAGGAATACGGTGTAATAATCTGCCTCAACGCCGAGCCTGAAATGTTTGCCGAACTGTCGTGCAAAAGTTATCCCTGCAAGCATTTCGTTATATTCCGAATAGCCGAAATGCGAAAAAGATGCGCCAATATTTATGTATTTTGTTGGAAACCAAGCATTTATAACTTTGTTTGCAAGTTCTTTTGTAATGTATTTATTTTCGTAAATCAACTGAAAACCAATTTTTTCCACACCGCCCAACGCCGCAGGATTATGAAACGGCAACCAAGCCTCGCGGTAAGCGACAGAGGCGTTTCCTGCAACAAAAGAAGACGGAATTATAGTAGTTTTCTGTCCAAAAATCGCCTGTAAACTACACAAAAAAAATATTAAAATAAACAAAAATTTGTGAATTTTTTTAATTTTTAAATTTGTGCAAAGGTAACATAAAATTTTCAATTATACACAAACTTGTAAAAATTCAATTTGAAAATTTGAAAATTTGAAGATTTGAAAATGCAAAAATCTATGCCGTAGGCATTTAATATCGGTAGAAAATGCCAATTCCCCCACGCTGCACGCCGTAGGTGTGCAACAAAATACACACCGCAGACATTTTTTGCTGCGGCGTGTATTTTTTTTTTTGCGCACAGATTGCAAATTCTCACGAGTGGGATAAATTTTCAAAATTCAATTTGAAAATTTGAAGATTGGGGGATTTTAATTTCAAATCCTCAAATTTTTCAAATATTCAAATTGAATTTTGAATTGTAGGGGCGAACACACAAGTCCGCCCCTACAATCCCAATCACAAATTATAATTCATAATTCAAAATTATACCTCCTCTTGTTGCACACCTACGGCGTGCAGCGTGGGGGGGGATTGGCATTTTCTACCGATATTAAATGCCTACGGCATATGAAAATTTGAAAATTTGATAATTTGATAATTTGAAGATTTGAAAATGCAAAATGCAAAAATGCAATTTGAAAATTTGAGCAATTTAAAGAAAGAAAAGCGTTAAATTAATTATTAATTGTTATACCCTGCTTTCATTGCAGCACCCTGTCATGGCGGGCTTTGACCCGCAATCTCAATATTACAAAAATGAGATTGCGGGTCAAAGCCCGCAATGACAGGGCACAACATCGAAAGTCGGGTATAAAAATCTTTTGCCCCTGAAAATTTGAAAATACAAATTCAATTTGATAATTTGAAAATGCAAATTGCATTTTTGTATTTTCAAATCCTCAAATTGAATTATATCTCGCTTTGCGGATTATCATTTTTTTTTGTACTTTTCCCCTATAAATTTTTCGGAAAAATTTTTATAAGTTTGTGTATAATTTGAAAATTTTATGTTACCTTTGTGTCAAATTCAAAAATATTTTAAATTTGGCACAAAAGTACGATATAATCATAGTTGGCAGCGGTCTTGGCGGATTGGTTTGCGGGTATATTTTGGCGAAAAATGGCTACAAAACGGCTATTTTTGAGAAAAATTCGCAAATTGGGGGTTGTTTGCAGAGTTTTACTCGAAAAGGTGTGCGGTTTGGTACGGGAATGCACTATATCGGCTCGCTTGATAAAGGGCAAATTATGCACAAATTTTTCAAATACCTCAATCTTTTAGACAATGTGCCTGTGAACCGAATGGACAAAAATTGCTACGAGGTTATTTCCATTGGTGGCGAGCGTTACGAATTTGCCTGCGGACAGAAAAATTTTGTGAATACTTTGGCAAAAAAATTCCCTGAAAACCGCACCGAAATTGAGGATTATGCACAAAAAATCCGCGAAATTGCCGAAAGTTCGCCACTGTACAATTTGCAGCAAATAAATTCTAACAATTTCATTGATACAGAGTATTTTACGACAAGCATTTACGATTTTGTGTCGTCAATAACCAAAAATACGCGCTTGCAGTCGGTTTTGATGGGAAATTTGTCGCTTTATGCTGGCGTTAAAGACAAAACGCCGATTTACGTTTGCGCCCTGATGAACAATTTTTATATGCAAAGCGCGTGGCGTATTGTAGGAGGCAGCGAGGTGATAGCCAATTCGTTGGCGAAATCTATCGAAAATTTTGGCGGAAAAATTTACCGAAACGCCGAAGTTGAAGAAATGCTTTGCGATGATAAAAAAATGACAAAAATTTGCCTCACAGACGGACGGCAATTTGAGGCGGATTATTTTATTGCAAACATTCACCCGCAAATTGCGATTGATAAAATTAAATCGAATTTATTAAGAAAAGCCTACCGGGACCGAATAAAAGAGATTGAAAACACAATTTCGACTTTTACTGTTTTTATTAAATTTAAGAAAAATAAAATTAAATATCTCAACCATAATTTTTATTATCACGACAGCGAAAATATCTGGGAAAATGAAAATTATAATGAGGAAAATTATCCAAAAAACTACCTTTATATGCACCAAAGCGGCGCAGAGGGCGAGCAATTTGCAGAGAGCGCAGAAATTGTGGCTTTTATGAAATATGATGATGTAAAGTGTTGGGAGAATACCAAAATAGGCAAACGCGGTACTGATTATGAGGCGTTTAAGTTGCAAAAAGCGCGAAAATTGATTGATAAAGTCGCCGAACAATTTCCCGATTTAAAAGAGAATATTGAAGCCTTTTGGACTGCCTCGCCGCTCACTTACCGCGACTATACGGCAACGGCGCAGGGGTCGATGTACGGCATTTTGCGCGACAGAAATTTTCCAATACAGACGCGAGTTTCGCAAAGGACAAAGATACCGAATTTCTTTTTTACAGGGCAAAATATCAACTCTCACGGCATTCTCGGCGTAACAATCGGCGCAATAACAACAGCAGCGGAAATAGTAGATAAAGAAACGATTGTCAAACAAATTGAGGAAAGTCAGCAAGACAGATAACGCAGATTTTGCAAAATTCATACTTATAAATTACTGCAAAAATTTGTTTAATAAATAAAGCGCACAGATAACACAGATAAAGCAAGATAAGTTAATATTTTTAAAAAGAAATCTGCGAAAATTCGTTTAATCTGCGTGCAAAAAACCATATTAAAATATGAATTTACTACTTATTTATCCAAAATGGCAAAAGTTGCCGGGTCAGACAACATTCAACCTGCCGCCTCACGGTCCTGTGGTATTTGCGGCGGCGTTGCCCGATTATGTAAATGTGTATTTTACAGATGAAAACGTGGAAGAAATTGATTTTGAGAAAGATTGCGACTTGGTGGCAATATCAATGATGCTTTCCACGCAGGTAAAACGAGGTTGGAAAATTGCCGACAAATTTCGAGAAAAAGGCAAAAAAGTCATTTTTGGCGGTATTTCCACAATGCTGCACGCCGAAGACACTGTTAATCACGCAGACAGTGTTTTTCTCGGCGAGGCAGAGGGCAGAATGGAACAGGTTTTGGAAGATTTTCGTAACGGAACTCTCAAAAAAGTATATAATTTTATGTTGCAGCACCCGCCCATTGAAAGCGTTGGCGCGGCTCGCAGAGATTTATACAGGCGCGATTTGTACAACCACAAAGGCGTGCAAATGGTGGATTTGTTTCACGCCTCGCGCGGTTGCCGTTTCAGTTGTTATCCCTGCGCTGTAACCTATCTTGGCGGGCGAGGATTTCGCCCACGCCCTGTCGAAAAAGCGATTGAGGAACTTGCAACTATCGAAAACAACCGACTTTTTATTGTTGATAACTCGCTGGCGCAAAACGATGAATGGGAAAAACATCTTTTCAAGGAAATGATTCCTTTAAAGAAAAAATGGATTTCGCACACGATAGAAGACAAACCCGAAATTCTTGATTTAGCGGCGCAGGCTGGCGCGTGGTACGTCTATCAGGCAGTGTATGACACCTCTGACTACATAAAAGAGCGCGTAAAACGTTATCACGACTACGGCATTGGCGTTGAGGGAACAATTTTGCTTGGGCTTGATAATCAGACGGAAGACGATATTAAACGACTCATAGATTTTCTGCTTGAAATTGATTTGGATTTGGCGGAATTTACCGTAATGACGCCTTTTCCACATACAAAAGGTTATGACGATTTTTTGCGACAGAACAGAATTTTCGATTTCGACTGGAATCATTATAATGCAGGGCAAGTGGTTTTTCAGCCTAAAAATATGAGTGCGGAAAAATTGCAGGAACTGTACGATTATGCTTGGGAAACCTTTTACAAAGACGAAACGCAGGAATCAAAAATGTTCCGTTTATTCTGCAATGTTGCTCTGCGCGAAATGAACGAAGGAACTTACAGACCAAGAAATCGAGAATTGGTGAATAAATCATTTGGACGAGAAGTGGTTAGAGGAGGCAATAGGAAGTAGGGGAGTTAATATGCGGCTAATATTGTTGAAGGTTAGTTGTTAAATGCTTACAGCAAAGGAATTATCACTAACTCCTTAACTCCTTTCTTAATTTTTTAATAACTAATAACTAATAACTAATAACTAATTAATTATATGCAAGTAGACAAAAAATATTACGATGAAATTTTTGATTTTCGCGGGCAGTGGGATATGCCATCGAAATGCGGTTTAAAAATTATTGAAAATCAAGGAATTACTTATGTGATTGTTACTGAACTGTATCAGGACAATCCAGGTACTTCGGTAACATACGCGGGCAAGTTGCTACGCAGTCAGATTTGCGAGGCAAAAGGGCTTAACCCGCAGGCAATCAAGTATTTAGAATGTACGCCTGATACAAATTCCGTTCTCTCGTTCTACGATGAGGAATATTTTGAGGTTACATTCAACGATACTCCGCAGGCAAATTATAGAAAATTGTCGGCTGACGAAGTGAAAAATTTGTATGACTCCGCATAATGTTCTGTTTTATAAGGTCGATGACTTGCGGTTATGAAAATCTGTTTTTTTCAGGGCAAAATACGGAATAATCCATTTTTTTAATTTTTTTTAATTTTTTTTTAATTTTTCAAATTGAATTTTCAAATCCTCAAATTTTCAAATTTTCAAATTAATCCAATGCACAATTTAAAACATAAAATTTTGGACAAAATATTTCAAACTATCGGGCGCGCTGCTGACGAAATGGGCTTGGAGTGCTATCTCATTGGCGGTTATGTGCGCGATATTTTGCTTGACAGGCAGTCGAAAGATATTGACGTGGTGGTTGTAGGCAACGGCATTGATTTTGCGCAAAAACTTGCTAAAACGCTTGGTAAGGGTGCGTTTTTGTCTGTTTTCAAAACCTACGGCACGGCGCAAGTCAAGCACAAAGGTGTTGAAATCGAAATTGTCGGCGCGAGGAAAGAGTCGTATAATAGAAATTCCCGCAATCCTGTTGTGGAAACAGGCACTTTGGAAGACGACCAAAAACGGCGTGATTTTACCATAAATGCTTTGGCTATCTGCTTGAATATCAGTCGTTTCGGCGATGTGCTTGACCCCTTTGACGGCATTGCCGATTTGCAAAAAAAAATCATTCAAACTCCGCTCAACCCAGATATTACCTTTTCAGACGACCCGCTTAGAATGCTCAGGGCAATAAGGTTCTCCTCGCAACTCGATTTCCGTATTGCAGACGAAACACTCGCAGCGATTACGCGCAATGCGCTCCGCCTCGAAATTATTACCGCAGAGCGCATTACAGACGAGTTAAACAAAATATTGTTATCTACAAAACCATCTGTCGGCTTTTTTCTGCTCGACAAAACGGGGCTTTTGCCACTGATTTTGCCCGAACTTTCCGCAATGAAAGGCATCGAAAAACAAAACAACTGCGCGCATAAAGACAATTTTGTCCATTCGCTCAAAGTGCTTGACAAAATGGCGGAACACTCGCCTGACCTTTGGTTGCGGTGGGCTGCGTTGCTGCACGACATTGGCAAACCTGCCGTAAAACGCTATGACGAAAATCTTGGCTGGACTTTTCATAATCATAATTTTGTTGGAAATAAAATTGTTCCGAAAATTTTTAAACGTCTAAAACTGCCTCTCGGCGACCCTTTGAAGTTTGTGCAACTGATGGTGCTGCTGCACATGCGTCCGATTACGCTTGCAGAGGACAATGTTACAGACTCCGCTGTGCGCCGCCTGCTCTTTGATGCGGGCGACAATATCGATTCTCTAATGACGCTCTGCGAATGTGATATTACCTCGAATAATATGGAAAAAGTGCAGCGTTTTTCGGAAAATTTCCGCCTTGTGCGTCAAAAACTTGTAGAATTGGAAGAAAAAGACAGAATAAGAAATTTTCAGCCGCCGGTTGATGGTTTGGAAATTATGCAGACGTTCAATCTACCGCCCTGCAACATTATCGGCGAGTTGAAAACTCAAATCAAAGACGCAATCTTGGACGGAGTTATTCCCAACGACCACGATGCCGCTTTTGAGTTTTTGTTGAAAATTGCAGCGGAAAAAGGACTGAAAGCGCAGTGATTAAAGATTAGTTTTCTCTAAAATTCTCACAACAATTTCATTTTTCGGCAATGTCGCGTCAAGCCAGTGAATTGTAAAACCGCGCTTTTCCATTCCGCGAAACCACGTCATTTGCCGTTTGGCGAACTGATGTATCGCAATTTCGAGTTGCGCAAACATCTCGTCATACGAACTTCTGCCTGTAATATAATGCGTGAGAAATTTGTATTCCAAACCATAATAAATTAAATCCTCTGCGGCAATTCCGCTTTCAAGCAGTTTTTTAACTTCGTTGAGCATTCCGTTTTCGAGGCGGAGTTTTAGGCGGTTTGTAATTTTTTCGCGCCTTTTTTCGCGGTCAATTTTCAAACCAATTATTAACGGGTTGAGTTTTGGGTACGGTTTTTCGTTTTCAATCGGGTTATGCGTGTAATAATCGGCAATTTCGATTGCGCGTATTGCACGTTTTTCGGTTTCGGTATCGGTGGTATTGTGGAGTTTTTTGTATTTTGAGAGAATTTCGCGTAACTCAATTAAAGTCTTGTTTTCCAACGTCTTACGCAGAACTTCATTTACAGGCGTTTCGGTCATTCTGTACCCTTTCAAAGCCGCCTCAATATACAGACCTGTGCCTCCACAAAGTATCGGAACATTGCCATTTTGCTCAATTTTTGCCAAAGCAAACAAAAAATCGCGCTGATATTCATACAAATTATATTTATAACCAGCCTCTGCAATATCAATTAAATGATACGGAACTTTTTGATTATCAACAATATACTCCGAAATATCTTTACCTGTGCCGATGTCCATTTTGCGGTAAATTTGGCGCGAGTCTGCGCTGATAATTTCTCCGCCGATTTTTGCGGCGAGAGCCGTTGCAACTGATGTTTTGCCAGATGCGGTCGGTCCTAAAATCGTAATTATATTATAATTCATTGTAAATACTGTTAAATTTTTGCGCAAAATTAATAAAAAATTTCAAAATTCAATTTGAAAATACAAAAATACAATTTGAAAATTTGAAATTAAAAATCCTCAAATTTTCAAATCCTCAAATTAAATTTTCAAATTGAATTTTTGCATTTTCAAATTTTCAAATTTTCAAATTGAATTTTCAAATTTTTCAATTTATCAAAATAAATTACTATCTTTGCAGCGATTTTTATTATTACATTTATATGGTTTATTTTTTTAAAAAAATTATTATTAAACACACACGAATTAAAAGTAAATAGTACGAGAACTCTCAATTTTAAACTTTTATCAGTGTTGTTAGTTGTTAAAAATAAATTTAAACAGATGAAAAAATTGTTATTATTTTCCGCAATCGCGGTAATGTTTTTTTCTTGTACAAAAAAAGAGGAAACAGTTTTTAAGTTCGACAAAACGGAAATTTCGCTGCATTATGACGAAACAATCGTTTTGAACATCGAGACCAACCTTGACAAAAGTTTTGTGCGCTACGATTTTGACGAAAATTATGTGTCAATCGCCAACGGCGCGCTTATTGCTCATCACGTTACTGTCAATGAGGAAACCCGCGTATTTGCGTTTCACTATATTGACAAAAAAGTTTCGGCAATTTGCAATGTGGAAGTAGTGCCTTACATTCAAGGTTTTCAGGTGCCGAAAATCAATTACGGCGTGCTGCATTCGGCAGAATTAAAAGTAGTTGAGGCAGTGTTAAACCACGCATTAGTTTCGGAAAATGCAAACGAAATTGTGTTTGCTCCCGCCGAAAATGAGCAAAATTTTATCGAAAATTTGACTTATGAAATTGATGACGCGCAGCGTGTAAAAAGTTTAAAAGCGCACTTAAAAACCGATATTCCGCAAGCCGATATTGATAAATTTTTGCTTGAAAGATACACAAACCTTTCCGATACAGAATATTTTGATGGTTCAAACCGCATTAATATTCAGTATATTAGCGCAGAAAATGCTATTGAATTTGTGTTTTGAATTAACATAATTACAGAATTTATATAATTAACACCTTGATAATCTGCAAATTATGAAAATTTTGCAATTATGTAAAAAATAATTCATAATTCATAATTTATAATTCATAATTTTTTTGTATCTTTGCGCCCTCAATTTATAAAATATTTTAAACAAAATTTTTAAGTATGTATTTAACATCTGAAAAGAAAGAAGAAATCTTCGGAAAATACGGAACGTCTAACACCGATACAGGTTCGCCAGAGAGCCAGATAGCGTTGTTTTCATACCGTATTAGCCATTTGACTGGACATTTGAAGTCAAATCACAAGGATTATAGCACTGAGCGCGCGCTCAAAATGCTGGTTGGCAAACGCCGCCGTTTATTGGATTATCTCAAAGATAAAAACATTGAACGTTACAGGGCGATTATCAAAGAATTGGGCATCAGAAAATAACCCCCAATCCAGCGACAAAAAAGAGGCATTTCCGAAAGGATTTGCCTTTTTTTAAAAATTTATAACTAAAAAATTTGTATCTTTGCACTTTGAAAAAAGCGTGAAAGCGTGAGATTATGAAATCGGGAATGGTGTTTATTCCCTGTATTCTAATTTAATTGTTTAACTTTTAATTTTTCTTAAAATGAAAAAAAATTTATTGATATTATTATTTTGCTCTGCAATTCAGAGCGGATTTGCGCAAACGCCGCTATACTCGCAGGGCGGCACTTTGATTGACAGTGGAAAAAGCGCGGAGGCGGTTGAAATTCTATCGCAATCTATTGAAAATCGGGAGCAGCCTGAATGGATTCCCTATCTTTTGCGGGCGATTGCGTACGCGAATACCGAAAAATTTGTGTCCGCTTTTGACGATATTCAAAAGTCGCTGCAATATGCAAATGCGAATAAAAAGCGCGATAAAAACGAAATTCATTCTATTTATGCCGTCAGCAGCGATATTTACAAGGCTGCGGGCAATTTCAGAAAGTCGCTCGAAAGCCTCAACCTCGCAATAAAAACTTCGCCCGACAAAGCCGTTGCGCTCAAACATACCGCAACACGTGGTGAGTTTTTTTACATCGCGGGTGATTTTCGCTCGTCAATCGCCGACTACAACGCGGTTTTAAAGGCTAATCCGAATGATGTCAGAACAAAACTTGCAATTTGCCGTTCCATAATTTCCGAGCAGGAGGGAGCGAAAAAAAACAACAAAAAAGAGTTGGAAAAATCGCTCGCGCTAATAGACGAAGTGCTGATGGTTGATAACGAATATGCTGCTGCATACAAATTCAGAATTAGAACTAATTTATTGATTAACAATAATTTACAGGCAATAAATGACGCATACACTTACCGCTTGTTTTTCAAAACCTGCTACCCTAATGTAGAAAATGGCAGTGAATTTTCTTATGCCGAAAATCTGTTTTTGCATTGTGCGAAGCAGGACAGTCTTTTAGCAAAAAAAGTTCTTTTAGAACAAATTTCCAAAACGCCGAAAAATCCGTTGCCATATTTTTTGTTCTCGCAATATTATGCAAAAATTCAAGAAAATTATGAGTTAGCGGCGGAATTTATTACGAAAACCATCAATAACGCTACTGCGGAACTTGACTTGCTTTTGGGCGAAAGGGCGCAATATTACTATAATTCAAAAATGTACGAAAATGCTTTGGCGGACTTGCATCTATGCCGTCAAATGAACGATTCTTCGGCTTATTTTCATTATCTCGAAGCCTTGTCGTTTTTTCAACTTGACTCGTTGAACGCTGCTGTTCAGTCGCTTGGAAGGTGCATCGAACTTATGCCGAAAGTGCCTGACGCTTATATTTTGCGGGCAAATGCTTATAGAAAAATGAAAAAATTTGACTTTGCGCAAGCAGATTTAGATACCGCATTAAAAATGGATACTCTCAATCTTGAAGTGCTTGACGCTTACGCATATTTTTATATGAAAAAAGAAGATAGAAAAAAATCAAACGAGGTTTATACAAAAATTTTGAATATTATTTTAAAAGATACAACAAACTATAATACGCAAGATGTTTTTTATTATTTAAACAGTGATTACAAAGCGTCAATTTATAATAATATTAGTTATAATTTAGTAAAACTTGGCGAATACGAACAGGCTGAAGAATTTATTACAATGGCGTTGGAATTGAATAATGAAAATAGTTTTTATTTGGACACGCGCGGTGAACTCTACTTTTGCGTTGGAAAATTTCAGGAATGTATCACCGATATGAACCGCGCAATCGAACTTGCGGAAAAAGATAAAGACCGAGATGACGCTTCAAATTCGTATTTTTATCGAGGTCGTGCAAAACTTGCGCTCGGACAAACAGAAAGTGGAAACGCGGACATTCAAAAAGCCGCTGAAATGAAACACGAGGAGGCTGTGGAGTTTATGCGCGAAAGCGAGAATGTACAAAAGCACGAATAAAGTTCCCTGTAAAAATCTGCGTTTTTTTGAGAAAAAATTGTTTAATTACTTCTTAATGTCAAATTATTCAAAATATAACACTCTGATTTTTATAGGATTAGCCTTTTTGTTGATGCTGTTTTTTTTGTGTGATATTGCATTCGGCAGCGTCAATCTTAGTTTGAGCGATATTTTTTTACAAAACAGCATTTATCGGGAAATAATTCTCAATTTGCGCCTGCCCAAAGCAGTTACGGCAGTAGTTACGGGCGCGGCGATTGCGGTTGCAGGACTTGTGATGCAGACGCTTTTTCGCAATCCGCTTGCGGGACCTTATGTGTTAGGCGTAAGTTCGGGCGCGGCACTTGGCGTAGCGGTGTTTTTGCTCGGCGGAAGTTTGCTGCCCGCAGCGATGACGCAAAGTAGTTGGGGCTTGGTAATTGCAGCGATTATCGGGGCGGTTTTGGTACTGTTTTTGGTGCTTGGCGTGTCGTTTAAGGTGCGTCAGGCGGTTTCGCTGCTGATAATTGGCATAATGTTCGGGCAAATCGCAGGCAGTTTGGTTACTGTTTTGCAAAATCAGAGTAACCCCGATTCGCTCAAAGTGTTTATTACTTGGACTTTTGGCAGTTTGCAGGCGGTAACTTGGAACTATATGCGCGTGATGTTGCCCTTGATTTTTGGCGGATTGTTGATAACTTTTTTTATTCAAAAACAACTTGACGGACTTCTGCTCGGAGAAAATTACGCTCGCGGTTTGGGTATTAATATTCTGAAAATCAGGATTTTAATAATTGTTTCTGTCGCGTTGCTTGCGGGCGCGCCAACCGCTTTTACCGGACCAATCGCCTTTATTGGAATGGCGGTGCCGCATCTGGCGCGGGGACTTTTCCGCCAGTCAAGTCACAAAATCCTAATCCCCGCAACAATGCTTTGCGGTGCTATAATATTGCTGCTCTGTGATTTAGCCGCTACACAAATCCCAACCTCAGGACAAACTCTGCCCATTAACGCCATTAGCGCACTTGTCGGCGCACCGATTGTGGTGTGGATTGTAATGAAAAATCGGAGGTGATTATGAATTACTACATTTTCAACCCTTACCACGAACTTGCTTTGGCAAATAATGACGAAAATTATTTGCCGAAACAGTCGGCGGCGAAGTTTGCCGAAGATTGCGCTTTGCTGCCGATTTGGTTTAATGAAAACTGTACTGCGGCTTGTCGTTGCAGGCTTGACTCGCAATCTGAATGGAAAAACATTACAAAAAATTTTGGTTTGAAATATTTTTTAGTTGATACAATAAATTTTTCTGAAATAAAAAATATTCAGGCTTGGGGTTGGAATAAATCTGTTTGTAAAAACTTGATTTCCAAAGGAATAGACAAAAATATTTTGCCGAATAAAGAAAAATTGCAAAGAATTAGCGAACTTTCCCACAGAAAAACTGCTGCTGAGGCTCTGAACTTTTTGAAAAAAAGCGTAAAAATTGATGTTGAGCCAGCCGTAGAATTGAAAACGCTTGTAGAAATTGAGGTTTTTGCAGAAAACTTTGATGAAACTGCGTTGAAATCGCCGTACAGCAGCAGCGGAAAAGGAGTTTATTTTGCCCGTAAAGAGTTGTCAAACAGCGTTTTAGGTTGGTGCAAAAGAACGCTCAAAAGTCAGGGCTGTGTTTTGGCAGAAAAGCGTTATAATGTTGTGCAAAATTTTGCAATGGAGTTTAAAGTTACTGATAATCAGGCAAATTTTGTCGGTTATTCGCTTTTTGAAACAAACGGAAAAACCTACACTAAAAATATTCTTTTGCCCGACAGCGAAATTGAAAATATTTTGGCAAAATTTATTTCAAAAGAGTTGTTAAATGCTGTAAAACAAGCACTTATAGAATTTATTAAGCAAAAAATCGTGCCAGATTATAACGGATTTCTTGGCGTTGATATGTTTGTTTATGAGGAAAATAACAGATTTTTTCTAAATCCTTGCGTTGAGATAAATTTGCGGGCGACAATGGGATTGGTTGCGCACGAATTTTACAAAAATTTTGTAAAAAATGGCAAAAAAGGCGTGTTCGCAGTAGATTTTTTCAAAAATTCTGCTGACTTAATTTTTAACCACCAAAAATGCGCGCAAAATAGTTCGCCAAAATTTGCAAATCACAGACTTTCAAGCGGTTACATTTCGCTTTGTCCAATTTTTGAAAATACGCAATACCGAATTTTTGTAGAAATTGAAAAAAAATGAATTTTTTTGAAAAAAAATCGTAATTCATAATTTGTAATTCATATTTTTTTTATACTTTTGCAGTCAAATTATACGCGTTGCGCTGAGATTGGAAAGTTCTACAAACTATTTCATACCGAGCAGGTCAGACAAATCAATGGCGGGCTGCGCCCGAAAGGGTATCTTTATAGACGGCAGATTACAAAGATGTTCAGAGGCTCAAATCCTGATTTACAGGGATTTTCTCAACAAATGGCAGCGCGTTTTTTTATGAGTTGAAAGTTTGGAGTTGCCCGAATTTTCAACTTTTTCACATTTATTCAAAAATCTGTTTGAGAATGTCAAGCGACTTTATTGTGCCGATTTCTGGCAGGTGAATGCGGAAAAAAAGTGTGATTTGTTCGAGGATTGTCTGCCGTTGCAGGCGCGAAAGTTTGAGCAGGTGCATAGTTTGATAGTTGAACCTCATCAGGTTTATGAACGCTTTTGTTTCATCTTTTGAGAGAAAAAAGTTGTGCGGAGGGCAATCTTGGCACAAAATTCCGTTCTGCAAATCGAAAAACGCCCCTTGATTATAGTTCGTAATATTTGGAAAAAAACCGAGATAACGGCTAAATTCAAAGAGAAAAATCAAGTGAAAATTGCCTGTTCCGTTTTCACATTTATCAAAAAATTGTATAGAATAGTTTAAAAAATTAAAAAGTTTTTCATCAGAATGTTGCTCGCGCAGGGTTTTGTAAAGAATTTCTGCCAAAAAAAGCGTTATCGCGCTCTTGACAGGATTAAACGGAATTGAGGTAAAAATCGCTAACGGCGCACTCTCTTTGACGTACTGAATATTGCGGTTGGGCTTGCTGTCAAGTGTAATGTCGAGCAGCGTAAATGGCTGTAACAGAGGCGTTTTCAGCGTTGCACTCTTGCCTTTTCCCCGCGCCAAAACCGAAATTCGCCCATCGCTTTTTGTGTAGAGATTGACGATTTTTCCGCTGTCCGAATAGGGAAAATGGTGCAGGACTATCGCTTGAGTTTTGATTAACATGATTTGAGGATTTGAAGATTTGAAAATTTGAAAATTTGAAGATTTGAAAATTTGAAGATTTGAAGATTTTAAGATTTGAAGATTTTAAGATTTTAATTTCAAATATTCAAATTTATAAATTTGAGAATTTTGAATTTTCAAATCTATAAAAAAGGATTATGCAATTTTTCTTTTCCGATTGTAGTTTTGCCGCCGTGTCCGCTATAAACTACGGTATCGTCGGGCAAAACAAGTAATTTTTTGTTAATTCCGTCAATTAACTGCTCAAAATTACCGCCAGGCAAATCTGTTCTGCCGATGCTGCCTTCAAAAAGCACGTCGCCGGCAAAAAGGACCTTTTCTTTTTCGCAATAAAAGCACAAATGCCCTTGCGAATGTCCTGGAACGTGCAACGCTTTCAGAGTAAAATTGCCAACTTTAATTTCCTCATTATCAGTGAGATAACTGCCGAGTTTTTGTCCTTTTACCTTGTCGCCGACACCAAACATCATCGCTTGCATTTGCAACTGCGCAATTCCCGACTCGTCGTCTTTGTGCGCAAGCGGCAAAACGCCGAAAGTTTGCGTTGCAAAATAGTTCCCAAATTGATGGTCAAGGTGCAAATGCGTATTTAGCAAATACTTGACAGTCAATTTGTTATCATCAATAAACTGCTGTAATTTTTTTTCCTCTGCCTTATAAAGACAACCACAGTCAATAATTGCAGCCTGCCGTGTTTCGTCAAAAACAACGTAGGTATTTTCCATAAAAGGATTGAAAATAAATGATTTTATTTGCATTTTTTTGTATTTTAACGTAAGAACATATTGCAATACGCTCTTAAAATTTTTGATTACAAAGATAGCATAAAATTTTCAATTACAGACAAACTTATCAAAATTTTTCAAAAAATTTATAAGAGAAAAGTACAATTTTTTTTTAATTATATCATGCAAAAATCGTGTTCCTGAAAAATATTTGTTTTTTTGGGTAAAAAATTGTAATTTCGCGCACATTTTTTTGAAACAAAAATTTTTATCAACAATAACAATAAAGTTAAAAATAATTCGTTTTGAAAATAGTACAAGTTAATACTTTTTTTGTAAATAAAAGTTAAATAATGGCAAAGATTTTACATGTTTCAAAATATTATTATCCATTTTTTGGGGGTATTGAAGATGTTGCACAGACAGTTATAAATGAATTGAAACCATATCATAATCAGCGAGTTATCTGTTTTAACCATCACAAAGGCGACGAGCAAAGTGTGGAAAACGGTATTCCTGTAACGAGGGTTTCGGTGGCATTTTCGCTTACATCGCAGCCGATAACTTTTTCGTTCATTCGTCATTTGCAAAAAATTATTGACGAATTTCGCCCCGATTACGTTCACCTTCATTTGCCTAATCCGCTTGTTTCGCTCTATGTTTTGAAAGCGAATTTGTACAGTGCAAAACTCGTAACTCATTGGCACGCAGATATTTTAGGGCAAAAAATGATTTACAGCGTTTATCGTTTTTACGAGAAAAAAATCATAGAACGCTCAGATAAAATTCTTGCAACATCGGAAATTTATCGTTTGGCATCGAAACCGCTGAAAAATTTTGCTTATAAAACCGAAATTTTGCCAAATACTGTTAATGAAGATAAATTTTTACTTGCAAAAAATGACGAGGAAAAAATTTTAGAGTTAAAAAAGCGTTTCGATAACAAAAAAATTCTCTTTTCTGTTGGGCGGCACGTTCCGTATAAAGGCATAAATTACCTGCTTGATGCGGCGAAATTGATTGACAACGATTGCAAAATTGTGATTGCGGGCAGCGGATTTTTGACAAAATATCTAAAAAAACGGGCAAAAAACATACAGAACGTTTATTTTATTGGCAGAGTTTCAGATGAGGACTTAAAGTTATTTCTCTATGCTTCAACGGTTTATGTCTTTCCATCGCACACTCGAAGTGAGGCGTTTGGCGTGGCGTTGGCGGAGGCGTTGTATTGCGGTTTGCCTGCGGTGTCGTTCAATATCGAAGGCAGCGGAATGATTTGGGTAAATAAGGACAAATATTCGGGTTTTGTGGTACAAAATCGTGATACTCAGGCGTTTGCAGATGCTGTAAATCAACTTTTGCGCAATGAAAATTTGCGTAAAGAAATGTCAATAAACGCTAAAAAATGGATTTGCAAGAATTTTCTTAAAGAGCAGATTATCAATGTTTTAAGCAAAATTTACGAAATTGATAACGAAATTCCGAAAAAACCGCTGATAAATGTGTCTATTGTGTTGTATAACAACAAATTAGACAAAATTAGCAATCTAATTTCAACTATTCGCAAAAGCAGTTTAGTAAATAAAATTTATTTGATAGACAATTCGCCGAAACGTTGTCAAGAGTTTGAAAATCTGCAAGTTACATATATTTTCAACGACAGAAATATTGGTTACGGACGCGGACACAATATCGCGCTCAATCAGACAATTTTCGACAATCAGGCGGCGTATCACTTGGCTATGAATGCCGACTTGACTTGCGATGCGGAAATTATTGACGAAATTACCGCCTATATGCAAGAAAATCAAGACGTTGGCTCGCTGATGCCGAAAGTTTTTTACCCCAATGGCAAAATTCAGTACCTTTGCCGACTTTTGCCTGACCCGATGGACTTGATTGTGCGCAGATTTTTGCCGAAATTTGTTATGAAAACCCGCGTGGCGCGGCTCGAAATGCGCGATACTGACTACAATCATATAATAAATGTGCCACATATTTCAGGCTGTTTTATGTTCCTGCGCACCGAAATTTTGAAAAAAACAGGGCTTTTCGACGAGCGATATTTCCTTTATCTCGAAGATATTGACCTCACGCGGCGCATTCAACAGGTTTCGCGCACTATTTTTTACCCAAAAGTATCAATAATTCACGAACACCGTCAAGGCTCGTACAACAGTCTGCGTCTGCTTGTTGTGCATATTTACAGTGCAATAAAATATTTCAATAAATGGGGTTGGTTCAGCGATAAAGAGCGGGACAGGATTAATAAAAAGACGATTGAAGAGTCGAATTTATCTTAAAAATTAAACACGTAAAAATGGTTAATTATAAAACTACAAACCTTGAAAATGGTTATATTGTTTTGTAAGGTGTTGAAAATCAAACAAATAAAAAATATAAACAGATGAAAATGTCATTTCGACTACGCTCAATGACCGCGTGGAACAGAGTTTGCCCTGTCGGTTAAGTGAAGAGGTCCGTGAATAAATCGAACTGTCGAAACCAAAAATTACAAACAAAATATAAACAGATGAAAAAAATAATTGCAATAGTTGCGGGCGGCGACTCGTCTGAATGCGGCGTTTCTCTCAAAAGCGCGAAAGGGTTAATGGGTTTTATCCCTTCCGATTACGAAAAATATATCGTTACCGTAATTGGTAAAAATTGGAATGTGCAAATGACTGAAAATGAGCAAATTACGATTGATAAAAATGATTTTTCATTTGTAAAAAACGGCAAAAAAATTATTTTTGATTTTGCCTACATCACAATTCACGGAACTCCTGGCGAAAACGGCGTTTTGCAGGGCTACTTCGATTTAATCGGTCTGCCGTATTCCTGCTGCGGTGTATTGGCTGCTGCGCTTACTTTTGATAAATTTGCGTGCAACAATTTTCTGAAAAATTTTGATATAAATGTTTCGCCTTCAATGCTCTTTAAAAATAATCAAAATATTGATAATGAGCAGATTATAGAAAAATTGGGCTTGCCGATTTTTGTAAAACCATCTAATGGCGGCAGCAGTTTTGGCATTACCAAAGTTAAGGATAAAAATCAGTTGCAGGAGGCTATTAATAAGGCATTTGCGGAGGATTGCAAAGTAATAATTGAGAGTTTTATTTCAGGTACAGAGGTTACTTGCGGAATGTATAAAACGAAAGAAAAAAATGTGATATTCCCTGTAACAGAGGTAGTTACGAAAAACGATTTTTTTGATTATGATGCAAAATATAAAAATAAATCTGAGGAAATTACGCCTGCGCGAATTTCTGATGAATTAACAAAAAATATTCAGCAAACTACTGCTAAAATCTATGATTTAATTGATGCAAAAGGAATTATCAGAGTTGATTATATTATTGAAAAAAGCGGAAAAATTGTGCTTTTGGAAGTAAATACCACGCCAGGAATGACCGAAACGAGTTTTATTCCGCAACAAGTGTGTGCCGCAGGGCTTGACATTCAAGATGTTATGCGGGAAATAATTAATTCCTGAATTTTTTGTATCTTTGCAAATCTTTTCAAAAACAAAAAAAATTTAACTAAAATATAAAAATCAATGAGAAAAAACATTGTAGCAGGGAATTGGAAAATGAATAAAACCCTGCAAGAAGGCGTTGCGCTGGCAACGGAACTCAAAGAACTTTTGGCTGGCGCAAAACCCAACTGCGAAGTGGTAATTGGTACGCCGTTTATTCACTTATCGGCTGTAAGCCAGTTAGTTACCGACAGCGTAATCAACGTATCTGCACAAAACTGCGCCGACAAAGAATCGGGTGCATACACAGGCGAAGTATCAGCAGCGATGGTAAAATCAACAGGCGCAAACTTTGTAATTCTCGGACACTCCGAACGCCGCGAATATTACCTCGAAACGAGCGAAATCCTAAACGCAAAAGTAGCATTGGCATTAGCAAACGGCTTAACTCCGATTTATTGCTGCGGCGAACCGCTTTCTGTACGCGAAAAAGATGCGCAAGAAGACTTTGTAAAAAAACAACTTGACGAAACAATTTTCAACCTTTCTGCTGACAATTTTTCCAAACTTGTTATTGCCTATGAGCCGATTTGGGCGATTGGAACAGGTGTAACCGCATCAACGGAGCAGGCGCAAGAAATGTTGGCATTTATCCGCTCTTTGATTGCAGAAAAATTTGGAAAAGAAGTTGCCGAAAACACGTCGATTTTATACGGCGGAAGTTGCAACGCAAAAAACGCTCCCGAACTTTTTGCTCAGCCCGACATTGACGGCGGACTTATCGGCGGCGCATCGTTGAAATCAGTAGATTTTAAGGCAATTATTGATGCGTTTTAAAAAGTTAAAAGTTAAAGGTTAAAAACTAAAAGTTAGGAGTACCCCAACTTTTAGTTTTTAATTTTTAATTTTATCGCCTCTGGGAAAAGTTGGTGTTCTATTTCGTGGATTTTTTGTTCGACTTCGTCTCGGGAATTGCCGTGATACTCGAATGCCCGCTGTGAGATAATTGTGCCGCCGTCAATCGTGTCGTCAATCAGATGAACGGTAACGCCAAACACTTTTACCCCGAAATTCCACGCATCGTCAATCGCGTGCGTCCCTTTGAACGAGGGCAACAAGGCAGGGTGTATGTTGAGAATTTTCTGCGGAAAAGCCCTCAAAAGCGTTTCTCCTACAATGCGCATATAACCCGCAAGGCAAATCAAATCAACGGATTTTTCTTTTAAAATTTCTACAATTTTTGTTTCATATTCCGATTTTTCCGAAAAATCTTTTGCATTAAACACAAATGCAGGAACATTGTGATTTTCAGCGCGTTGCAGCACAAAAGCGTCTTTTTTATCGCAAACCAATAAAACAACTTTTGCAGCAATTTTACCGTTTTCGCAGGCATCAACTATCGCCTCAAAATTTGTCCCCGAACCGCTTGCAAATATTGCTAAATTTTGCATAATTTATCTAAATTTTGCAAAAGGCACAACTTGCGAAATTGTCCTTTCGATTGGTTTGTAAAGTTGTGATTTTTCGAGCGGATTGCCCTTTGAAATTGGCACTTTTTGGTAAAAAAGCGTGATAATATTCAGCACAATGCTCAAAATTAAAATCCATTTGAACCCGCCGAACAACATTCCTGCAAAGCGGTTGAGCCAGTTAATTTTCATCGCTTTAAATAATTTTGTGAGCATATTTGCCAAAATATTTAGCCCAATTATCGCTGCAATAAAGATTACGATGCTTGAAATTGCCATTGCGGAATTTGGTGCAAGTCCGATATTTTTTACTAAAAAACCTGCGCACATTGTTCCAAAATACCTAACGGCGCATATTCCTAAAATCACGCAAAAGAGTGCGACCAATTCTTTAAAGAGTCCCCGATAAAAGCCGAAAGCCAAGCCGAAAATTATCGGCGCAAGCAAAATATAATCGTAAATATTCATTAAAAATTCAAATAATTTCTTTAACTAAAAATGATTAACTAAAAAGATTTATAATCTTTGTTCATTTTTTCTATGATCATAATCTTTTTATAAAAAATTTTTTCGCAAAGGTACAAAATTATTTTTGAAACAAAAAAACGCGCTAAATTTTTTTAATGAATACCCGTATCTTTGCCTGAAAATTATTATCTTTTGTAATAAAAAACTTTGTTGATTTTTAGGGAATACGATGTAGTGTCCTGTTATTGCTCAGTGTTTCTCTGTGATTTTTTTGTTACACAGAGGATACACAGAGAGATAAAAATGCAAAGGCAGTTGGTTATTACAGTATTACAAGCAACAACTTTCCGCAATATTTTTAATTGATTTTTAATAATTGTGTAACCATAAAAATCTTTATTTACTGTCATTTTCTGGGGATTTTACAGTGTCTTTTTCACTTCAAATTCCTCGTATGCCTCGATAATGTCGCCGACTTTCACATCGTTGTAGTTGGCGATGTTCAAGCCGCATTCGTAACCAGAATTAACCTCTTTAACATCGTCTTTCTCGTGTTTTAGGCTCTCAATTTCTGATGTACAGATAACAATTCCGTCTCGTATAAGGCGGATTTTGCTGTTGCGCTTAATTTTTCCGTCTTTAACCATACAGCCCGCAATAGTGCCGACTTTGCCGATGTGGAACGTTTCGCGTACTTCGAGCGTGGCGGTAACTTTCTCTGTTTTTTCGGGCAGCAACATTCCTTCCATTGCAGCCTTCACCTCCTCAATAGCCTGATAGATAATCGAATAGAGGCGAATGTCGATTTGTTCCTGCTCTGCCATACGGCGCGAAACGGCTGTCGGGCGCACGTTAAATCCGACCACAATCGCATTTGACGCCATTGCAAGGCTAACATCGCTCTCGTTGATTTGACCAACGCCTTTGTGAATTACATTAACCTGAATTTCGGGAGTAGAAAGTTTTATCAGCGAGTCGGACAACGCCTCAATAGAGCCGTCTACATCGCCTTTGACAATGATGTTCAACTCTTGGAAACCGCCGTTTGCAATGCGTTTGCTGAGTTCGTCAAGCGTGAGGTGGCGTACTTGACGCAGAGTTTGTTCGCGTTTCAACTGTTCGCGTTGCGCAACGATATTGCGCGCTTCTTGTTCTGTTTCCATTACGTTGAAATTATCGCCCGCCTGCAATTCGCCTTTTAGCCCTAAAATCATTACAGGTTCGGAAGGTTTTGCCTCATTGATTTTCTGATTTCTTTCGTTAAACATTGCTCTAATTCTGCCGTAAGCATAGCCGACTACCACAATGTCGCCAACTTTGAGCGTACCGTTTGAAACGAGCAGAGTAGCCACGTTTCCGCGACCTTTGTCTTTGGTAAATTCAATCACCGAACCGTTTGCCTTACGGTTTGGATTTGCTTTAAGGTCAAGTATTTCGGCTTCGAGCAACACTTTTTCCATAAGTTCTTTAACTCCGATTCCTTTTTTTGCAGAAATATCTTGCGACTGGTGTTTTCCTCCCCATTCCTCAACCTGATAATTCATATTTGCAAGTTCCGACTTAATTCTATCCGGGTCTGCACCGTCTTTATCAATTTTATTTATTGCAAAAACAATAGGCACGCCTGCTGCTGATGCGTGGTTTATTGCCTCGATTGTTTGTGGCATAACGTTGTCGTCTGCTGCAACAATAATAATTGCGATGTCGGTAACTTTCGCTCCGCGTGCGCGCATTGCGGTAAATGCTTCGTGTCCGGGAGTATCAAGGAAAGTTATTTGCCTGCCGTCTTCGAGTTTAACGTTGTACGCGCCGATGTGCTGCGTAATTCCGCCTGCCTCTCCTGCAATTACGTTAGTTTTGCGAATATAGTCGAGCAGCGAGGTTTTTCCGTGGTCAACGTGTCCCATAACGGTAACGATTGGCGGTCTTGGTTTCAAATCTGCCTCATTATCAACCTCCTCCTCAGGCTTAATATTGCCCGCGTCTGCGCTTATAAATTCGGTTGTGTAGCCAAATTCCTCAACAACAAGATTAATCGTTTCCGCATCAAGCCGCTGGTTTATCGACACAAACATACCAATTCTCATATAGGTTTTGATAACATCGGTAACAGGCACATTCATCATCACCGCGAGTTCATTTGCGGTAATAAATTCAGTGATTTTGAGAATTTTCGATTGTTCCTGCGCCAAATACTGCTGCTCATGCAATCTTTCACTGATTGCTTCGCGCTTGTCGTGGCGGTATTTAGCCGATTTTTTATTTGCACGTTTGTTTTCGTTCAATTTAGCAAGCGTGTTCTTAATATTCTGGTTTACATCTTCTTTGCTGATTTTTTTGCGGTGGTGCTTGCTACTTGAAGTTGTGTTATTTTTATTTTTATCAAAATTTTCTTTTTTATCTTTGCTTTGCGGAATATCAATCCTTTCGCCGCCGCCGATGCGTTTGCGTTTTTTCTTTTTTCCGTTGTGGCTTTCTGGCGCATTTTTAACAGGCAATTCAATTTTTCCTTTCACGCTAACGCCTTTAAGAGTTGGCGCGGTGGTTGGTATAAATTCAGGCTTTTTCAAGTCCCCCACCTTGATAACAGGATTTTTGAGTTGTTTCTGCTGCTGACGTTCGCGCTCTTCTCTACGCCTGCGTCTGCGTTCCTCTTCGCGTTTGTGCTGGTCGGTTTTCTGTTGATTTTGTCCTTGATTTTGTCCCTGTTTTCGTTCCTGCTTTTCACGTTCCTGACGAATAATGCGTTCTGCTTCGCGTTTTTGGCGTTCAAGTTCGCGGTATTTTTCCTTTTTTTCTTTTCGAGAAAGCGGTTTTCTTGCAACTCCATCAACTACCTTATTCAAGTCAATTTTTTCGCCTGTGGGTTTGAATCCAATTTTTGGAGCAAAACGCGACTCATATTTAAAAATTTCAGGCTCTTTTTTCTCGGTTATGGCTGGTACTGTTTGCTCAACTTGCTGGGTTTTAGGTTGTTGAGGCAGATTTTGCTGTTTTGATTTATCTTTTTTTGGTTGGTTTTGTTGTTGATGATTCTTATTTTGATTTTCTTTATTTTGAATATTTTTATCCGATTTTGTGTGTTGATTTTGTTCTTTTTTCTGTTCAGGTTTTTGTTCCTGTTTTTTCTCTGCAACAGGCTGTTTATCAATATTTTGTGCAGGTTTTTTCTCTTGTTTTTCTACAATTTTTTCAGGTTTCGGTTCAACAGTTTTCGGCTGCTCAATTTTTTGTTCAACTTCAATTTTTACTTCAACTTTCACCTGTTTTTCCTCTTTATCATTGCGGACAAGTTCTGTAATATTCTGCGGTTTTTGTGCAGGGTTTTCCTCAACAGGAGCAGGCTCTTTTTCCTGCTTAACTTCCTCTTTTACAATCTTTTTCGTTTTTTCCTCATCTCCATAACCCTCTACGGCAATAGTTGTCAGTTTTGGTTTTTCCTGACGCTGTTTAATCTGTTTGTCAGCCTGCGCTTTCATATTTTTATCTTTGCTAAATTCGCTAATCAAGATATTTTCTTGAATATCAGAGAGTTTAACATTCGGATTTTCCTCAATCGGCTGACCTTTTTTACCCAAAAAATCAACCGCAGTGCTTAATCCGATATTAAGTTCCTTCGTTATTTGTACTAATCTTGCCATAAGGTGTATCTATTTTTTTTTAATTAAATTTATTTCTATAATTTTGTTAAAATAGTCATTTTTCAGCATATACAAGCAAAAATTCACTCAACATTTCCCCGTTGAGTTTGATTATCTTCTACTTATTATTACATTATAAATATTTGACTGTCAATATATTAAATTAAACAACTACATAAATTTCATTTTATGTTATACATTTATAAAATAGTTTTGCAAAGGTAATAAAAAATTATGAATTATAAATTATAAATAAAAAAATTATTTTGTAAAATAAAAAAAGCGCAAAAGTTTTTGAAGTTTTTGCGCTTTTTTCACCCTCAACAACTTTGTAATCTACTGCGAAAGATTTTTGACCCTCATCTTTCCATTTTAAAAGCGTGTAAATCAACTCAGTTATTAATCAAAGGCATATTTAGGTACGCCTTTTTTTATTTTGTAAAAAAAATCGTACCTTTGCACTGATATAAAATGAAAAAAATCGTAGTTTTAGGACCGGAATCGGTGGGGAAAACCACGCTTTGCATCGAACTGCAAAAGTTGCTTGGGGCTGTGTTTATTCCAGAATTTGCCCGAACGTATGTTGAGGGCATTTGCCGCACATACACATACGATGATGTAGAACTCATTGCTAAACAGCAAGTTGCGGATTTTAAAAAAGCCGTTGCCGAGCATTCCGAAAGCGAGTTTTTGATAATGGACACGTTTTTAATTGTAACAAAAATTTGGTTTTTGCACGTTTTTAGCCGTTGTCCTGCGTGGCTGCAATCCGAATTGGAAAAATCAAAAATTGACCTTTTTTTACTCCTAAAACCCGATATTGAATGGGAAGATGACCCTGTGCGCGAAAATCCGCATATTAGGGAGTATCTTTATGATTGGTATAAGGCGGAACTTGACGCGCTCGGCGCAAACTACGCAGAAATTGACGGTTTCGGCGCAATCCGCACCAAAAGAGCGATGAAAGCGGTAAGGGCGAGGTTTATCTGTCAAGTTTCACAACGCAAAGATGAAAATGAACAACAAAATAAATAAATTATTTTTTATTTTATTATCAATTTTATTGTCTATTTGTGCATATTCTCAAAAAATATCAACAGATATTTATATTGATGTACAAAACAGAGAAAAAAACGATAATGCTGCATTTGGTGGAAAAACAATAGTCAAACAAGTTGTTTATCTTGATAGTACATTTGTTTATTATGACTCATTGGTTTTAAAATCAGAAAATATTTCTGATTTTTCTATGATGTTGCAAAATTATTTTTTCCCGTCATTTCAACTTTCTAAAAATATTAACTATGACTTTAACGGTAGAGAACTTACAATATCCATACCTGATACAGTAAAATCATTTGAAATTGATTTTGAATTTAATACAATGTTTGGATTCAGAAGTATTGTTGCAAGTTTTTCTATGTGGGCGTATATGTACGATTGGGATTCTTGGTTTTTTACTTGTGACAGTATGAAAATTGCCAATGTATCAATAACAATACCTGATTCAACTTATTTTTTTTCTAATTTATCATACTCTATAAATAAAAATAATTACTTTTTGAATACAGCAAATTTATCAAACAATAATATTTCATTTTTTATTTTATTACAATCGGCATTTCAAAAAAAATCATTTTTGCTATCAAAAACTAAATATGATGTTTTTTTTGCAGATAAAATAGTTGATAACCCTGATTCTGTTTCGTTTGATACGATAAAACTGCCACTTGAAAATATTAATAAAAAAATTAATTTTCTACAAAAAAAATTACAAAAAATTAATAAATTGTTTTTACCAAAAGATTATTGTCATATTACTATATAGATGCATCTCTGGCTGATGAAAATATTGTTTGGGGAAGAAATATAAAATGTGATTCTAATAAATATTTTATTATGATTGACACTTCTTTTTGGCAAAACACATCATTAGTACACGAATTATTGCACACTTTTTGTAGTTTTAACGTAGATAAAAATGACAGTGCATATTATTTTTTTGGCGAATCAATTATTGAATATTTAGCAAATTATTTTTATTTTACAAAACAAGAACGTGAAACTTCTCTAATAAAAAATTATGAAAAAGTTTCAAACCATACATCTATTTTTAAAATTATAGATAATCGTATGTCAGCGGAAACAGGTACAGGTACTGCGGAAGTAGTTTATCTAAAAACGCCATATAAAATTTATTTGCTTGCGAAAAGTATAGGAGAAGACAAATTTGTAAGTTTGCTTTCTAAATTTTATAAACAAGTAAAAATAAAAAACAGTTGTACTTTTCCTGATTTTCAACAATTTATGCTAAAAAATGGCGTTACGCAAAAACAATGGAATGATTTTATAAG
>JAISYF010000116.1 GCA_031270065.1 Prevotellaceae bacterium | reverse complement strand
AAAAATCAGACATTCAAAATGCTTCAAAAGTCCGTTCTAAAAACGGTTTATGGCTGCATGCATTCGGTAAACTTGCTATCGCTTTTATGTCTTTTTTATTTTAACCCGTGATTCGCATTATTAATAGTTATTAGCCTTCGGCGTTATTGATTGTTATTTAATAGTTATTAATAGTTATTTGCCTTCGGCGTTATTAATTGTCAATTTGTTAAATAACAATGAGTAACAATAAATAACAATAAATAACAACAAATAACTATTAAATAACAACAAATAACTATATTATTTTATTTCATAAAATTCCAACCATTTCACTTGTAATTTTCCTTCTGATGCGTGTTTTTTTGCAGGAATAAACGAGTTGAAGATGGGGAAAAGTTTGTCATTAATTTCAATATTTGTGCGGAAAACTACTACGTTGTTTATCAACCAGACTAACTCATTTTCAGTCCAATAGAGTGAATAAATGTGATATTTTGACGGCGTAAGTCCGCTGATTTTTGACGAAGCATAGTTGCCATTTTTGTCATAGGCTCCGACCTCAATTTTTTTGCCTTTGCCGAGCATAATATTAATGTGAGGTGTTTTTTCGCCGTTTGTGAGCCAAAAAGCGTGGTTTGGCGAGCCGCTGAAACGGATTTTTGCGCGTATAAAACCACCTTTTTGCCCAAAAATTTCGCTGCCGTTTATCACGTCAGAGGTAAATTCGTACTCTTTTTCGATAAATCCTTTCGCGTTGTGCCAAGTTGATGATTTGAAGTTCTGAATTTTGGTTGCAATCGTCAATTCTTTGCCGCCGACAACGTTTGCGCCGCCTGTGTTTGCCTGCTTTTCGTTGAGAAACGAATGAATGGATTTTAAGTTAGGATTTGAGTAGAAGAAGCCCGCTTTCCACGTTGTTTCGTCAAGTTTTTTCCACCTAAAATCCTCACGGAAAGTAAGTTGCGCTTTTTCAACCCACTCAAAACGTTTCGGTTCTTCGGCAAGGAAAAACTTAATATCGGCGTTGTCGGCGAGTTTAAAATATTTGTGTTCCAACTTGCATTCATCGGTTTTGAACCAACGTTTGCTGTTTGTCCAAAACGCATTTGCTTTTTTGAACTCGTCAGTCGAAATTTTCACTTTCAAACGCTCATATTCCGAAATCGGATACGACTCGTGAAAACGTACATAATTACGATATTCCTTCGATTTTTCGTACTTTTTCAACGCTTTGAGTTTTAGCGATTTTTTAACCGCTTTCTTGTCGCCGAGCAACAAATATTCATCGCTTTCTTTGAATGTCAGAAAATCGGCTAACCGTTTGCTTTTCAGCGTGTTATAGTAGAGTTTGATTTTACTGTCGCTGTCATAACGATGAAAAGCGTGCATGTCGCGGCTTTCCTGCGTATCTTTGTACTTGCGGTTTTGCAGCGTTTTTTTCTTTTCTTTGAAATCGGCTGACTTCACGATTTCATATAATTGACTATACTCTTTGAGTTCGTCAGAATTTTCAACTTTTTTGTAGCGGTTATAATCCGCAATCAGTTGTTTTTCAATGGTTTCAAATTTTCCTGTGTTTTGAAAACCGCCAAACATTTTTTTAAATAGAAGGTTCATTTTTGTTAAAATTATGAATTGTTAATATTTTTTATTGTTAAAAGTTAGGAATTGTTAATTATTAATTATATTTTGTATTTTGCATTTTCAAATTTTCAAATTTTCAAATCTTCAAATTTATGTTTTATTTTTATTTTTTCAAAAATAAAAATAAAACATAAATAGCACATTGCCAATACTAGAATAGACAAAGGAAATAATATACTTGCAACAAAACGAAAAGCATACAATACTAACGCCACAACAACTATTGCAATTAATATTTTTTCATTTTTTCTCATTTCTTTTAATTTTTAATGATTAATTTCTTTCAATTTTTCCACTGCCTCTTCTGCATTTTCCACAATTATCAAATTATTTTTTCGGTTCATATAGCCAAGATTTTCTTTAATCATATTTTTGATTTGAATAATCACGCCCTCGTAAAAATTTTCGTAATTGACAAGAATAATTTTTTTATCAAAATAGCCGAGCGAGCCGCTTGTAATAGTGTCGTAGAACTCATCTAACGTGCCAAAACCGCCGGGCAAAACCACAAAAATATCGGAAATTTCTTTTAATTTTGCCTTACGCTCGTTCATATCTTTAACAATGATAAGTTCTGTCGGCAAGCCGCTTTTTCTGCCGTTGTCGATTATCAGTTGCGGAATAATGCCGATAACTTCGCCGTTTTTTTCTCTCGCCGCCTCTGCCACTGCGTCCATTAAGCCGCCCGTTGCGCCGCCATAGACCAAAACATTACCGCTTTCGGCAATAAAATTTCCTACTGTAACAGCCTGATTTATAAGCGTTTTACTCGCTAACGGACTTGATGCGCAATACACACAAATTTTCATTCTATACAAAGTTATTTTAAAAACGCAAAGATACAAATTAATTTTAAATTATAAATTATGAATTATATTTTTTTTTGCGCACATATTGCAAATTCTCACGAGTGGGATAAATTTGATAATTTGATAATTTGAAGATTTGAAAATTCAAAAATACAATTTGAAAATTTGAATTTTTGTTTTAATATATCAAAATAAATTACTAACTTTGCACTTTAAATTTTAACGAAAAAAAACAATTATTTATATGAAAAAATTTTTTACTCGCGAGGTTAAAATCGGTTTGGTTTTTATTATCGCAATCGCAGTTCTGTTTTTTGGACTGAATTTTTTGAAAGGAATTAATATTTTTACACCGTCAAATCACTATTTTGCTAAGTATCAGAATGTTGGCGGGCTTGTTTCGTCGAATGCCGTAATGATAAAAGGCTACAAAGTTGGGCAGGTGCGGGCTATTAAGTACAATTTTGCCTGCGATGAGCCGTTTGTGGTGGAAATTTTCATTAACGATGACATAAAACTGCCGAAAGGAACGGTTTTTACCCTTGCTGACGAAGGACTTATGGGCGGCAAAATCATTAATATTTCGCTTGGCGAAAACGACAATTTGTATCAATCGGGCGACACTGTTCCCACTACCATTGAGGGGGGACTTATGGCGCAGTTGGGCGATATTGTGTCGAGCCTCAAAAATTCGCTAAATAACCTTGATACAGTCGTAAATGTGCTGAAATTGGCAGTAAATTCGCCGTCATTGCAGAGCGGAATTAACTCGCTCGGCAGCACTTTGGTAGATTTGAATAAAACTGTTGCGCAAATAAAATCGGCGACTGCAACTTTGCCGAACACAATGGACAAAGTTAATAATATTGCCACAAATTTCGACAAAAAAATTGAGGAGTTAGACATAAATTCTATAGTTGCGAGCCTTGAAAAAACGCTTGCAGACTTGCAGAATTTTACAAAAACGCTCGACAACAAAGACTCTTCGCTCGGCTTGCTTTTAAACGACAGAGGAATGTATGACAATCTAAATACGACAATTCAGAGCGCGACCAATTTGCTCGTAGATTTGAAACAAAATCCGAAACGTTATGTAAATATTACAGTGTTTGGAAAGAAAGAAAAGAAAGAGAAAAACGAGAAAAAATAGCCTTAACTCTCTGCGCTATGTTAAAAAAACAGACTCTTATTTAAAATCATTCCAAATAACGATTGTTTGAAAAAAAATTGCATTGTTGATAAATTGCTGTATAATTCAATGTTTAATTTTTTGTAAAGAAAAAACAGAAAACAGTTAAATTCTTTATTTATAAACCGTTAAGATATTCTGATAATTTATCTTGTTGATTATCAGAATATTTTTTTTTTTAAGCCTTATTTTCAAATAGTTATAAAAACAAATTTTTGCGCAAAAAATATTTTGATTTTGTTGATAAAAAAAAAATGTTCAATTTTGCAACCTGTAAAGATGAATCTAAAAATACATCTTAAATCATTGAAAATGCGGATTTTACGCCGTTACAAGAAATGAATTTTTATAAATAAATAACGAAAAAAAAGCAGAATTGAATTTATTATGAAAAGTAAAGTAAAATTATGGGAAAATTGTTTGGATATTATTCACGATAACGTTTCTGATGAAGTTTTTAACGCTTGGTTTAGTCCGATTATTCCGTTGCAGTACGAAAACAAAGAACTTGTTTTGCAAGTTCCCTCAATGTTTTTTTATGAATATATAGAAGAGAAATTTGCTGATTTACTGAGATTTACATTGAATAGAGAGTTTGGCAGCGATACAAATTTAATGTATCGTGTTTTGGTTGATAAAAACAGCCAAACCACTACCGATATGCCGACCGCAACGCCTCTTCCTAAAAATGAAAAACGCAGGGAAATCCCTGAAGTCCGCTCACCGTTTGCCTCTGTGGTTCAACACGATATAGATTCGCAGTTGAACGGCAATTACACTTTTGACAATTTTGTAGAGGGAAAAAGTAATAAACTTGTGAGAAATGCCGCTTTGAACATCGCTGCAAATCCTGGCAAAACAATCTTTAATCCGTTGTTTATTTATGGAAATTCGGGTGTGGGAAAAACGCACCTTGCGCACGCTGTCGGTTTGGAAACAAAGCGTTTGCACCCTGATAAGAGAGTTTTGTATGTTGCGGCAAATCTTTTTATGGTGCAATATACCAACGCAGTCCGTCAAAATTCGCAAAACGATTTTTTGAATTTTTATCAAAGCCTTGATATGCTGATAATTGACGATATTCAGGAATTTATTGAAAGAAAAGGTACACAAAATACTTTTTTCCATATTTTTAACCATTTGCATCAACTCGGCAAACAAATTGTGATGATTTGCGACCGTGCGCCGGGCGACCTTGATGGTATGGAACAGAGGCTTTTAACTCGTTTTCGATGGGGTTTGACCACTGAAATCGACAAGCCAGACAGCACGTTGCGGAAAGCAATTTTGCAGAATAAAATTTATAGAAACGGTCTGCAAAATCACATTAGCCACGAAGTGATTGATTTTATCGCCGAAAATGCAAATGATACCGTAAGGGACTTGGAGGGAACGCTTGTGTCGCTGCTTGCACGTTCCACAATTAACAATGAGGAAATTAATATTCCGCTTGTGGAAAAAGTTATTGGAATTACAGCCCGTGCGTATAAGACAATTACAATTGATTTGATTTGCGATGTAATTTGCGAGCGTTTTGCTCTGTCGCGCGACTTGCTGAACTCACGCACACGCAAGCGCGAAGTGGCTCAACCGCGTCAAATGGCGATGTACCTTTCGCGGAAATTGACTAAAAACTCGCTCGAATCTATCGGCTACAACATTGGCAACCGCGACCACGCAACCGTAATGCACGCCTGCCATCTTATCGAGGACCTGATAGAACACGACAAGATAATCAAAGGCGACATCGCAGAGTTGGTAAGGAAATTGAAGGCATAAAAAATGTATGGGCAGGTTTTATCTCTGCCCATACTTTATCTAAACAGAGTACAAAATTCAAAAATTTTTTCAGGTTCTTTTTCAAAATAGTTGCCGACCACTATAATGTCTGCACCTGCGTTGAGTGCGGTTTGCAGCATTGCCTTTGAGCGCAAGCCACCGCCGACAATCAACGGAACTGAAACGTTTGTCCGCACTTTGCGTATAATTTCCTCGCTCACAGGCTCTTTTGCGCCACTGCCAGCCTCTAAATAAATTATTTTACAGCCCAATAATTCGCCTGCAACGGCTGCGCTGACAATTTCGCTTACTTCGCTAAGTGGTTGAGTATTAGACACTTGTTCAACTGCGCTGATTTTTTTGCCATCAACCAAAATGTAGCCTGTGGAAATAACTTCAATGCCCGAATTTTTGATTGTCAGGGCGCATTTTCTATGTTCGCCAATCAAATATGCGGGATTATTGCCTGAAATCAAAGAGAGAAACAGCACCGCATCGGCGTTTTCGCTAAACTGCGTTGGATTGCCGGGAAAAAGCACAACAGGGATTTTGGTAATTGTTTTTATCTCGCTAATTGCTTCTTTTACAGAGTTTTGTAACTGACTGCCGCCCACAAAAATAAAATCGGGTTGCGCTTTTTCTATGATTTGCACAAACTCAATAAGTTTTTCGCTGAAACATTTTTGCGGGTCTATCAACACCGCAAAAAGTTTTTTATTTTCGGCTTTTGATTGTAATATTTTTTGAAAAAGAGGCATTCTTTACATAATTTGAAAATTTGAAAATTTGAAAATACAAATTCAATTTGATAATTTGAATATTTGAATATTTTTAAATTGAATTTAGATTTTCAAATTGCATTTAGAATTTTGAATTTGCATTTTCAAATTTTCAAATTGCATTTTCAAATATCATTGTGTCATTCTCATTTTATTTTATACTCGACTTTTGTTTTACGTTTTATCACGTTTAGCAGTTTCGATTTGATTAACTGTTTGCGGATTGGCGAAATTCTGTCGGTAAAAACGTGTCCTTCGATATGGTCGAATTCGTGTTGAATTATGCGGGCGAAAAATCCGTCATATTCATCGATATGTTCCTGAAAATCAGTATCATAATACTTGATTTTGATATGATTGTTTCGTGCGACTTTTTCGTGGATTTGCGGCAGGCTCAGGCAGCCCTCTTCGCGTGAAATTACCTCGCCTGTGCGTTCTAAAATTTCGGGGTTGAGCAATGTTAGCGTGAAAGGCGAGTTGGCTAAATCGGCTTTCAAATCTTTGTCGTTTTTGAGTGTGGTTACATCAACTACAAAGAGCCGCAACGAAAGTCCGATTTGCGGTGCAGCCAGCCCGACTCCGTCTGCTTTGCGCATCGTTTCGTACATATTTTCGACAAGTTCTTTAATATTCGGGTGATTTTTTTCAACTTCTTTCGCCGTTTCCCGCAAAATTGGATTTCCGTATAATACTATTGGCAATATCATTTTATTACTAATTTTTATATTTTAAATATTTGGCTGCAAAGTTACAAAAATTAGTTGAAAGAAAAAAAGCAATTCTCAACAATTCGGAGTATCTTTATAGAGCAAATGTATCTAATTTTGAAAGTAATTTACATCTATATTTTTCACTAATTCGTTTATGGAAAAGGGCTGTCCTTCGATTTTGTTGTATTGCGAAAAATATACGCCCTGAACTTTGGTGCGCAGGTACGAGGCAAGTTGTCCGCTGTTTAACTCGCAGACAATCACCTTTTTATAACTGCGAATAATGTCCTCTGCATTTCTCGGCATTGGGCTGATATAGTTGAAATGCAACAGAGCGCATTTTTTGCCCTGTTCGTTTAGCATATTTACTGCACTTTGCAGATGTCCGTGCGTGCTGCCCCAACCAATTACAAGCAAGTTGGCATTGGGGTCTCCCTCTACTTTCATTAACGGAATGCACTTTGACACATACTCTACTTTTTTTGCCCGTGCCTCAACCATTTTTGCGTGATTTTCGCCGTCAGTCGAAATGCCCGCAGTAACGTAATCGCGTTCCAGTCCGCCGTTGCGGTGTTCAAAACCCTCCATTCCGGGAAATGCCCAATAACGAATTTTTGTATCCTCGTTTCTGGTGCAGGCAGTAAATTTGCCTTTAATACTTTCAGGCACGATATTGGGTTTAATATTAGGCAATTCTGTTATTTTGGGCAGCCGCCAAAGCGATGAGCCGTTGCCGATAAATGCGTCTGTGAGCAGGATTACGGGCGTAAGGTTTTCCATCGCAATTTTTGCTGCCATATAGGCGTACATAAACGAGTCGTCTGGCGTTGAGGCGGCGATTACCACGAGCGGACTTTCGCCGTTTCTGCCATACAACGCTTGTAAAAGGTCGGTTTGTTCGGTCTTTGTGGGCAAGCCCGTTGATGGACCTCCGCGCATTACGTCAATGAGGACGAGCGGAAGTTCTGCCATCACAGCCAAGCCCAACGCCTCCGATTTTAACGCGAGTCCTGGTCCCGAAGTGGAAGTTACGGCTAAATTTCCTGCAAAAGATGCGCCGAGAGCGGTACATATTCCCGCAATTTCGTCTTCTGCCTGAAATGTTTTTACGCCACAGTCTTTTCTTGCAGCCAATTCGTGCAAAATATCGGATGCGGGCGTGATTGGGTAACTGCCCAAAAAAAGTTCGTGTTTCGACTTTTCCGCAGCCGCTATCAAGCCCCACGCAGTTGCTTTATTGCCGTTGATAATGGTGTATTTTCCCTTTGAAAGTACATTCGATTTTTCTACAACAAAAGTAGTGATATTCAAATGCAAATTGTGTCCGTAATTAAATCCGTCTGAAAGCACCTTTGAATTTGCTTTCAAAATTTCCTGCTTTTTTGCAAATTTATTTCCCAAAAAATGCAGCGCGTTATCTAAATCGCGGTTAAAAAGCCAACAAATCAAGCCCAAAGCGAACATATTTTTGCATTTTTGCATTGATTTATTGTCCAATTCAAAATTCTCTAAACTCTTGATAGTTAGCGAAGTAAGAGAAACGGGAATAAGTTGCACGTTTTCTTTTATGCCGAGTTCGGTAAAAGGGTTTTCGGTTTCAAAGCCTGCTTTTTCGAGGTCTTTTTTGGTAAAAGAATCTGTATCAAAAATAATGACGCTCAGCGGTTTAAGTGCTTTTTGATTGACTTTGAGCGCAGCAGGGTTCATTGCTACGAGAACGTCTGCCTCGTCGCCGGGCGTTCTGATGCCCGAACCAATATGTACCTGAAAGCCCGAAACGCCTCCTGTTGTACCTTGCGGTGCGCGGATTTCGGCGGGATAGTCGGGAAAAGTGGCAATTTCGTTGCCTAAAATAGCGGAAAGGTTAGAAAAAAGCGTTCCTGTCAGTTGCATTCCGTCCCCAGAATCTCCCGAAAAACGAATTACAACGTCATTTAAAGTCGTGATTTTGTGATTCTCCATAATAATAAATTTGATAATTTGAGGATTTGTCCCAATAATTATCGGGATTGAAAATGCGTTTTTCTCTATTGATTTTAAAATCTATGAATTTTCAAATCTTCAAATTTTTTCAGAGCGCAAAGATACAAATTAATTACGAAACTATTACAAAAAAATTACTGATTTTTTTTTTACACAGAAAAAAATCAAAATGTTGCGAAAATTTGATTTTTTTGTTACAGGTTTTTTATATTATTTCAATACTTTTGCAGCAAAATTCAATAAAAAACAATTAAAAATAACCAAATTGATTTATCTAACTAATAGAAAATCAGGCAATAAAATAAAAAAACAAAAAAAACAAAAAAAAATAGAAATTTTCGCGAAATTTATCTTACCTTTGCAAAATTCAAAATATTTTTATTATTAGTTCTTTATTAATTTTTTATTAATTCTTTTTAATTCTTTAAGGTATGAAAAAACTCAATTTTTTTTCAAAATTTATAGCAGTAACTGCTATAATAACTACCTGCGGAGCAGGTAGTATAAAAGCGCAAACGGCTGGCGAATATACAGGGGTCGGTGTGTTTGAAAAAATTTCATCGGCAAATGTAATTACAGCAGGCTACTATGTGATAGTGGCGACAAATGCTGATAAAAATTACGCAATGACGAAATTTTATACAGATTATAACGGAACACTTATCAATTCCTTAATTTCTGGAGATAATGTAAATAATCCTGTTCCTGCTATTGTTTGGTATATATCAGGAAAATCATCTGCTACTATAAGAAATGTAGAAGCATTGAACGGTAGCGCGAATCACTATGTTAACTATACAGGTACGACTACAGGTGTTGATATGCAAACTAATATTGTTGGTACCGGCGTCAATGTATATTGGAGTTTTTCTGATGCGAGTGGGCTTATTCAAATTCAAACTACGCATTCAAGCAACAGAAATTTGCAATATTCACCTAGTTCAAACTATTTCAGAGCTTATAGTAACTCTTATACCAATGTCAGTTTATATAAACTCCTTCCCGCCACTTGCCCCAAAGTGTCGATTTTATCTATTCCTGTCAATACGGTTACTTCGAGCGGCGCAACAATATCATGGACTGCGGGCGGCTCTGAAACAGAGTGGGAAGTGCAATATAAGAAAACATCTGAAAGTGAGTGGGAAAGCGTAACGTCAAACCCGACAACCGCCTCTGCAATGCTTACAGACCTTGACGAGAACACAACTTATGATGTGCAAGTTCGCGCGGTTTGCTCCGAAAGCGACAAAAGCGATTGGCGAACAGGCACAAGTGCTTTCAAAACCGAATGTACAAGTAAAGGAATTCCTTACACAGAAGATTTTAATTTGGCAAATTATGCAATTCCAGATTGTTGGAAAATGTTAAATATTTATACAAGTTCTGGCTATGATTATCCAAGTGTCAGTACAACATATCATTTTGGAGACAGTGGCGGTTCGTTAGTATTTAGTGGGTTTCATACTACAAATGAATTGGCAATATCGCCTGCATTAACCCCTGAAATTAACACTCTTGAAGTTACTTTTAAATTAAAAGCAAATTACGACAACACGTATTCTTCTATGACCGCAGGCACTTTTTCTGTTGGTTATCTTACCGATTTAACAAATGCAAGCACTTTTGTTTCGATAAAAGATATTGCTGCCACCAGCACAGAGTGGGGCGAGCAAACTGTTGCGCTTGATAATGTACCTGAGGGAATACATAATATCGTTTTTAAACAGACAAATGCAAATACTTGGGGTAAATTTTACCTCGACGATATAAACATTCACTCTCTCCCACCCTGCTTTTTTGTTCCAAAAAATGCGGCGATTGGTGCGGTAACGGTTAATAGCGCGGTAATTTATTGGACTGCGCCCTCTCCCGCGCCGACAGGTTACAATGTTTATATCAGCACAGAAAATACTGCACCGACAGCAGAAACATCGCCTACCGACTACACCGTTGATATTGCCTACACATATACAGACGGCATTGCGTATGAAACCTATTATGCTTGGGTGCGGGCAAATTGCGGCGATGCACAGTCGGAGTGGGTTAGCGCAGGCGATTTTTGGCTGAACACAATACCCGAAATCACGCCTGCACAAAATTATACGGCAAATTTTAACAGCAATGACGGTTGGCTTTTTATCAGCGGCTCGTCTGAAAACAAATGGGTTATTGACAACACCACAGGCGGAGATTATGAAGTGGTGGGCGGATTGTATGTAACAGCCGATAACGGCGCAACAAATTCTTACAACACCACCATTCAGATACCTGTTTTTGCCTACAAAACAGTAGAATTTTCAGAAGAAGGCAAACTTGATATAAGTTTCGATTGGAGAAGTTTTGGAACAAGTTATTATACTGATTTTTTCCGTATATATTTAGTTCCTGAAAATGTAACTTTTTCGACAACAACAACTGTATATTACTATTCAAATCCAAGTGCTTCATGGATTTCACTTGACGGAGTTGGCGGCACTACATATTCTTTAAGAAACTCAGCGGCAACAACCGAATTTACAACATCAACTTTTAATGCAAATGTACCGTCAGCGGGTAAATATAATATTGTTGTTGCTTGGAAAAACGGCGGAACTGTAACTCTGCCTCCTGCCGCAATCGACAATCTTTCTATCTCGTATCACCCAAAATATACTGTAACCTACAATGCAGGTAGCGGCACTTGCGAAGAGGCAAGCGCAACCGAAGCAATAGCAGGCGGCGGCATCACTTTGCCAACAGCAACGCCTACTTGCGCAGAATGGGTTTTTGCAGGCTGGTCAGAAAGTCCCATAAACGCTGCAATCAACACCAAACCAACGCTTCTTTTAGCAGGCGCAGCATACAAGCCAACAGAAGATAAAATTCTGTATGCGGTGTATAAACTTTGGAACAACGAATACGAGTATAATTTGGTAACAGATGTAAGCCAATTAGAAAATGGAACATACCTTATTGGAGGATTGTTTAGTGGTGTTTATTACTTTTTCAGTGGTTATAGTAGTAGTAATGGTAATGGTAATGGCTCTACTACATCATCAGGTAGCAATAGCACATATTTTGCAAGTTTGCCGTCAGGTGCAATGGAATTTACGTTCACTTCAACAGGTACGGCAAATCGATATTATATAAAATATGGCGATAACTATCTCGGCTCAAAAAAATCGGGTGCAGGTGGATTAACATTACAATCAGACATATTTACATCTTATTGGACAATAAGTGGCTCGCCATATTTATTGAGCTACTACAACTCTGTTACTACTGATGGAGGTGTGACGGGTACATATACCTTATATTTTTATAGTAGTACAATAATTCGCGCTTATGGCACCCACTCATATACTGATATTTCATTATTCAAAAAAGGCGAAGCCGCTACCTACCACTCTGTCCCTTGTCCAATGTTGGAACTCATTAAAGATGATGAACTTAATATTGAATATTTAAACATTGGCACAATAGATTTGCGTTCAACTATACTGACCGGCACAGGCACATTTGATATATCAGGCTCAAATCTTGATGGAGAAAAAACTGTATTGATAACAGTATTAAATGCAAGTTTCGAAAGCAGTCCCCGCCGCGCTCCTGCGCAAACAGCAAGTCCCAACTACTTTAAAGTAAGAGCAGACGAAGAAACAGATTTTGCTTACAGTGTAGCATTTCCCGCATCAGACTTATCGGGATCGTCAAAAACAATCACCGTAAAATATGAGCCTGAATATGAAGGTGAGCACTCTGCTACTATCAATGTTTCTTACGCAGACGGCGAAATAGAAAAAGAGATAATTATTTCAGGCTCGGCTACAAATATTGTTACAGGACTTGAAACTGCGGTTATTGTGCGCACTATTTACGCTCGTGGACAGGAAATATTTGT
>JAISYF010000073.1 GCA_031270065.1 Prevotellaceae bacterium | reverse complement strand
TGCGTTGTCTATTGATAAACCGATGTATTGTCGTATTGAAAAAGGGGAACGCCGAGCAAAACGCGAACAAATACCTGTTATTGCAGAGATTTTACAAGCCGACCCCGAAGAATTGCTTGCCCTTTGGCTTGTCGACCAAGTTAATGCAGTGGTTGAAAAAGATAAAGAAATTGCAAAAAAAATTTTAAACATAGCGACAAATAATTTGAAATGAGATACTTCTTTTATTATAAACCCAACAGAACGATTGAGCCGCACAAAGACGAAACGGTTAATCAGAGAGCAGAACAAAAATTGAAAAAAATTTTTGAAACAAAATCTGCCCTGATACCGCGTGTCTATAAAGAGCAGTGGAACAAAGTCGCGTTATACCACCCGACAGGCGATGTTGAAAAGGCAAATGCGATTTTGATAAACCCCGAAGACGGCGCGTATGATTTGGGCAACAAGATTAATGACCTGACAGGCAAGGAATGGACGAAATTCACAAGCAGTTGGTTTGTATTCAATGCGTTGGCTGTCGACTTGAAACAGGAAAAGGAGTTGGATTCTCATATAGAAGACCACCCTGCAACCTTTTCGCCGACAATGATTAGCGACTTTATCCGATTTTTCACGAAAGAGGGAATGTCGGTTTTAGACCCGTTTTGCGGTATCGGCAGTACAATGGAAGCCTGCAAACGCACAAACAGAGTGGGTTTTGCAACCGAACTCAATCCGAAATACTACAATTTGATACTGAAACGCACCCCCGAATTTAAGGACAATATCTTTAATTCCGATGCTGTTCTCATACCAACGCTAAATATCAAAAATATTGATTTTTGCATTTCTTCACCACCCTATTGGGATATTTTAAACAGAAGCACAAAAGATTTTGAGAAAAAGCGGGAACAACGACAGTTAGATGTCAATTATTCCGATACCGAACTTGATTTAGGAAATATTGCTGACTACAATCAATTTTTGAATAAACTTACAAATGTTTATTTGAACATTTACAGAGTTTTACGCAACAATGCTTATATAGTAATCATTATCAAAAATGTAAAAAAAGGAGGACAACTTTATCCTTTGGCGTGGGATTTATCGAGGCGACTTTCTGAAAAATATGTAATGAAAGATGAAAAAATTTGGATTCAGGACAAAGTCGGTTTAGCCCCTTACGGCTATCCTTTTTCTTGGACAAGCAACATAATACACCACTATTGTTTAATTTTTAGAAAGGAAGAAAAATGATTGATATTCTGAAATGTGCAATAGATACAAGTTCCGCAAAGCAGTACAACAGCGAATTTAACAAAGTGGCAAAAATTCACAAGTATTGGTCGCGCAAACCGTTTCATTTAGTAGAATCGTGTATAAAACGCTATTCTGATAATGGGAACACGGTTTTAGACCCCTTTTGTGGCAGTGGTTCAACAGGAATAGGCAGTATTTTGAATAATCGTTATTTCATTGGTTACGACCTCAATCCCGCAGCAATTTTTATTACCGATTGTACGTTAAATAATGGTTACAACCCCATTTTTTTCAAAAACGAAATTGACAAACTAAAAAAGGATATTAAACAGCAAATAATGGATTTGTACAAAACAGACGACAGCCATTTTTTACTGTATTCTATCATTGGAAAAAACGAAAAAAATTACAACGCTGTAACTTGCAATTCTTCATATTTGAATAAACAAAAGTCAATGATTGCAGACGAAATTTTGCGACAAGAATACACAATACCCACTGAAATAAATTACCCCGACAAGCCATTTCCAAAGAAATTTTACAAAGACCGTTTTTCGTACAAAGGCGTTTCTTATGTTTCCGATATGTTCACAAAACGGAATTTATACGCTTTGGCAATCCTGTATAATTACATTCAAAATTCAGATTTTCGTTACAAAAACCTTTTTACACTTGCGTTTTCAAACACAGTTTTACACGCGAGCAAACTGAAAGCCGAAAATGTGCGTCCGTTAAGTGTCAATAATTATTGGATTCCAGATGATTACATAGAAGAAAATGTTATATGGCGTTATCTTGACCGCTTGGATAACATAATGAAAGCCAAAGAACAAATTTATAAAAAGGCAAACGGACATATTCCCGACAATTTGTATGAATTACGCAATAAATCGTCTTTGCAGTTGGAAGATATAAATGATAATTCTATTGATTACATAATTACCGACCCGCCTTACGGAGATGCAATTCAGTATTCCGAGTTGTCGTATATTTGGAATTGTTGGCTCAATATGGACTACGATAACACAGACGAAGTTATAATAAATCCTGTTCAAAATAAGGGAATTGCGGAATTTCAATCAAAAATAAAAGTGTTTTTTGAAAATGCCTATCGTGTTTTGAAAGACGGCAGTGCATTTACTTTATGTTTTCAAAACAAGGAAGTGAAAATTTGGCTCGAATTGATACAAAATATAAAGTCCTGCGGTTTTACTTTGGAAGACATAAAAATTTACGACACTTTCGGTAGTCCATATAACAAGCATTGGGCAAAATTTTCGCCGAAAGCCGATTTGTATGTAACTTTCAGAAAATCAAATAAAACGATTGAAAATTCAGGTACAATTTACCCGGAAAAAATCATTGACGACATTATTTCCACTTGCGACCACGCAAAAATTGATATGAATAAAGGTTACGATTTGTTTGTTGCCTCTGTAATCGCAGAAGTATTTAATGGCAAGCAAATCAATGATATAAATAATTGGACATTAAAAAAAATAGTAAATTTATATGAACAGAAACTTGGAACTGTCGAAACAGGACATAATCAATGTTTTCAAAGCGAACTTTTCCCTGTCAGTTATTGATACGCCGTTAGGAATTGCCGTACAAATGCCTGCTCGTGAGGCGTTTATTTTCTGCAACGTAACAGGTGCAGGCTATCTCGACAATTTTGTTTTTCCTTTTTCACCGAAAGGACTAATGAAATTGTTTTACAACGCCTTTGATTTTAAGTTTGTTAGCGGAGTTTTTGAAAAAACTTCGTTACGCTATACTCCTCTGATTTTGAGTAAGGCAAAACCGTTTCTGTTTGATAGTGAGTACAAATACATTGTACCTGTTGAGTTCAATTCTGAAATAGAATTGCAAAGTATTTTAGAGAGTGCTTTTGACAAGTTAAAAAAGCCAACCGACTATATCATAATGCGAATTGAGAAAAGCAAGAAAGGCAACGGTTTAGAAAGTTTTATGGAATATCTTGCAGGCGAATATTTTAAGACACACGGTTTTATCGTTGAAAATCAAGTGCCATTAGCACACGCTATTGGCTCGCCCGATTTTGGTGGTTACGATTTGTCGAACATTCAAACAGCAACAAGTAAATATTTGCCTTGTGGTTTTCACATTATCGAATTGGCAATGTTGCGGCTTAACGGACAAATTCAAAAGTATGAAAGCAAAAGCAATTTCCCAGATAATTTGATAGTTGGCGAGGCAAAAACAAGTACAAGAGAAATGGACAAACAACTCCGCAAATATCTTGACACGGGGCTGTTTGATTGGGGTTTTGAAATCCACCCGAACAAAGAAACAGCAACTTTAAATGATAGAGGAATGTTCACATTAGACGACAATCTCAAAATCAAATTCATTCCACCAACAAGCAAATACGAATACTCAAAAGGCACAACGCAACTATCAAAAAATGAATATGTTGCGTGGCTCGAAAATTATATGAAGTTTTATTTGATTGCCAATCTGACAAATGATGAGTTGAATGATTTTTACAGAACAAAAACAAATCAAAGTATTGATAATCAATACAATTTAGTTGAATTTATAAAATCAATTTCTGCAAAAGAAATTGTAACCCATATAGAAAATTTATAAAAAAATGGCATTGTCAAGTGATGAAATAATAAAGCGGGAAATAATGGAAACCTTTGGGGCTTCCATTGGTGATTTAAGATTGCGTATTTTCCCCGAAAGCAGCAACGATGACCAAGTCCTTTTTACCGAAGGCGGTCTGACTTTTTCAAAAGACGGCGTAGATTACGGCTCTTGCGATGCAGGTTGGTTTATTCGCAAGAACGGCGAAAATATACCTTTCATTGGTTTGGAAGGCACAGACGCATTAAACCGAAAATCAAGCGGGAACGCTCAATATCAGCGTTTTCATCACGCTTTGGGTGCTGTAAAAAACGGACTTATAGGCGTGTATTATCTCAAAAAAGGCATTGACAAAATCCAAGACGACCTTTTCGGTATGGCTGTTTCTGCCTCAAAACACGAGGCAGGCACATACTTAATCATTGACGATTTGGAAGATTTGCGCCCGATTTTAGAAAACTACCACAATCCAACTGAATTGGACAAACAACTGCAAATTATTCTTAAACGAATGGAAACAAAGTTTTTGTCAAAATTCAATGCTCAATACGGCGGTTCGTGGAAAAAGTTCGCAAAAAAACGCTCTGCTATCATACAGAAAAACAGAATTGTTAAGTATGCAGGTCGTATGAAACGCAATTTTACAGACGGCTCACAAAGAGCGGGACACATTGCTGTTGGTGAAATGTACCTTACAAAATACTTTTTCTATGGTCGTAAAGTCAACTATTTGATGTTAAAAATGACACGAGAAGAAGTTATCTATCTTGACGAACATAAAGCAAACGACAAAGAATGGTATCTACTTCGACACGAACCTGATGTAGAAATCAAAACGATGGACGACATTTTTGGATTAGATAACTCAATAAAAGACAAATTGTTGAGTATCAAAGACGAGCCAATAAAAGGCGAGGCATTTCAGATTTACAAAAAATGTGTTGATAATATTGATAAAGGTTTGAAAAATGGAAGTTTAATCATAATGTAATCTACAATGCAGCATAACAACAAATACAATCTATGGTTTCAGTCCCTTGATTTTCCAACAATGGAACGCCTTACTCATTTGCGGCAAAGCAATTTTTCGCACGAAAATGGCTACCAAGATTTTGTTGATGCTTGCGAGCAATGGTGGCAAGAAACGCCACACGCCGAAAAAGAATATATTTACCGTATTTTCAGTTAAAAACAATGCCCATAGAATAAACAAGAAAAAATTGTTCTTAAATACCCTTGCTTTTGAGTTTCCAAAAGAGACGGTAACTTTCTATTTTTCGTTGGAAGATAGAACGGACTGCCGTTTGACAATGCTCAAAAAGCACAATCTGTTCCCGCAAAATATCAAAGATATTTTTCCAGACATTGCAAAAAGCGATACGCTTTTTACTTCGTTTGACAGGCAATTTGACGGCTTGCTACCGCTCGCCGTTGATTTTCGTTTGTCCGAAAATTATTTTTTGATAAAGCGTTTTTACAATCGCCGTTTAAGCAACTGTCTGAAAAGTCGCGGCTTGTTTGTCGAGCCAAACCACATTACAAAAGACAATCAGGTGTGGAAACTCAACAACCACGACAACTAACGCCACGATTGCGACCTGTATACCGTTTCACGCTCAAAGTTGATTACGACCATTTTAACCGCCGCCCGCAACTCATTCATAAATAGTTGCATTATGTGGTTGAATCTATCCTTTTTTTCGATTTATCAAAATAAATAACTATCTTTGCAAAAATTTTTCAAATATATAATATTATGCAAAAAATTAAATTTATAATTTTTATGGCTTTAACAGCGGCGTTGCTTTCGTGCAATAGCGAAAAAAATGCAGAAAAAATTATCGGAAAATCCGATATTAAAATTGAAAACGGCAGAATGTCGCCCGAAGTTTTGTGGGCGATGGGGCGTTTGAGCGATGCGCAGGTGTCGAAAGACGGCAAAAAAATCGTCTATGGCGTGAGTTACTACTCGGTGGAACAGAACAGGAGTAACCGCGAACTGTTTGTTATCAATGCAGACGGCACTGATAATAAGCAAGTTACAGAAACCGAAAAAGGTGAATTTGCGGCAAAATGGGTGAAAAACGACTCCAAAATCGCTTTCATCTACGAAAGTCAGATTTGGGAAATGAACCCTGACGGCTCGCACAGAACACAAATCACAAACCGCGAAAGCGGAATTTCCGACTTCCTCTATTCGCCAGACGGCACGAAAATTCTCTTTATCGCAGACGTGAAATATGGCGATAGCACCGCCGATATTTACCCCGATTTGCCCCTCGCAAGCGGCAAAATCGTTGATGACCTGATGTACAAACATTGGGACGAGTGGGTAGAAAGCGTGCCGCACCCTTTTGTAGCCGATTTTGACGGCAAGGAAATTTCCAATGAAATTGATATTCTCGAAGGCGAGCCGTATGAATGTCCGATGAAGCCCTTTGGCGGAATTGAGCAGTTGGATTGGAGTCCCGACAGCAAAACCATTGCCTACACCTGCCACAAAAAAACAGGCAAAGAGTACGCAATTTCTACAAATTCAGATATTTTTTTGTATAATATTGAAGAAAAAACTACAAAAAATATTACCGAAGAAAATAAAGGTTACGACACAAACCCAAAATTTTCGCCTGACGGAACATTGCTCGCTTATCAATCAATGGAAAGAGACGGGAATGAGTCGGATAAAAATCGCTTGATGGTTATTGATTTTTTGGAAGAAACGCCTGAATTATTCGTATTTGAGGCAACAAAAAATTTTGACCAAAGTGTTGAAAGTTTTATCTGGGGAAAAGATGATTTTAAAGACATATATTTTATAAGTGTTTGGCACGGCGAAACTCAAATTTATAACATAAAAATTGATACATTAACAAAAATAGAAAAAATTTCCCAACTCACCAAAGGTCAGCACGATTACGAGGCAATCGCTCTTGCAGGCGATAAACTTATCGGTACGCGCCATTCTATGAGCGTTCCCAATGATTTGTATTCGATAGATGAAGAGGGAAATCAAACGCAAATCACGTTTGAAAACAGGCAAATCCTCGACCAACTGCATCTCGGCAATGTGGAGCCGCGCTGGATTAAAACCACCGACAACAAAGATATGCTTGCGTGGGTGATTTATCCGTCAGATTTTGACCCTGCGAAAAAATACCCGACACTGCTTTTCTGTGAGGGCGGACCGCAAACGCCTGTGTCGCAATTTTGGTCTTACCGTTGGAATTTTCAAATTATGGCGGCGAATGACTACATTATTATCGCGCCAAACAGACGCGGGCTGTACGGTTTTGGGCAGGAGTGGCTCGAACAGATTTCGGGCGACTATGGCGGGCAAAATATGAAGGATTATCTCTCAGCGATTGACGATATTTCAAAAGAGCCGTATGTTGATAAAGACCGCTTGGGCTGTGTGGGCGCAAGTTATGGCGGATTTTCGGTGTATTATCTTGCGGGGCATCACGAGAAACGTTTTAAGGCGTTTATTGCCCACGACGGTATGTTCAACCTCGAACAGCAGTACCTTGAAACAGAGGAAATGTGGTTTGTGAATTGGGATTTGGGCGGCGCATATTGGGAAAAAGACAACAAAATTGCCCAAAAATCATTTTACGAAACTTCGCCGCACCTTTTTGTAGATAAATGGGACACGCCGATTCTCGTAATTCACGGTGAAAAGGACTACCGCATTCTCGCATCGCAGGGAATGGCAGCGTTTAATGCTGCAAAACTTCGTGGCGTTCCTGCCGAAATGCTGATTTTCCCAGACGAAAACCATTGGGTGCTAAAACCACAAAACGGAATTTTGTGGCAAAGAACATATTTTAAATGGTTGGATAAGTGGTTGAAAAATAATTGAAAATTGACCTTCTTTTTTTGGTAAATGACTTTTATTGGCGTTAGCGCGGGGCATAAATTCAGAGGCGGCATTGAGTTGGGCATTGCTTACAAAGGCATTGCTAATATTTGTTTCTCTGAAAAAATAATTTAGCCACAAACCTCACAAACACACACAATTTTATTCGTGTGGTTCGTGTGGTCAGTGGTTAAAAATAAATTTTAAAAAAAATTGTAATTTTGCAGTTTTAAAAAAATCAAAAAAATATCTATGTTAAAAGACATTTTTAAAAAGAATAGAGAAAGAATTCCTTTTCAACCTGTGGAAGAAGAAGTTGATGAGCAAAATGAGGAATCGGAATCGGAAGAAGATTTGAGTATTCCTGAACAGTTTAGACCGCATAAGGCGCGGATTAAGGAAATGTTTGATTTTTCGTTGCTCGAAAGGCGCGTTAATGCTGTTGTGTTTTTTAAACGGTTGGAAATCAACGCCGAAAATTCAACAATGGAAGTTGATGGCGATTTTGAGGCGATGCAGACTGCTGTACAAAAAGAAATCGTAACGCTGTCAGAAAATTTTAATCCGTTCTTGCAACTCGCTTTTTATGAAGAACCTGACATAACAAAAAATCAGAAATTGCAGGACAGGCTCAATAAATTGACGCAATATTTTGCAAAAAAAATTCAAAAAGTGGTGCTTGCGAATTTGCCTGCGCCCGAAATGCTTGAGTTTGTGCATTCTACGCTCAAAAAGCAGATTGCACGAGTAGAGGCTGAGGCAAATTCAAAATATGATATTCTTACAAATTATACGCTCTCCGAAATAATCAATCCGACTCCTAAAACCAAGCGCGAAATGCGTGAGGCTCGGCGAAAAACCAAAATGGAGCGTGGCGAAGTTGATTTGCCGAAGAACGTAAGCGCAAACGAAACTCTAAAACTTTGGCAAAAAGGCAAAAACATTGATGAAATTTCCGAGATGCGTGGCATCGCTGTCGGTTCTATTGAACGGCACCTGGGGCACTTTATCATAAAGGGCGAAATTGATGCGAAAGAACTGATACCGCCCGAAAAAATGTACAAACTTATTGAGTTTTTTACCACCAATCCAACTAAAAATTTTGCTTATGTAAAGGCTGTTCTCGGCGGAGAATTCGACTACCGTGAAATGCGTTTTGCGCTCTGCCACTTGACTTATTTAGAAAAAGACCAAAAGAAAGAGCAAAAAGAAATCCGCAAAAAGCAGTTGGAAGAGGAGGCTGTAATTCGTCAGGCGGAAAAGAAACGCAAGCATATTGCGCATCAGGAGCGGTTGATTGAGGAGGCGAAACGCCGTAAGGAAAAAGAGCGGTTGAAACTATCACGCCTGCAAGCCGAAGAGGCTCGCAAAAAAGTCGCAGAGGCAAAATTGTGGAAAAATGTAAGGTTTAAAGATTAAAAAACATTATGATGATATATAATTCAATTTGAGAATTTGAAAATTTGAAAATTTGAAAATTTGAAAATGCAAAAATGCAATTTGAGGATTTGAAAATTTGAAGATTTTGGGATTTTAATTTCAAATCCTCAAATTGAATTTTCAAATCCTCAAATTTTCAAATTTTCAAATTAATTCAATTATGACTAAAAATGTAGTACCATGTCATCAGGTCAAAGCCTGCAATGACAGGGTATAAACAATATTTGTCTAAAATTTAAGCAAACTCTAAATCACAAATTCACCTTTACTCCAATGCTAATATTTTGCCCTGTTTTGTATTTTTTTGTGGTTTGCTCACGGGTTTGAATTTGTCCGTTGTCGTCTTTGAATTTTGGGAATTGCTTGAATTCGAGCGGTTGAACAAGCAGGTCGCGCACGCCCGCGTTGATTTCTATGCGCTTAAATTTGTAACTGAACGACAAATCAATCACGTTGCGCGGCATCTCGTACATATCTGGCACATCGTTGTCGATAGTGGGGTCGCCGCTCGTTTGTGAACGCCCGATGCCAACAATCCTTTTGCCGATAATGTTGTACATTGCGCACGCGCTGATTTTGTCGGTTTGGTAAAACAATCCTATGTTGATAATGTACGGCGATTGTCCTTGCATTGGGCGGTCGTGTTCGATGCTGTTTTCGCCGAATATAACCTTACTTCCTATAACTGAACCGTTGAACGCGAGTGAAAAATTTTTCATTCCAATAAAATCAAGCGATTTTTTAATATCAAGTTCCAAACCGTAATTGTCGGCTTTTTCGGCATTCTCAAAGGTAAAGGTATATGTTCCCCCAGCGTCTATATAAGTCCATTCTATTGGATTAATAAAATGTTTATAGAATAATGATAACGAAATCAACTCGCTTTCTGACGGATAAAATTCATACCGCAAATCGAAATTGTGAATGTAAGCGGGCTTTAAACTTTGATTTCCTCGAACAAAACTGAATAAGTCAAAATCGTAGTAAGTTGATTTCGACACCTCGCGAAATTCCTGTCTGTTAATGGATTTTCCGTAAGCCGCTCGCAAAAGATGTTTTTTATTAATATTATAACTCGCATTTACCGAAGGAAAAAAATCGGATTGATTGTAGGGTTTCGCCTCTTTATCGTCAGAGGCTATGGCAACGTAGTTTGTTAGCGACATACGATTATTTTCGTAACGTACGCCCGCATAGATGTTAAAGTCCCCTTGCCCCCTCAGTGTGATTGGAATATTCACGCCCGCATAACCGCTGTTCATCAAACCGCTGCCTGTGTAGTCGTTGGTGCGGTCGCTGTCGTCAAAAATATACATTTTATCTGACGCAAAATATTGTTCCTGCATAATGTCCGAAATATTGAAATATTGATAATCATTCGGCAGATTATTTTTATGCAACCGATACATAAAATAGCGCGTTGTGTAGTTGCGGGTGCGGTATTCGGAATAAAAACCGACTTTGAGCATGGGTGTAAATTTGCCGAAAACAAAGTTGCGCGAGTAGTTTGCTGCCGCCGAATACATATTTTCCGTAAGATAGTTAAAATCGCGTATAATATCGTTATGGTCGATGTAATACTGTCCGTTGTATGCAGGATTTGCCGTTTCTTCTTCGCGCTCAACCTGCCGTCTGTCGGGCTGTTTTTTATTCGCGTAAGCGTAGCCCAAAGTCCAATCGAATTTATCTTTTGGCGAAAAATTGTGGCTACCGCTTAATTGTCCCGCGTAACTGCCTCGACTGTTATAAAAATACTCGTCTTTGTGTTGAAAATACTTCGCGCTCACGTTGCGCCAACCCTCGCGCTCGGTGTAGCGGTCGCGCCCCTGCTGGTTAAACATATTGCGGAACTCAATGCGGTTTTCGCCTTTGAGCCACGTCAAATTCAACAATCCGCCAAGTTTTGCGGAGGTAGTATATTGATTGTCAGTGTAATTGTACAAAGTTACAGGCGTGTCCTCGTTCTTGTTATAAATTCCGTAACGCGCATTCAAAATATCGCGGCTTGTATGAGTGGAATAACTGTAATTCAATGCGCCTACCAAGCCCAAACGGCTGTTTTTCAATTTAAAAAAACGATTTATTGTGAATGAAAAATTTTGATTAGGAACAGGTTTTTTTGTCGAAATAGCCCAATTATTGTTAAAGCCGTTTTTTGTTACATCGGTAACCAAATCGGCGTTGTTGTTCATTCTTTGCGCAGGCACAACACTTTTCAGGTCGCGGAAACCATTATCAAAACCCAAGAAATCGGTCGGACTTCCCTTTGCCGACTTAAAATCGCGGAAATGTGTCTGCGTGTTAAAACCCATTCCGTAACTGATTTGCATAGTGTTTTCCGAAGGCATATTTTTAGTTGAAATTTTAACAAAACCGCCCGTAAAATCGGCGGGCAGTTCAGGCACAGGCGATTTCACTATCACGATATTATCAATCTGTCCGCTCGGAATAATATCGAAAGCAAACGAGCGCGTGTCTGCCTCACTGCTTGGCGTTGCGCTGTTGTTAATCCACGCATTATTATAGCGTTGCGCAAGTCCGCGTGCAATAATAAATCGGTTGTCTAAAATGGAAATTCCAGGAATGCGCTTCATTACTTCCGAGGCGTCTTTGTCCTGCGTTTTGGTGATTTGCTGCGCCGAAATGCCGCTAACTACGTTGAGCGAGGTCTTTTGCAGGTTGAGCATACTGATTTCGCTGTTGTTTTTCCGCACACCTGTAACCGAAACTTCGCTCAATTCGCTTGCCGTTTCCGTTAAAGCAAGGTTAATTTCTGTTGTTTGACCCGCTGTTACTTCCGCCTCAATTTCCTCTGTTTTATACGAAATGTACGAAATTATCAATTTCTGCTTTTGCGCGGGAACGCTTGCAATAAGAAATTTTCCGTCAATATCTGTAACTGCGCCGATAGTTGAGTTTTCTATCAAAATCGCCGCTCCGATAATGCTTTCGCCTGTATTTTTGTCAAAAATTTTCCCTGAAATACTGCCTGTTTGCGCCTGTAAGTTATTTATTATCAGCAATAAAACTAAACTAAAAAAAATCTTTTTTACCATAAAATTAATTTTAAAATTTATGGCGCAAAAGTATTGTGATAATATTACGAATTTGTAACAAAAATACGAAAAAGATGTGCAGAAAAAATTAAAAAACTGTAACAGTTACACTGCCCCTTTTGCTTTCAATTCTAAATATTTGTTAATCGTATTAATTGTCAGATTTTCGGGTTCGGTGAGGATTGTTTGAATGCCGTAACGGTTTAATTCATTGACAATCAATTTTTTATCAAAGTTAAATTTTTCGGCGATAACTTTGTGGTAAATCTCGCGGGTAGAAACTGCTTTGCCGTAAATTAATTTGTGCAGTTCTACATTCTTAAAAATTATCACAACCAACAAATGATTTTTTGCAACCGCCTTTAAATAAGGCAGTTGGCGTTGCATTGAGTTGATATTTTCAAAATTTGTAAAGAGCAGCAACAGACTTCTTTGTGCAATATTTCGGCGAATATCGGCATAAAGACGCTCAAAATCGCTCTCGGCAAAGTCGGTTTCGATTTTGTACAAAGTTTCAAGAATTGTCTGCATTTGCGCATTGCTGCGTTTGGGCAAAACTCGGTTTTCCACCTTGCGAGAAAAAGTAAAAAGCCCTGCTTTATCGTTCTTTTGCAGCGCAACATTGCTCATTACAAGGGCAGAATTTACCGAATAATCAAGCAGCGACAGTTCGTTAAACGGCATTTTCATAACGCGCCCTTTGTCTATCACGCAAAAAATATGCTGCGCCCGCTCGTCTTGATACTGATTGACCATCAATTTGCCGCGTTTTGCTGTCGCCTTCCAATTAATATTGCGAATATCGTCGCCCGAAACATAATCTTTTATCTGCTCAAACTCCATTGTTTGCCCCAAACGGCGAATTTTTTTTACGCCGTAATCGGTCAAATGCGAGTGAATTGCAAGAAAATCATATTTGTGTAACTGCAAAAACGAAGGATAAACTGCAATATCTTTGCCCTCCGAAAAAACGTATTTTCGGCACATAAGCCCTAAAAAAGTTTCGGCATAAACATTCAAGTTCCCAAACTGATAAACGCCCCTTTTTGTCGGGCGAATATTATAAACGTAATCCTTTTCCTCGCCCGATTTCAGTTTTACCGAAAAATGAAAATCGCGGATTTGAAACTGATGAGGAATTTCATCTATCGCATTGATTTTCAGCGGAAAAGCATACAAATTATTGAAAGAAATATGCACAGGATTATTGTCGCCGTTGCTAAATTTTTCGGGCAAAAGTTGTTCTGCAATAATGCCGTTTTTATTTTTGTAAAGCAATATTACATCAAATAAAAACAGCAGTAAAAACCCGCCAAACGCAAATTTCAGCAGCACGAAAAGCGGCGTTACAAACTGCGACACTACAAAAATAAACACAAATCCCAATAAAATCAGGAAAAAGCGAGTCGGAAAATATAATGATTTTATAAATTTTATCATTCGCAGATTTTTTTTGCAAAGGTAACATAAAATTTTCAATTACACACAAACGCATAAAAAAACAGACAATTTGTTTTTTATTTTGAAAAAAAATCGTACTTTTGCAGTCCGAAATTTATAATTTATAACTAGTAGCGATGCACTAAATTTTTATTTTTGTTTGTAAATAATTGATTATAAATAAGTTATAAGCGTTCTTTGATTTTTGGACTTGAATTTTAATCTGTAATTTTGCGGTTTTTATAACT
>JAISYF010000223.1 GCA_031270065.1 Prevotellaceae bacterium | reverse complement strand
CGCACTATTTTGGAAATATTGAGTATGGGTACAGCGATTTGCACCAAAGACAAGATCCCAAACTTTTAAGAATACACAATGCAGAGGGGTATTATTCTGATAATCAATATTATTACTTTCGCCGCGACCACTTGGGTAATAACCGCGAAGTGTGGCGGGTTGCAGACAACAAAACTGTGCAGATAACACACTACTACCCGAGCGGAATGCCGTGGGCAACTACGCAGGAACAAAATCCCGACTTGCAACCATATAAGTACAATGGAAAAGAGTTTGTAGAAGATTATGGTTATGATGCTTATGATTACGGTTTCAGAGGGTACTATGCGGCGATAGGAAGATTTACAAGTATTGACCCGATGGCAGAAAAATATTATGGTATTAGTCCGTATGCGTATTGTGCCAACAATCCAATTCGATACATTGATATAAAAGGCAAAGCAATTTACATTATAAATCCAAATAGTACGGTAAATGTAGGAATTGAAACAATGCGACAAACACAGTCAGGTCAAGCATTATGGGACAAGTATGCTAATAGCACAACAGTTGATGTTTATATTTCTGCACAAGAATTTCCAGAAGGAGCAACGGGTGTTGCGGCAACAATACAAGATTTACGCGGGCGAAAAGAAATATCTAAAAATAAAATTAATATTGATACTAATCATGCACCTAACTTTTCAGCAGCGAACGGAACAGATGTATCACAATCGAAAGGCAGAAAAATATTTGCAATTTCTGTTGATACAAAAACTGCAAGCAAACAAGATAAATATTATAATGCAGAAACTATATATCACGAATTAGATGCTCACGTTGATATTTATGAGGCAAATGAGGGAACAACAAACGGCGATGAAGAACATTCTATTTATGGAGTTGATTATGATGAAAACAATAATGAAACAATAAAAGCAGGTTCTGACGCAGATATTATTAGACAAGAACTGTATCAACTTCAAAATAGCGGTTATTAACTAAATAAAATCATTTATTATGAAATTAAATTATTTCACATATTTATTGCTACTATTTTTCTTATTTTCTTGTCGCAGCATTAAACCATTGCAAAATAATGCGCCATTGGTTATAAGGACAGGAAAAACTATCAATATTGACGAAAGAAAATATCAAGAAATTACGATTGCACCCATAAATGAAAGCAATACAATTTCAGGATATATTTGCAGAGTTGGAAGTTCTATCATATTTATGCCAAAAGACAGTAATAAAGTATATAATTTATTATCTGTTGAAGACAAATTTATTAGGATAAAACCTAAACCTGTTTCTGAAATGCCATTTTTTAAGCTTGGCATTTTTACGATAAAAGGTGCTTTTAACGGTTATACTTGTTTCCGCAAATATAAGGTTGTAGAAAAAACCGAAAAACGTGTCTATTCTCTTATACAAATAGAAGTTGTGTATTTTAAAAAAAATGAGGTAAAATTGTGTTTCTCTTATACTTATGAAAGAAAAATATACAAATCATTTATTGTAATTAAAACTGAAAAACTGAAAAATTTTACTAAAAAAAGGTTTGAGGTGTGCTAATTTTATTTTTATCTGGCGAAACCTACTTGGCGCATTATATGCTAACCCTACTGGCGCAAATTTGCAATTCGTGCCTGAAAATCAGACATTTAACACACAGACTACAAATCTACGCAAGCAATGCAAATTAGAAATTTAATGAAATATTTAGACAGAAATATTTTGCAGATACAATATAATTTGCTAAATTTGCCGTCTGAAATAATTTTTGAAAATGGACACAAAATTTTCAATATCTATGCTGCTGACGGACGCAAACTCGAAAGTATGTACTTGACACAGAGAACTTTAACATTTGACCCGCTCGAACAAACAATCGGCGATGTCAGTAATATTTCCGAAATACACGGCTCGCACTATTTTGGAAATATTGAGTATGAGTACAGCAATTTGCACCAGAGACAAGAGCCTAAACTTTTGAGAATACATAATGCAGAGGGGTATTATTCTGATAATCAATATTATTATTATCGAAAAGACCACTTGGGAAATAACCGCGAAGTATGGCGGGCTGCCGACAACAAAACCGTACAGGTAACACACTACTACCCGAGCGGAATGCCGTGGGCAACAACAGAAGCAGAAAACCATCCGTCAGAGCAGCCATATAAAATGAATGGTTGTGAATTTCTCGAGGACTACGGATTAGACGTTACAGATTTAGGTAATCGCGAAACTTATAATACAATAAATAGATTTACCTCAATGGACAGATTTTGCGAAAAATTTCCGTGGCAAAGTCCGTATGTTGTGGCGGGGAATAATGCGGTGAATTTTGTAGATTTGCAAGGCGATAGTGCGTGGAATATTACTCGACAATGGAATGATAACCAAATTGCTGAATATCAGCAATTTGTAACAACAATTATTCAACAATACACAAACGCAGGAAAAAAATTTACTTGTGAGGACTTGGCTCTTTCTGTTTTGATAGATTTTGCAAGCGAAAACGGTTTGTCTGTTTCAATTACCAATGGTAGTGGCAAATACGACGCACGTTCAGATAACTATACCGATGTAGAAACGTTTAAAAATGATATATTAAAAACATCTGGGGCGAGAGATATGCAAAACAACAACAATACAGTATCTGTTGATATCGCAAATTCTCGTTCTGGCGATATGATATTAAACAGAAATAGTGCGAATAATGCAGGACACGTACAGGTTATAACATCAATAAATTATTATGACGATACTAATTTTGTGGAATTTGTATCAATAGCACAAGGAAATACAGGTATTGGAACTATTCGTGGAATTGGAAGAATTTTTGACACATATAATCCTGCTTCATCTTTTTATACAGGACAACCTATTGCAAAAGGGACTTATCTTGTTCCTTCAAATGTGTATGCAAATATTTCCACAGGTGCGGTTTATTATAATTATAGCATAACAAAAAATATTGAAACAAGACGGTGGAATTTTACAAAATTTTAAACAAATGAAAAAAATAGTCAAAAATCCAATATTTCAGCGAGTTTGCTATATAATTGCATTGGTAATGTATTTTCTGTTGCTACGAAAAGACATCGTAAATCACCCTTTTCTGTCAAGTTCGTTTAGCATTCCATATTTTTATTTATGGTTGGTTCCAAGTATTGTATTGCTATACCAATGTGTTTTTAATAATTTTTTAGGTTGGCTTTCAATTTTTTTACTTTATGTTTTTATATTTATTTCTACTTTTGTAAATTTTTTAATAGAAATGATTGGTGCTTATGGTGTAAAATATGTTGAGAGTGATTTTGTATCGTTTATTGGTTTGTATATCATTTTTACAAGTTTAATAGGATTATTCATTTATTTGTTGAAACCTATAAAAAAAACTAAAATTTAATTAGTTGTATTAAAATTGGAAAATCTGCAAATCACGCTTTTGCAGAAACTCCGAATATGAAACTGACATCAAAGTAAAGCACACAGGAGTATTTCCACGAGGTTTGCAGCGGTATTCGCAAGGCAGAGTAATTGACGAACTTGAATTAGAGTATGACGGCAATCAACTTTCCCGAGTTTTTGATGCAGCAGGCGGGCAAAATAGATATTATTTGAAAGAGTATCAGGATAAGGCAACCCAAAGCATCGAAATGGAATATGATGCAAATGGAAATCTTGTAAAAGATTTAGACAGAAATATTTTGTCAATCAAATATAATTTGCTAAATTTGCCGTCTGAAATAATTTTTGAGGGCGGACACAAAATTTTCAATATTTATTCGGCAAACGGACAAAAACTCGAAAGCATGTATCTAACTCAACGCACTTTAACATTTGACCCGCTCGAACAGACAATCGGCGATGTCAGTAATATTTCTGAAATACACGGCTCGCACTATTTTGGAAATATTGAGTATGAGTATAACGATTTGCACCAAAGAGAAGACCCGAAACTTTTGAGAATACACAATGCAGAGGGGTATTATTCTGATAATCAATATTATTACTATCGCCGCGACCACTTGGGTAATAACCGCGAAGTGTGGCGGGTTGCAGACAACAAAACTGTGCAGATAACGCACTACTACCCAAGCGGTTTACCGTGGGCAACAACGCAGGAACAAAATCCTGACTTGCAACCATATAAGTACAATGGAAAAGAATTTGTAGAAGATTATGGGTATGATAGTTTTGACTATGGGGCGCGGATGAGAGATGGTGCAGTGCCGAGATTTGAAACAATAGATCCGCTGTGTGAAAGATACTACTCATTTAGTCCGTATGCGTATTGTGGAAATAATCCGATAATGTATATCGACCCGAATGGAATGAAAATAGATTCTTTAAGCCCAAAAGAATGGAACAAACAAAAAAATAACATAATAAAGAACAGAGATAAATTGCAAAATAGAATTAACAATCTAACTGCAAGAGCGGAAAAGAGAGGTTGGAGTGCCGAAAAGTTAGCAGGGAAAATAGGAAACAAACAAGAACGCACAAACAGTTTAAATGGGACACTTTCTAATTTAAGCACATTAGAAGGTAGTACCCAAGTATATGCTTTAAAGAAAATTTCTGGCGAGGTAGGCGGAACTTATTATGATAAAAAAACGGGTAATATTGTGTTTAGTTTTGATGGTACAGCAAATTTTGTTCACGAAACAACTCACGGAGGACAATTTGAAGCGGGCGACCTTGCTTTCGATTCCAAATCTGGAAGGACTGTAGGACAAGATGTTTTTGATGAGGTAGCAGCCTACCAAGCGCAATACGCATATAGTCCATATTCCGTATCAGAATTACCTTCTACATCTGTTGTAAACTCGTTTAATACAATAACGCCATCGTGGGTACAAGGGTTGGAAGGTGGAACATTGTATGTACCTGGTGGTGATGCCAATACAGGACTTACACCACTAAATATCAACTCAACAAAAGCGGACTTTATAAAAGCTTACCCCAATAATCCTGTTTTGATGGGGTTCCCCGCTAATTTTATTCTAAAAACTTCATATCCAAATCTTTATTATAAACGATGAAAAAATTTGTTTTTATATTATTATTGTTGTTTTATGCTTGTTCTGTAACAACACAGCAAAGTTCAATAACAGGACAATTTAAAGGACGAACACCGAGCATGGGTTCATTTGTTCCACAGGATGAAATGGAATTATTTCTTAATGTAGATAGTTCTTTCAATATACATTGGCTTGGGGTTGATTATACGGGTAGGTGGAAAGTTTTGGGTAAAAATCAACTCAAATTAAAGTTTGATGAAATAACAGATGTTTACGTTCATTTGCGTTCAGGTGTTATATTAGACAGAGAAAGAACGGTTAAATTTATTGACAAAAACAAATTAAAATTTGGCAATACTATTTTGAAAAGAAAACTCTGATAAAAAAAACGGCGTTAAAAGCGGGCTTGTTTTTTGCGTTTTTTTGGTCTATTTTTTAATTTTGTGGCTTTGACGCTGAAAATCAACTACCGTGCAGACTTACAAAATCAACTTTGGACTGCCACGATTTGTAATACTTTGTCAATCAAATATAATTTGCTAAATTTGCCGTCTGAAATAACTTTTGAGAATGGACACAAAATTTTCAATATCTATGCTGCAAACGGACAAAAACTCGAAAGCATGTATCTAACTCAACGCACATTAACATTTGACCCGCTCGAACAGACAATCGGCGATGTCAGTAATATTTCCGAAATACACGGCTCGCACTATTTTGGAAATATTGAGTATGGGTACAGCGATTTGCACCAAAGACAAGATCCCAAACTTTTAAGAATACACAATGCAGAGGGGTATTATTCTGATAATCAATATTTTTATTACCGCAAAGACCACTTGGGCAATAATAGAGAACGATAATGAAAAAAATAATATTAATAACATTGATGTTTTTATGGGGAAATTTAACTTACTCACAAATTATTTACTATGGTTTTCCTGATACGAACTCACAATTAATTAAAAATACTATCTTAATTGTAAATCTTTTCAACGATTACAATATGGATAGTCGCATAGAAGGTGAGGATTCAAAAATAGACACTTTGTGTGCAATTTTAAATAACAATCATCATTTATATTTTGATATAGAAATCAATATTTTTGACGGTTCCAAGGAATTTTGTTTAGCCTTTTCGCAGAAAACAGGCAAAAATTTAGACGCAATTTTACAAGAAAAAGTAAAAAATTGCAACTACACTATTAAAGGTAATGGTAATACCAATCCTATTTTTTGTTTAAATGATAAAAAGTATTATGAAATATACAATGATAGAATAGACATTTTTATAACAGAAAAAATTCCTGCTGCCGCAGATTTGCAATCCGCACCGAGTAGATAAAGTGTCTAAAATTTAACAATTAGAAATCAAATATGTTTTTTTTGAGTAAAAAAATATTTAGCGGACAGCAATAATTTGCAAATAAAAAAATCAAAACTTCCACCTCACCAGCACCTTAAAATCGCTTTTAACATTCCCTTCAATTGTTTCAAGCCCTGTGCCGATTTGAGTGCGGTTGTCGGCGTAGATAGTTTGGGCAAAACGCAGATAAAGTGCAAGATTTTTTACAATGTCCATACGAAAATTGAGGCAATAGCGGTTGCCTTTGCCGTAGAGCGCGGGCGTTGCCATCGAATACGGCACATCGCGCTCGGCAAAATAGAAACGGTTATTATAGTTTTCGGCATCAAAAAAAACGTAGTGCAGCGACACCGAAATATTTTTCTTTTCTGTTGAAAAAATCATGTCCTGCATCAGAGCAAAACCTGTTGATAATGAGGCGTTTGGCTCTTTGGCAAAGGAAGTTTCAAGCAGCGAGCGGAACGAAAAATTGCCGATTTTGCAGTTAGTATTGTAACGGATTGTCGCCTTTTTTACCTCGCCGATTTGACGTGTTGGCTGCAAAATTTCGGTAAAATTTTTCTCTGCATTTGAGATTTTTCCGCGCAGGTACATTTCAAAATTTCGATTAACCGCAAAATCGGTTTGCAGCAGCGCATCGAAGCCGTTTGAGGGACGCGACACGTCATATTTTAGCCACGAAAATTTAAAAACATCGCCGTAAGCCGCTATTTTCCAACGTTTTACAGGTCGAATTTCCGCGCCGAAATAAATGCCGTTTTCGTTGTTTGTCGTGGAATTTTTAGCGAAAGCGTTTGCAAAAAACAGGTCGTATTTTGGACTGAAATATCGTTGCAAAACCGCCAAATTTAGCGTTGAAACGGGAGCAGTCATTACGCCGTTGAGTGTGGCAACGCCGAGATTTTGGTTAAGCGCGGTTTCGCCGAAAAAAGTGAATTTTTTGACTTTAAAATAATAATCCACACTCGCGCCCGCCTGCGTTTTTCCGCTGAAAGCGAAAAGTTTGTACGGCTCATTTGCGGGAATTTGCGGCACAGACAGCCACGATTGATAATAAGTCGCGCCGATTTTGAAATATTTGTGTTTATAAATTAAATTTCCTGCAACTGTTTGCTGTTCAACTGCATGGCGTTTCAGAAAATCGGAATTTTGCCGAAAAAGTCCGTCTGTTTTTAAAGTGGTAAAACTGCCGCCTGTGGTGTCCGCGTTCATTTTTCGGAACGAATAAAACGCTGTAAATGAGAAACTTCCCAACTTTGCTGTTGCGCCGACACCGCGAAAAAAGTTAAATTCGTCAGTACCCGATTTTTTGCTCAAACCACTGTTTTGCGGCATAATTTGCAACACGAGCGAGGATTTTCCCGCGCTAAATGCGCCGTTCATTATCAGCCCTTGCCCGAATGTTGCGCGAAAATCACCGACCACAATCCGCTCAAATTTCCACAACCTGTCTACCTGAATATAAGCGTTATACGAGTCAAAACCTTTGTGTTTTTTGCCCCAAAACTGCTCGCCCGCATCTTTTTCCGCCGAAAATCCAGCCTGAATTTTGTCCGATGCCTTAAAATTATACCGCACAAGTTCGTAAAATGGACTTCCAATATATTGATTTTCAGGATTTTGCGTATTATTAAAAAATCCTTTTTTCTTTTCAAAACCGCCGTCTGTGCGTAAAACTATTTCGTGTTTCGATTTGCGTAAAATTTGCTTTAAATTCCATTTATCATTCTGATTATCAACGCTTTCCACACTTGTAAATGGCAACAAAAATTCAATGGAAAACCAATCGAATCCCTCAACAAGTTGCAGTTCGTAAATGGTTTTCATTCCGTTGTTTAGATAGAGGTATGCGAGCAAGTTTTCTATCTGAATATCGGATAGAAAGCGCAATTTTTCGAGTGTATTTTTGTCGGTTTGGTTGAGGTTGATTTTTTGCGCATAAAATTGCGTCAAATCGTCATAAAGTTGCTCAAAATCTGGTGGATTTTCGGTTTCATCGCTAATAAAATCAAAAATTTTTTCAATAATACGGTCAATAGTCTGTTCCGAATTTTCTTGCGAAAAACAAACTATTGGCAGTAGTAAAAATATGATTATCAGCAACTTGCGCATAATTTACAGATTAGAGAAACAGGATTAATAAAATGCAAAATTACAATTTTTTTTTAATAAAAATAAAAATTGAAAATTTATTTGCGGATTAAAAAAAAAGTTGTACCTTTGCAGCCCGAAATTTTCAGTTTAAAATGTATTGTCCTATGGTGTAGTGGTAGCACATCTGATTTTGGTTCAGCCAGCCTATGTTCGAGTCATAGTAGGACAACAAGATAAAGTTTTTTTTCATTATTGAGAGGAGAGATGGCAGAGTGGTCGATTGCGGCGGTCTTGAAAACCGTTGAACTGAGAGGTTCCAGGGGTTCGAATCCCTTTCTCTCCGCAAATATATATATTTTTCTCATGTTTAAGAGCCTCAAATTTTACGAGAGTAGGGTTTGAGGTGTTTTTTTTGCAACAATATCATTCATTACCAATCCTGCCAGCGCAAAGCCGAAAATTGCCGTTGTGTGTGCCATTGTGCCGTTGATTTGCGCTTTTTGGCTGCACCATTCGTGATTTGCAAGTTCGGGGTTGCCAACAGTGATTTTGGACTTTGGGCAAAGGCATTTTTCTGTACCGCAAGAGGCGTTTTTACCCTGATTTTTAAGCACTTCTGGTGAAAAAACACATTTGAATTTTTTTGCAGGAAAAATTTTGTGTTTCCTCATTTTTTTTCTCAATGCAGCAGCAAGCGGGCAACCGACTACTTGCCAAAATTCAGCAATTTTTATCTGCGAAAAATCCATTTTCAACGCTGCGCCCATTGACGAAAAAAAGACCGCATCAGTTTGCGCCGCTTCCAAAATCAGCAGCATTTTATTTTCTAAACTGTCGATGCCGTCAATTATATAATCGTATTTTTCTATCTCAAAAAAGTCTTTTGTGTTGCGGTTGTAAATCATTTGCAGGGCGTTTATTTGCGCCTTTGGGTTGATTTCTAAAAGCCTGTTTTTCAGCGCATCAACTTTCACTTCGCCGACAGTTTTTGTTGTCGCCATCAGTTGCCGATTGATGTTTGTAACACAAATTCTGTCGGAATCCACTATCGTTAAATCTGCAAATCCAGAGCGTACAAGGCTTTCTGCGCACCAACTTCCAACTCCACCAATGCCGAAAATTATCACTTTTTTCGATTGTATTTCATTCATTTTTTTTCTGCCTAAAAGCAATTCTGTCCGTTGAAAAAGTCCGCGTTCTATTCCCATTTTTATATCGTTTTTTTTATTGTTCCCAAAATTTTCCAAACACGTTTAGCGCAGTATTTACCGAAGAAACAGGCTCAATAGTGATGTGGCGTTTGTTGTTAGACTCGGCAATTCTACAGTTTTTTGGATAACGGCTCACATAATTGAGCAAAAGTCCAAATTCTTCGCTTTGGTAGAATAGCGAATCGGGGTTGGAAACCAAGTAAAGCCACATTTTTTTGTTTTTCAGCACAAGCCGCTCAACTCCCATTTGCACCGCTTTCCACCGCAACGGCAACACTTTTAACAAATCGTCAGCCTGCTCGGGTATTTTGCCGAAACGGTCTGTTAATCTGGTTTTAAACTGCTCTAAACTTTGCTCTTCGCTTATTGCGTCTAACTCTCTGTACAGCGCAATCCGCTCGGAAGTGCTTGATACATAGACAGTTGGCAGGTTCAAATCTAAATCGGTTTCAAAAACGCACTCCGAAACATAGTTTTTTGCGCGGTTGTCTAACGAAGTTGAGACAGCGAAAATCTCTAAAAATTCCTCATCTCTCAATTCTTGTACTGCTTCCGCAAGGATTTTTTGATAGGTTTCATAGCCCATTTCGGCGATAAAACCACTCTGTTCCGCGCCGAGCATATTGCCTGCGCCGCGAATGTCCAAGTCCTGTAATGAAATATTAAAGCCGCTGCCGAGGTCTGCGAAAGTTTCAATCGCCTGTAAACGCCGCCGCGCCTCTTCGGTAATGCTCTTAAATTCGGGCGTAATCAGGTAGCAATACGCCTTTCGGTTGCTGCGCCCAACGCGCCCGCGAAGTTGGTGTAAGTCGCTCAAACCGAATGAGTTAGCGTGATTTATAAAAATTGTATTCACATTCGGCATATCAACGCCGCTTTCGATAACGGTGGTTGCGAGCAAAATATCGTATTCGTAATCCAAAAAATCCAAAATTGTGTTTTCGAGTTGCATAGGCGGCATCTGTCCGTGTGCAACGGCAATTCGCGCCTCAGGCACAAGCCGTTTTAGTTTGTTTTCCAAAACGTAAATGCTTTGTACTCTGTTGTTTATAAAAAAAATTTGTCCATTTCTGTCCATTTCTGTCCGAATTGCCTCACGTATCGTGTTCTCGTCAAAATCAATAATTTCGGTTACAACGGGGTATCTGTTCGGCGGCGGCGTGTTGATAATCGACAAATCGCGCGCTCCCATAAGCGAAAATTGCAGTGTGCGCGGTATCGGCGTTGCCGTCAAGGTCAGCGTATCAACGTTGGTTTTCAGATTTTTCAATTTCTCTTTAATCGCCACGCCAAATTTTTGTTCCTCGTCAATTATCAAAAGCCCTAAATCTTTGAAAATCACCTCTTTACCGACAATTTTATGTGTTCCGATAAGAATATCAATTTTACCGTTTGAGAGTTTTTGTTGTATCTCTTTTATCTTTTTTACCGATTTTGCGCGGCTTAAATATTCAATCGTAACAGGAAAATCTGCCAATCTTTCCGAAAAAGTTTTGTAGTGTTGAAACGCCAAAACCGTTGTCGGCACAAGCACCGCAACCTGTTTTCCGTCAGTCGCCGCCTTAAACGCCGCGCGGATTGCCACTTCGGTTTTGCCGAAACCCACATCGCCGCAAACCAGCCTGTCCATTGGGCGCAAACTCTCCATATCCTGCTTAATATCGGCGGTGGCTTTCGATTGGTCAAGCGTGTCCTCGTAGATAAACGATGCTTCAAGTTCCTGCTGCAAATAACTGTCGGGCGAGTAACTAAACCCCTCTTGTTCAAGGCGTTGCGCGTAAAGTTTTATCAAATCGCGGGCAATGTCTTTCACTTTGTTTTTGGTGCGTTCTTTGAGCCGTTCCCATGCGCCTGTGCCGAGTTTCGAGAGTGTCGGCTCTACGCCTTCACTGCCTTTGTATTTTGCAATTTTGTGCAGCGAATTTATGCTCACAAAAATTATGTCATCGCCCTTGTAGAGCAGTTTTATGACCTCTTGCGGTTTGCCGTTGATATTGGTTTTTAGCAGTCCGCCGAACCGCCCGATTCCGTGGTCAATATGCACTACAAAATCGCCATGTTTGAGCAAATTCAGTTCTTTAAGCAGCATCGCCGCTTTTCCGCGCCGAGTTATGTCGTTTTTTAACGAAAATTTATGAAATCTGTCGAAAATTTGATGGTCGGTAAAGCAACAAATCCGTAAATCATTGTCAATAAAACCCTCGTGCAACGTCTTTTCAATCGGCGTAAAAGCAATGTCGTCGCCTCTGTCTTCAAAAATTGAGGCAATTCTGTCGGTCTGTTTTTTACTGTCCGATGAAATATAAATTTTATAGCCGTCTGTTAAATACTGTTTAAAAAAATTAGCAACCAAATCAAAATTTTTGTGAAAAATTGGTTGCGGAGTTGTTTCAAAATTAATATCATTTTCACGCAGAGGACGCGGAGAATAAGCAGAGAGCGCAGAATTTTCTTCGTGTTCTTTGCGCTCGCGTTGCGCACTTTGCGTGAAATGTTTCCCCGAAAATTCCACAATTCTAAATTCCGATATTTGTTCTTTAAAAATTTCTTTATTAATAAATTTATGAAATAAATCGGGCGTTTTGTGCATTTCGTTTTCTTTAATCAACGCATCGGTATAAATTTCGTCAATCCTTTCGGCGCAATTATTTACCGAATTAAATAAAATAATCGTGTCTTTTGGAATAAATTCAAAGAGCGTAATCATTTCATTATCAAGATTTTGAATATAGGGAATAATGGAAATTTCGGACACTTCTTTAATTGAAAGTTGCTTTTCGATGTCGAAAGTTCTGACGCTCTCGATGGTGTCGCCGAAAAAATCCAAACGGTAGGGCAGTTCATTTGCAAACGAAAACACGTCAATAATGCTGCCCCGCACCGAAAATTGTCCCGGCTCATACACAAAATCAACTTCCTCAAAACCAAGCGTTTCCAACTTTTTTTGCAGCAAAACCATATCAAAATTTTGCCCTTTTTTCAGCCGAATTTTCACCTCGTCAAACCCCTTAAATGAAATCACTTTTTCCATCAACGCATCGGGATAAGTAACTGTGATACAGGATTTTAGATTGTTGATTTTATTCAGCGCATCGGTACGCAAAATTTCGTTTGCCTTGTCTGTTCCTCCCGATTTGTTGATTTTTTTATAAAGAGCAGGAAAAAACGCAACATTCTCATTATCAATTATTTGCGCAATGTCAAAATAGGCGTAACCTGCCGCGTCTGCATCGTTTGCCACAAACAGAATATTCTTTTGCGCTGCGTTAAACAGTTCAGCCGCAGCCATTTGCCTCGCCGATGCAAAAAGCCCGCCGACAGACAAATGTTTGTCCGTATCGTCTGTGCGAACATTCAGGTTCGCCCCTGCATTTTTTTCCCACTCGCCAATTTGCCGAATTAGCGGGTGTTGAGCGTATATTTTAAAAAAATCAGAAAGAAACAAAATTAATTTTAAATTATAAATTATAAATTATGATTTTTATACCCTGTTATTGCAATGCTGCGGGTATAAAAAACATTCGCGCTTTTGCGCCTTTGAACGTGCAAAATTACAAAAATTAAATATAAGCGGCAAATATTTTTTACAAAAATTTTTAAAAAGTCAAAAAACATTTTGCAGTTTCAAAAATAGTTTTTGCCTTTGCCGCAAGATTTTATAGCCTGTTTTGCATTTTCCTCAAAATTTCACTACCGTAATTCCCGCCCCGCCGAATTGAACGTGTTCGTCTGCAAAGGAACGAATACCTTTGCAGTTTGAAAGATAGTCGCGTATAACTTGGCGCAAAATGCCGTTGCCAGTGCCGTGCAAAATTCTAACTTGCTGAACGTTAGCCACTTGCGCATCGTCAATATAGTACATTATGGCTTGCAATGCTTCGTCGGCGCGCATTCCGCGAAGGTCGATTTGCTGCGAAAATGCAAGTTGCGTGTTGCGGATTTCATTAACCACATTCTTTGAAATGCGCTGCGGGTCGCTCTTTTTCGCCTGATTTTTTGACACATATTCAAGATTTTCCGTTTTTACATTGGTGCGGATTGAGCCGAAAAGCGCGACAGAACTCTTTGCTTTCACATCAACTATCTGACCTACAACATTTTGCCCTTTTATTTTCACAAAATCTCCAACCTCCAATTTGTGAATTTCCTGCTCTTTTCCTTTTTTTTGCAGAGTTTTTTCTTGCTTTTCTGTAAATTTTTTCTTGAATTTTGTAATTTCCGCTCTTGCAATTTTTGTCGTTTCCTTTTCCGCTTTGTTCTCTTTGATAGTGCGTATCGTGTTCTCTATCAGCGCGTTAGAGTTGTCGATAATGGTTTTTGCATCATTTTTTGCTTGATTTAGAATTTCCTTGCGTTTTTCGTTGATTTCGGCAAGTTTTCTTTCATATTCAGCAAGTTTTTGCTCATAATATTTCTCTTTTTGATGAATTTCTTTACGTTTATTTTCCCAATAACGCTTATCCCGCAAAGCAGACTGAAAATTTTTGTCAAAGTTAAGTTGCTCAGTACCAATTAGTTGTTCGGCTATTTCGACAACATTTTGCGGAAGTCCGATATTTTTTGCAATTTCGATTGCAAACGAACTGCCGGGCGCGCCTGTTTGCAGCACAAAAAGCGGTTTCATTTGACTGCGGTCGTAGAGCATTGCGCCGTTAATTACGCCTTTGGTGTTTGAGGCGAAGTGTTTCAGATTGGTGTAATGTGTTGATATTAAGGCAAATACGTTTTTTTTACAAAACTCCTGCAATGTTGCCTGCGCGATTGCACCGCCGATTTGCGGTTCTGTGCCAGAACCAAATTCGTCAATCAAAAGCAACGATTTTTCCGTACTTTTCCGCAAAAAAACTTTCATATTTTGCAAGTGCGAGCTGTATGTAGAAAGGTCGCTTTCGAGGTTTTGTCCGTCTCCGATGTCAATGAAAAGTGAGTCGAAAATGCCAGCCTCAGAGTTTTCGGCAAACGGCACAGGCAGCCCGCATTGCAGCATATATTGCAGCAGGCAAACGGTTTTGAGGCAGACCGATTTTCCGCCTGCGTTGGGTCCCGAAATGATTAAAATTCTGTTGTTTTTTGTTAATGAAACTGTAAGCGGAACAATTTTTTTGCCCTGTTTTTCAAGCGTTTTTTGCAATAACGGGTGTCGCGCATCGTGAAAATTGATTGTCGGCTCGTTTTTCAGATACGGGCGGATTGCAGAAATAGAAAGCGAATATTTTGCAATAGCAGCCAGCGCGTCAATTTTTGCTAAATATAGCGTAGAGTCTTGAATATCAGCGTAATAAGGTCGCAGGAAATTTGTAAAAATGGTGAGAATTTTAATAATTTCTCTACGCTCATCGTTTTCGAGTTCGCGAATATGATTGTTGAGCGCAACCACTTCGGCAGGCTCAACGTATGCGGTTTTTCCTGTCGCACTTTCGTCGTGAATTATGCCGTTAATTTTGCGTTTGTTCATTGCAGAAACGGGTATCACAAGCCTTCCGTCTCGCATCGCAGGCAGGGTGTCGCTATCAACAAGTCCATCGTTTTTTGCCTGATTTACAACACGTTGCAATGTTTTTGACACCGCACTTTGCGACTTAAATTTCTCCCTGCGAATACGGCTTAATTCCTCCGATGCACTATCTTTTATTTGCCCGTCTTTGTCAAGAATTTTAGAAATTTCGCGCAAAATTTCAGGAAAAAGGCAAACATTTTCGCTCAATTTATGCAATTCAGGGAAACGCGCTCTTTCTTTTGTTAAGAAAAAATTTACCACAGAGGCAATATTTTCAAGTGTTTTTCTTACATTAAAAATCTCTGTCGGACTAAGAAATGTGCCTTCTAATCTGGTATTTGCAAAACTTGCCGTAAGATTTTCGAGTGTTGTAAGGGGAAAATTTGCAGCAAATTCTATAAAGATTTTGCACATTTCGTCAACAATATTTTGACAAGAAACCACCTGCTCAAAGTCCGTCAAAAACTTGATATTATCAATTTCCTCTTTGCCTTGTTCGTTGAAACAGAGGCGTTTAAGTTCGTTTCTGATAATATCAAACCCTATTTTTTGTTCAAAATTCTGCGGAAAAATCATAATGCGCAAAATTAGCATAAAATTTTCAATTACACACAAACTTATAAAAACTTTCTGAATTTTTTTTTTTAATATTTTACATTCATATTAAAATATTAAAATAAAGTTGTACCTTTGTGCCGATTTTCTAAAAAAAAAAATTTAAAATAGAGAGTACTCTCTATTTTTATAGTCTGTGCAACAGACTATAAACAACAACAACAACAATTTATGTTATTTAACTCTATTGATTTCGCCATTTTTATGCCCATTGTCTTTTTGATTTATTGGGCGTTGGCAAAAAATGTAAAAATTCAAAACCTTTTTCTACTTGCTGCCTCGTACTTCTTTTATGCGTGGTGGGATTGGCGATATTTGTCGCTGATTTTGGTTTGCTCACTGACAAATTACGGCGCGGGACTGTTGCTGGCAAACTTTTCCAAAGTTCAAAATTCTGGAAAAATTGATAAACGAAAAATTGTGTTAATTGC
>JAISYF010000085.1 GCA_031270065.1 Prevotellaceae bacterium | reverse complement strand
CCGGTAGGCACGGTATGCATTGCAGTGGCAACCCCGCAAGGTATCCGCTCCGAGCAACGGCAATTCACCAACGACCGCCTGCGCAATATTGAGCGCTTTTCGGCTGCGGCGCTGAATATATTAAGACTGAATATAATGTAATTGACAAAAAGGAATTACAACAATAAAAGGAATTATTATATGGACATTAAAGGCAAAATAACCGGTATAAAATACAAAGTTTTTCTTGCAGAAAGTTTGAATGTTATTGACGTTAATAAGTTTAATATTAATAATGTGAATTCATTTTGTATTATCAAAGACGACAAACATTCTTTTGCTGTTTCAAAATGGGTATCGCCGAAACGGACACGCTCATACCCTTATGAACGGGTTTATAATACGCTCAATGTTTCAAAGAAAATAACTGTAATTCCAATAATAAAAGATGAAGGTTTTGATGGCGATAGAGATTTTTTGCAGTGGGACACAGTTTCGTTGATGTCGTTGTTAGATGTGTTTGTGATTTTTGCCTATTACGATAAAGCCACAAAAAATCCAAAATACAAAAATAAAATTACAGATTTCCAATTTGATAATAACTATGTAATTTCAAAAATCAAAGAAATTGAGCAATATCACAGTTCGTCGTTGCATTGGAATTTGAGCGAACTGAAAACCAATTTGCACGAAATAATTGACAACGCGAAGAACGCTTACAAAAAAATATCAAAGCAAACAGGCGTAACACTTCATAGTTTTAGCGGAATAAACAATTTCAAAACTAAAATCGGCAAAGATGTTTCGGCATTTATGCAATTTTCTCGCGAAAAGGCAAAAAAAGCGCAGAGCCGCGAAATTGATACCACGCAACCCAAAGAGTCACTATCAACATTGACAAAAGCAAAAATCACCATTACAAATTATCTTGGCGGACAATACTTTTTCACTGTTGATGAAGTTAAAATCGAAAACGATACTGTGTTTTTGATTGAAAGCAAGCATTCTAAAAACAGTATTTTGCCTAGCGTGGATGATATAAAAGATGGATTGCTAAAAATGATATTGTATTCAAATCTTTGCGATGTGACTGTTAATGGCGTTCCGATGAAAAGTCGGGCAATTTTGAATTTGACTTCGTCGAAAATTAAGAGCGAAATTACCTCTGAAATTCCCATTTTGGACAGGGCGGCGTTTCTTTTGGACAATGCTTTTTCACAAGAACAAATTAGGTTTATTAATACGCTGCTTGATGAGGCTATGGAAAATGGGTTTAATGTAAAAATTTGTAAATCAATATGATAAAATCTCCACTTCGTTACCCTGGCGGCAAAAGTCGGGCAGTTGAAACAATCGCAAGGTTGTTGCCCGATTTTGACGAATTTCGAGAGCCATTTCTTGGAGGTGGCTCGGTATTTGTGTACATCAAACAACGTTTTCCGAATAAAAAATATTGGGTAAATGATTTATATAATGAACTTTATAAATTCTGGGAAATGACGCAAAAAGATGTCGGAGGGCTAATAGCAAAAGTGTATGAATGGAAAGAAAAGTACAAAGTTGGTAAGGAATTATATCAATTTTTGAACGAAAATCACATTCAATTTGGCGATTTAGAACGTGCGGCAGCATTCTTCGTGTATAACCGTATTACATTTTCAGGTACGACATTAAGCGGCGGTTATAGTGAGGGCGCATTTACAGGGCGTTTTACCGAAAGCAGCATACAGCGGCTCAATGATTTACAAAAAGTAGTAAATAGTTCGTTAATAACGAATTACGATTATGAAGAAGTGGTACAAAAAGAAGGCAAAAACGTATTTATTTTCCTTGACCCACCTTATTATTCGGCAACAAAATCAGCACTGTACGGCAAAAACGGCAATCTACATAAGTCATTTGACCACGAGCGTTTTGCGGAAAATATGAAAAAATGTCCACATAAATGGCTTATCACTTATGATGATAGTCAATATATCAAAGATTTATTTTCATTTGCCAATATTCAAAGTTGGAATTTAACTTACGGAATGCGGAATATTACAGAAAATTCCGACCAAAACGGGAAAGAACTTTTTATTGCAAATTTTCCAATAAAAATGGAAAAACAAAAAACTTTATTTGATACAACGCTATAAAAAAGTTTGCTACCCATTTTGAATTTTTTTCGTAAATTTGCAGAAAAAATCCGTAAATTTATAAATCTGTAAATCTCTTAATTATGTATATTCTTCTTTCTGTACTCGTGCTGTTTTGTATGGCATTGAGTTATTTCCTGTGGAAAACAAAACAGGTGAAACCTCCGGAAAATGTGGTGGCGCGTCCGTTGTACGACGAACTGAAAACCGAACTGCAGCAAAAGAACGAGGCGTTCATTGCTGCAAAGTCCGAACTGGCAAAGGCGCAGGAGCGTATTGCTATCTTATCGCAGGAAATGACGAAATTACAGGAAACATTTAAACTGGAATTTCGCAATGTAGCCAACGATTTGCTCGAAGAGAAAAGCAAAAAATTTACGGAGTTGAACGAAAAGAATATCGGCGCAGTGTTGCAGCCGCTTAAAGAGCGCATTACCGATTTTGAAAAGAAAGTAGAAGAAACTTACAGCCGCGAAACCCGCGAGAAAACCGCCCTCCGCAAAGAGTTGGAACAAATGATGAAACTCAACCAGCAAGTCAGTGAGGACGCTAACAAACTCACCAAAGCGCTCAAAGGCGACAGTAAGTTGCAGGGCGACTGGGGCGAAGTGCAGTTGGAACTGATTTTGGAAAAAGCCGGCTTACTACGCGACGTTCATTACCGCAAGCAAGAGAATTTTAAAACGGAAAACGGCGCTAATGTACGTCCCGACTACATTATTAACTTGCCTGAAAACAAGCATTTTGTTATCGACGCCAAAGTTTCGCTCACT
>JAISYF010000015.1 GCA_031270065.1 Prevotellaceae bacterium | reverse complement strand
TAGTTGCCGTGTTCGGATTTAAAAGTTTGCGCCAAAGTGTCGCCTTCGGTTTCAAACAATAACCCTACGCCTTTGTTGTCGTTGAGAATTTGAAACAAGCCGGTTGCGCTGTTGTTGGCAGGCATCAGTAAAAAAGCTTAGTGTTACCTATAGTCCGTTGTTTGAAAATCTACAATGTTGTAATTTTGCGCTTTATTTTTGGGAATGGACATCAAAGAAAAAATAGGCAAAAGATTACGCGAGTTGCGTACGGCAAAAGGATTAAGTCAAGAAAAATTTTCGTTTGAATGCGGGCTTGACAGAACTTACATTGCAAGTATTGAGCAAGGCAAACGCAATGTTTCAATTCAAAATATTGAAAAAATTGCGAAAGCGTGTGGCATGTCTGTTTTGGAGTTTTTTAACTCAAATTTATTTCAATAAAAATATGGAAATACACGCATTTGAAACATTGATTTTAAGCGATTAAAATCTTTAACAGAAACGATTCTTGACAAGAATCCAAATCCTGCAATTTCAGCAAAAGCAAGAGCCGGCGCGGAAATTAGCGATTTGTTGGAAAAACAGTTTGTTGCCGAAATGCAAAATCACAGATATTTCAAAAACTCGCAATCCTCGCCCGAAGGCGCAACAAAAAATCCTTGGGACGCAATGACTTATTTCTGCTTGAATGGACATAAAGAGTTGATTTGGATTGATTTTAAGGCGGTTAAAATTTCGAGTGCCGACAGCAATCCTGATATTGGAACGCCCGACAAAATCATTGATTTGATAAATCAAGGTTCTTTTTATTTGGCTTACATTTTCGTTTATTATGAAGAAACGGATAATGGACTGAAATTTGTAAAAAATGCAGATAATGAACTTGTTAAAACATATTTTCTCAAAGATATAAGTCCCACTTTTCGCAGAAATCCGAAAAATCAACTTCAAGTAAATATCTCTGCAAAAACCGAAAATCGCAATCGTGCCGAATTTATCAATATTTTGTTTGACAAAATCATGGAAAGCCACAAGCGGCAAATTGAAATTTCAAAAAAAGCGTTGAAACAAATTGAGGAAAGCGGAATAAAAGAGGATTTATTGGCGAAAAATAACGAGCAAGAAGAGAAAATCAAAAAGATTTAATACTTTGTTCGATTGTGCTTTTTTGTAAATCATTTAACTCATAATAATTGTATATCAGATTATTGATTTCTGGAATACAATCATTTTTTTTTGATTTATTATTATAAATTTCTTTACAAAAATTGCTGATTTTATTTTGCAAATCAACATTTTGCGGAATAAAAATTGACCCTAAATCACTTATTTTTATTTGTGGTTGTTTGCCTTGCGAAAAACGGATTATGTTCATTTGTTGAGCATAATAAGTTGCAAAATTGGAATTTAGAAAACCACAGAGAAAATACAAAAAATCAATCGTTTTCTGCGAATTATCGCGCAACGAAAACGCATACAAACTGTTATTTGCAGCACCTTTTTTTAAATCAAGCGTTGCAATTATTTCTTTCGCAGATTGGCGAATAAAAATTTTAGGATTATCGTAAATTACCGTTTCTCCCAAACCAATGCGTTTTTTATTTTTTATGCCCTGTTTTTCCAATTCTATTTTCAACTCGTCATTTATCTTGTCTTGCAACGGTTTATCATAATAAAAATATTTCGAAAAAGATAAATTTCCAAATTTTTCGGACAGAGATTTTGAGCCTTGGTAATATGGATAAACTAAATTTTCGTCTTGATTTTGCCCGTTCGAAAAAGTAAATTTATCTTCCATATCAAGCAACATAACGCAAGTGCGCAAATTTTTGTGTGGAAATAATTCTAAAATTGTTTTGTCTTTTTTATGCACAACTGTATCAAAAATTTGTCTAAAAATTCTACAGCCGTTATATCTAAATTTGTATTCATCGTCTTTGTTGTACCAATCTTTTTGTGGAATAAAATATGAGTTTTGAGTTTTATTGTCAATGATTTTAACTTCGTTGTCTGCTGGTTTTAACTTTGTCAATTTTAAAACAATTTGTCCACTTGCTACTTCAAAATCTGTTATATTTAATTGTAATTCATTTATTTGCGAATTTTCCAACAAGTATTTGCGAGTGTATTGATATGCAGTTTCAAAGAACGCAACATCAACAATAAAACTTAATTTTCCATTTTCTTTCAACAAATCAAGCGAATGTTCCAGAAACAGCATTACAAGGTTGATTTTTCCATTCTTTACCGTATTTGGAAACTGACTGTAATTTTGCAGATATTTTACGCGCTGTTCCTCATTTTCTTTTTTATCACGCCTGCCGTACAAGGTTACATACGGCGGATTTCCAATTACATAATCGAAAGAATTATACAAATTTGCAAAAAGATTTTCCGAAGTATTATCAAATAGAGAAGAGGTTTTTGTTGATTGTCTTTCAGTAAAATCAGCCACAATTTCGTTGAAATTGCCCACAAATTCCTTTTCAAAAAGAAAATAATACAACTTTTTTATATTTAATTTTGTGATTTCGACCATTTTTTTTTGAATATCAACGAAATAGATATTGTTAGAAATAAAATTTGCGATCAAAATTTCTTCTGGACAAAAAGCGTAAATATCAGCCAAAAGTTTTAAAATAAAAATACCCTGTCCGCAAGCAGGTTCGAGTATTTTTTTTGAGAAAATGTCATTATTCAAATCAACAACACTCAAAACATTTTCAACCGTACATAAAGAATTAGTCAGAAAAACGCCGTTTTTTTTACGGTTTTCATCATTCAATTTTTGCTCGTAATCATTCTGATTATTAGCAGCTTTATTGAGAAAATCGAAAATTTGTTTCCCTGTTTTTAAATCTTGAACTGACATTTTATTTCAATTTTTATCCGACTGCAAAGGTAATACATTTTTCGAATTGTTACTTATAATCTGCAAGATTATTTTTTATCAACTCTATTTGTCATTGATTTGCTGTAAGATATTAATATCGGCTGCATCTCGGCAAAATCTGAACAAGTTCGGTTTTGCTCCCGATTTGCACAAGATTTCCTGCTCGTTACAAACTGTTCGGCACTTAACAAGGTTTCTATTTTTTCAACCTTGCGAATTAAATGTGCAACTGCTTTCGGTACATCATTAAAAGAAATTTCGCTTTGCGCAAAGTCGGCTGCGCTCGGCATAAATGCAAACGAGTTTGATTTCTGCTCTCGCTTGCTCAACTTTTCATCTGAAAACATAATTTTTTTGTTTTCGGCGGTTGGATTTTCTTTTGTGCCAATAAAAAGAAAACCACGATTTCAATTAAAATCGTGGTGCAAAAGAATAAGAAAAAAGACCTTACAAGGGGTTGTAAATTTAGTATTGTTTGTCTTTGTCTATTGATATTAAGATATTTAACTCTGCAAGGATTTTGTTCGCCTCGTCTATCTCTTTCTTATAGTAGTTTGAGAAAAACACGCCTTTCTGTAACTCGTTGTGAATACTGTTGTAACTGTTGCCGGTGAGAAATGCAATCAGTTTGCAGATTTTTGTAAGGTCGTTGTAAACCGTTCCC
>JAISYF010000062.1 GCA_031270065.1 Prevotellaceae bacterium | reverse complement strand
TAATCGAAAGCCACAAAGTGATTGGAAGTTTCAATAATATCATCAACCGGCACGGCGTCTTCGTCTTTGAATCCGATGGTGCGGGTTTCAAAAATATAGCGGGTTTGTTCTTCTGTAAGTCGGCTGCCCTCAATTCGGTTGGAATTGTAGGCAAAATTTACCTGTGTTTTATGATACAGGCCGCCTTTGCGCTTTGACTGTTTTTCTTCTGCGAGATATGCTGATAATTTATTCATATTCTTTACATTAACATTGTTAGTATATCCATTTATCTAAAAACGGCTTCATTGTTTTAGGAAACAATTTTTTGCTTAAAAAATCTCCTTTTTTTGAAGCAAGAGGGCAAATCACACAACTTATAATTTTGTTTATATTCTATTATTCAGCATTTTAGACAGCATAAATTATCTAACAGGGAACTTCTAAAATTTGATTTTTTTCATCATGATTTTCTAAAAGAGCCGAAGTCCAATAAAACTCTGTCAAAAAATTGGTGCAAAGTTACAATAAATTTTTGTTATAAATACATTTTTTTATAAAATTTTTCTATCTATCAATCAACCATTTTTTTTTCTAAACAAATCAAACACATCTCTTATTACTTGCGAGCCGAGCAGACGAGCGGTGCCAATGTAAAAACCTGCGCCGAGCAAGCATTGCGCCGCAAAAATCAGGTAAATATTAATGTGCCAACGTGCAAAAAAATTTCCAATAATAAGTACCAAAATGCACATCGCGGCAGAAATTACAGCGTAAGGCAAAATATCGCGTAAATGCTCTGATAATGAGTATTTTATAAATTTCCCCACAAAAATAATGTCGCAAATATATGCGCAAAACATCGCCGTTGTGTAACCAAGCAACATCTGCGTAACGTTTTCTGAAAAGAGGAAAAATAGCGTGATTATCAACAGGTTGCGCCCAAGTTCGAGCGCAAAATTGTATTTGGCTTTGCCGATTGCGTTAAAAGTTGTTAAACAAAGCGACTGAAACGGCATAAAAATTGCCGTAGCGCACAAAATCCGAAAATAATCTATCATCGGCAGCCATTTCTCAGTCAGCACAATCACAGTCATATTTTCGATAATTCCAATCAAGCCCAGCATTACGGGAAAAATCAAAAAAGCGTTGATTCTCACCATTTTACGAAAAAATTGCTTTTGCTTGTCAGGTTCATTGTTGAGCGAGGAAAGTACAGGGTACGCCACACTTGACAACGCGCCAGCAACTACTCCGGCAGGAATTTCCTGAAATTTTCGTGCGCGGTCGTAATAACCAAAGTTGGTTGTGCCGAATTTTACAGGAATTTTCAGGGCGTATATATTTTTCCCAAAAATATTTACAATGCTTGTTAAAAGCAGTAACGCGCTGAAACTGAATAACTTAATCAATACCGAAAAATCGGGTTTATAAATCGGTTTCCAGTTCGACAACGCCCACATTACCGCCACGCGCACTGCTACAAGCGTGATTTGCTGCCACGCAATCGCCCAAAAAGTATAGCCCGAAAGCACCAAAATCACCGTTACCACCGCCGACACTACCGCAGATACCAAGTTTGCGATAGAAATTTCCTTAAATTTCATTTCGCGGGTAAAAATTATATTCTGAATTATACCTAACGAATTGATAACCACTGCAATAAAAACAAAACGCGAGAGCGAAACAAGTTGCGGTATATTATAATATTGCGCAATTTTGCCTGATGAAAAATATAACACAAAATAAAGCAATACGCTGAAAATCAGGTTAAAAAGGAACGCTGCGCAATATTCGCTGTTCGTATTTTTTTCGCGTCTAATCAACGCAGCCGAAAACCCACTGTCAATCAGCACATTAGCAATCGCGGTAAAAATTGCAAGGCAGGCGATTATGCCGAAATCAGCAGACGACAGCATTCGCGCTGTGAAAACTCCGACAAGCATTGCCAGCAACTGCACTCCAAACTTGTCGGCACTGCTCCAAACTAACGACATTGAGGTTTTTCGTTCCATTTTTATTAGTGTTTAATTTATTGCAAAGGTAATAATATTTTTGTGCATAAAAAATTGCGTAGCGCATACCACAGCAGATTGTCGAAAAACAACCGAAAAATCTTTATTGACGGGTATTTTCGCATCTATTCTTTTTTCTTTTCTTGACCATTAAACCTAAAATCTGGTAATCCTCACTAAATAACGATTTTTTGAAAAGTATTTATCAAATCTTTGTTGTATGGCGCGGAAATTTTAACATAATTATCTGTAAATCCGTACATTACGGTTTTATCTTTACCGTTTTCCCATAGAACGGGAGCGGTTTTTCCTTTTTGCGAGGCGTAAAAATCCGCAAGGCATTTTTCAGAAAGTTCGTGCAAAATTCTGCTGCGGCGTTTGCGCTCTTTTTGCGGTATAATCGGCTGAATATCAAGTGCTTTTGTGCCTGCTCGCTCCGAATACGTGAAAACGTGCAGTTGAGAAAAGGGCGTTTTTTGCAGAAAATTTAAAGTTTCGGCAAAAAGTTCGTCTGTTTCGCCCCTCATTCCAACCATCACATCAACGCCGATAAAAGCGTCAGGCATCAATGATTTGATTTTCAGTGTTTTATCTAAAAAAAGTTGGGTGTTGTAACGGCGTTTCATAAGCGCAAGCACTTTATCGCTGCCCGATTGTAACGGAATATGAAAATGCGGCGTAAAACGCTGTGAATGAGCAACAAACTCTATCATTTCGTCAGTGAGCAAATTCGGCTCAATAGATGAAATTCTATAACGAACATCGGCGGAAATTTTGTCAATTTCCTTTATCAAATCAAAAAAAGTTTCGTTAGTGCTTTTGCCGAAGTCGCCAATGTTAATTCCTGTGAGGACAATCTCTTTCGCGCCGTTGTCAATCGCCTCTTTTACAACCTGCAAAGTGCTGATAATGTTTGAGTTGCGGCTTTTGCCCCGCGCAAACGGAATGGTGCAATAGGTGCAATAATAATCGCAGCCGTCTTGCACTTTTAAAAAATACCGAGTTCTATCGTCTGCCGAATAAACAAGATGAAAATCAAGTATTTGACTTGTTTTTACAACATTTATTTTATTGAAAGTTTCTTGTTCTTTTTTGTCATTTCGGGCTTGACCTGCAATCTCAATTTTTTGCAGAATATCTGCTATTTCAAACTTCGCATTTGAGCCTACAACCATATCAACCCCCTGAATATCAGATACTTCCTCAGGTTTCAACTGCGCATAGCAGCCTGTAACAATCACAAAAGCATCAGGGTATTTCGAGGCAAATTTGTGTATTGCCTGACGGCATTTTTTGTCCGCCATATCTGTTACAGAACAAGTGTTAATAATGCAAATATCAGCCTGCTCGCCGCTTTTTGCGTTCTCAAAACCGCGTCCGCGCAACTCCCGTCCGATTGCCGAAGTTTCCGCAAAATTCAATTTACAACCCAATGTATGATATGCAATTTTTTTCATCTGTTTTAAGATTCTTTTTAATCACTAACCACACTGACCACACGAATAAAATTTTGTATGTGTTTGTGAAGTTTGTGCTTTAATATGTTACAAAAAAACCGCCTTTTTAAAGCGGCTTTTTTTTGAATGACAAAGAAATTTAAACTCGTTTTTCTTTGATGCGAGCCTTTTTACCTGTCAAACTGCGCAAATAATAGAGTTTTGCACGGCGTACTTTACCAATTTTATTAACCTCAATTTTGCTAATAAAAGGCGAATTTAACGGAAAAATCCTTTCAACTCCGATGTTATCGGAAATTTTACGAACGGTAAAGCGTTTTTTATCGCTGTGTCCTGAAATGCGGATTACCACGCCGCGGTACAACTGTTCGCGCTCTTTGTTTCCCTCTTTAATTCTGTACGCAACCGTAACTGTATCGCCGCTTTTAAATTTTGGGTGATTAACTTCTACGGCAAAAGCCTGCTCGGCAACTTTAATTAAATCCATAAATATTAATAATTTAAGTTGAAAATTAGTGCAACATTCACAAGTATCTCTATGCTTTGCCAGCGGTTACACAAAAATGGCTGCAAAGGTACTGCTTTTTTTTGTAACTGCAAAATATTTTGTAAAAAAAAATTGGATAAATTCAACTACATAATGCAACTTTGGGTACAATCCTTGCGCAACTAACGCGGAAATTGTGTAGCTTTGTTCGTTGGTAATGTGTGCTTTTTTCATATACAACGTAAAAGTAATAATTTTTGCCCAATCTTTCACAACTATTTTCTGGCACGCCCAAAAAATAGTTTTGAAAGATTTTTTTGTTACTTAATGTTGCATTTGTTAGTTGAAATTAACTTTATTTCCGAAAACGGCAAAGAATTTGTTAATTCAAAATAAATTTGTAATTTTGCGACTGATTTATAATCGAAAAAATGTAGAAATATGACATAGAAAAATAACAGATTATTAGACATATAGATTAGCGTTTTGCTATTTCTTGCTTCAGAAATGTGAGAGTTTCTTTTAGTAATTGCAAGAATGAGTGAGCGTTCGCAGAAGTGCGGGCTTAACTTATTTGTAATTACGGGTATTTCTCACAGCCTCTGAAGCGGATATTTAAGTCCGCTTTCTTTTTTGTCTGATTATCAAGATAAAACGGAGTTGCCGATAGCCGTGCGAATTGCGAAATGGAGGCAAATTAAAATTTATTTTTTATGGATACAAATTCTGTAAACACTTGGCTCAGCTTAAATGCTGAAAATTTTGACCCTGCTGACCTGATGGTTATCAAGGGAAAGTTGGAAGAGTTGGACGACAACAAATTGTTGTTAATCCAAGGTGCCTCATTCCAAAAACCGTCAACCATTCTTATTATTGCCATATTGCTTGGCTGGGAAAGATTTTGGTTGGACGATATT
>JAISYF010000006.1 GCA_031270065.1 Prevotellaceae bacterium | reverse complement strand
TCGGTCAGCGCCTTTTTGCCTGTCAAATTGCCATTAGCGTCATATGTGTAGGAATAAAGAACTTTGTCGCTGCTGTCCAAAGGCGATGAAGGGGCATGCGTTTGAAATCGTAAGGAGGGAGAGGGACTTTCGGCGGCACCGTCTAATTTTTTTGTCGGTATAATAAAGGGGTCAATGAAACGTAAATTGCCGTTGCCGTCTAAAAGAATATTGTCGTTGTCCTCTTTTATCAACGCATCTGAAATACGAAACTCGCCGCTCTCAAAAACTCCCTCGTCTATTTTTTTCCATCCGTTGCCAATCAAATAATCATCTACCTGTTTTTGTATGGCTTTTTCAGGCGCAAAAACAAAGGGCTGTTCTAAAACAACACAATTTCTGCCCTGCTCATCTTTGGCAAAACCGATAATCTTATATTCTGTTTTGGGGAATAATTGATTGTGTGCGGCGTATTTATATACTATATCTTGGCTGTCGGTAAAATAAGACAAATGCGTGAGTTTTATCGCATTTTTTCCGTCTTTTGACAAATATACGGAACTTTCGCCACCCTCGCCAATTTGTGCGCCTGTGGTAAGTTCTGAAATAGCGTTGTCAATCCACACGCCGTTTTCGCGGGCGGACTTCGCTATGTTGTCGCTGAATTTTTGGGCTTGTTCAGTCGGCGTACCTGTGCGATTGCCTGCTCGGTTGTAATTGGCGGACAACGTTTTTGATATTCCCCAGCCCTGCGCTCGTTCTCCCACCACGCTGTGTATGGTACGGCTGTCCATTGTTCGCTCGTTACCCAATCGGGCTTTATCTCTGTCGTTGGCATAATTAAAATTATTATTTGAGTTTGCTGCAAAATTACCGCTTTTTTCTGAATTGTCAAAATCCCCAACCATAAACCTTATATCAGAATTTTTTTCATCAAAATTGCCGTTGTTGGAGGTGGCGGATTTTATTTGAGAGGGATTTGATAAAGCCCCAAACAAAAATATCTGCTCACCCCTATCTACATCTTCCGTCTCCACTGCAAGCGAGGCGCGCCGCGCTTCCGCACTCATATTCATTCGCCGCTCGACATTGCGGGCTTCGACCTCGCCGGCGGTTTGCTCATATTTTTTGTAGTTGCCGCGTTTTACTCGAGTTCCCTTAGCAAAGCCCTCTGTGTCCTGTATAAAATGCTGTATCTCGTGCGCAAAAATTCTGTTGGCCTCATCCTGCAATTCACTGTCTTCTACGTTAAATATTGTACTGCTTACAGAAATAACTTTATTTTTGTCGTCATAAGAGGCAAAAGTACCGTAACCCATTGTGTTGCTGTGCAAAAGTTCTACGCTAATTTCCTTTGCCTGCGGGTATAACTCGAAAAAATCGGGGGCATCTATTACATCACTTAATTTCTGCTTTTTGCCATAAAAATCATAAGGGTCTTTATAGCCCTGCGCTTTGTAGTTAAGTTTAGACACATCTACTTTTACGTCCTGAATTTCATACCGCCATTTCCCATCCGAACCGCGCTCCCACCCGGTAGCAAATTTTATTTTTTTCGCATCTTCGCGAGAAATATTGTCAGGTATCAAAAAATTGTTTACCTTTGCACCGTCATTACGAGCAGAAAGGCTTCTGCCGTGTGCCGACTTTTCGGTACGAACGATAGAGGATACGCCGCCCTCTGATGATACGGGTCGTATGCTTTTTTCATTAGCATACGGCTTTTTTTTCTGATTAAAAAATGTAGTGTATAAAATAATTTTTCCCTCTTCGTTTTTCTCTACATGAACAGCAACAGCGTTCCAACGGTCAATATTCTTTATAAAAACAACCGCCCTTTTACCCTCTTTAAATGTTTCTTTTATATCATCGGGGTTATTAAGAACGCCTTGTATATTGTCATATTTTTCTGCCTCTACGTCTGGATGATGATTTACGGCGTGGTCGATGAAATATCCCTGCCCCGAATACACTCTGTTATCTGTAACATCAGCGTCTATCAAAGATACATATTTAACCGGAATATATCCAACAGGCTTTAACTCGTTGTCAAAATGTTTTATTATTTCGTCTTTTGTTTTGCCTCTTGCCCATTCTAAATTTCCCTGTTTCAGCCATTCCGCAACCCGCGCTTTCATTTCGGATATTTCAGGTGTATTTTCCTCTTCAAACTTCGCTTCCATTTGGCGCGCTACATCCAAATTATCAAGCCGCGTTTCTGCCTCGCGCCTTACTGCCTCGTCTGCGCTCTGTGCGGCGGTTCTTATGCCCTGCTCGCCGGCAAACATAAACCTTATATCGTCGCTCTCACTGTCAAAATTACCGTTGTTGTCCGTTGCAGACTTGATTTGGGAGGGAGAGAATACTATAACTTCATATATTGATTTTCCATATATATCGTCGGTTTGCATTATTCCGTCATAATTTTCTCGTATAAAGAAATCATTTGACGGATTTTTGACATTCAAAAAAACTCCCATAAGATTACGTCCGTACGTTATGGCTCGTTTTTTATTGGGTGTAAACCAAGTGCCCGTCAGATAATTGTTTCTATGAGTGTCAAATTCAGTAAACTTATTATTTGTCCCGTGATATACCACGAGCGGCTCGCCGTTCTCATCGACTACTTTGGAATGGTCGTCTAAAATAAATTTCCCCTTTTCGTAGGATTTTTCAACATTTTGTAGTAACTTTGCAGCCGCAATTGGGGAAACAGTTTGGCTGTCCGGATTGCGCTCCGTAGAGTTGTCGGTTTCGTCCAACAACTCTATTTTTATCACCTCGTATGAATGTACTTTGTTTTCGTTGCTCTTATCCGTAAAATACTTTACGGTAGTTTTCACCCTGTAAATTTTGCCGTCCAACTCCACCGCGCCAAACAAACGATGTATTTTCGTGTTCGGAATTATGCCGTTTTTGGGCTTCCTAACTCCGTCAATTTTCTTGTAATCGGGGTGTGTTTCGCCCACAACAGAGTTCTTTATCACTTCGGGCAATACAGATATTACCGACTTGTGTATTTCTGCGTTTTCGCTTTTTACAACGGCACTATTATTGAAAAACTTACTAATCGCCCCTTTACTTATTTCTATTCTGCCCTTACCGCCTGTTTGCTCTTTTTCGTAAATACCCGCAATGTTATTCTCTGCCCATTCCTTTGCTGCCTGAAAATTCTTAAATCGCATTGAAACAGGAATTACGTTAACACTCTTGAACCTCAACTCCCACTCCCCAAACCACTCCTTAAACGCCTTTGTGCGCACCTGCAACCATTGACGCTCATTCAAATTGCTAAAATTACCATTAGGAGCTTTCATAAACGTGCCGTTAGCAACTGCCGCCTCTTTGATAGACTGCATCTCTTGTGCGTTGGCTTCGGTGATACCTGTTACATCAAAGTCATAATCCGATTGGTCGGCCATCGGTGCGCCACCGCTCGCAATGTTACCCCTAACCTGAAACATTATATCCTGCTGTATCACCTGCCCGTTTTGGCTCGGATACATTCTGCCAATAACATTCTCAATATACGCCTTTGCAGCACGCTCACTGCTAACGTGAGCCTGAAAAACCCAACTACCGTGTGTCTTCCTGTCCACC
>JAISYF010000222.1 GCA_031270065.1 Prevotellaceae bacterium | reverse complement strand
TAATCGAAAAATCAGACATTCAAAATGCTTCAAAAGTCCGTTCTACAAACGGTTTATGGCTGCATGCATTCGGAAAACTTGCTATCGCTTTTATGTCTTTTTTATTTTAACCCGTGATTCGCATAAATTATAAATTTTTTATTAACAGGATTTTATAAAACCTTTTTCTCAAAATTTTTTTGTAATTTTGCACGATTTTTTTTAAAAACAAAACTTGTAAATAGATTATGACGCGAACAATTATTAAAGATGCTGTCAAACGTACCGATTTTGGGGCAGAAATTAACGTAAAAGGTTGGGTTAGAACGCGCAGAGGCAATAAAAACGTGAGTTTTATCGCCCTGAATGACGGCTCAACTATAAATAATATTCAAGTGGTTGTGGATTTAACAAAATTCTCTGAGGAGGAGTTGAAAACCATTACCACAGGCGCATCGCTTTCGGTTAATGGAATACTTGCAGAGAGTATGGGACAGGGGCAAAGTGTTGAAATTCAGGCAACTGCGATTGAAATTTACGGCGCGGCTGACCCAGAAAAATACCCCTTGCAGAAAAAGGGACACACGCTTGAATATTTGCGTGAAATTGCTCATCTGCGCCCGCGTACAAACACATTTGGCGCGGTTTTCCGCATCAGGCACAATATGGCGATGGCGATTCATACGTTTTTTCACGAGCGCGGATTTTTCTATTTCAATACGCCGATTATCACGTCAAGCGACTGCGAGGGTGCGGGGCAAATGTTTCAAGTTACCACGCAAAACCTTTATGATTTGAAAAAAGACGAAAACGGCGTGATTGACTACGCCAACGACTTTTTCGGCTCGCAGACGGCTCTCACAGTGTCGGGGCAACTCGAAGGCGAACTTGGCGCGATGGCCTTGGGCGCAATTTATACTTTTGGACCCACGTTTAGAGCGGAAAATTCAAATACGCCGCGACATTTAGCGGAATTTTGGATGATTGAGCCTGAAGTGGCGTTTATCGAAATTGCCGAAAATATGCAGTTGGCGCAGGATTTTGTGCAATATTGCGTAAATTGGGCGTTGAAAAATTGTAAAGACGACATTGATTTTTTGGCAAAAATGTATGATAATGAACTGATTGACCGCTTGAAGTTTGTTGTGGAAAACGATTTTGTGCGGCTTACTTACACCGAAGGCATCAAAATTTTGAAAAATTATATTGCGCAAGGAAAAAAATTTGAGTTTTCTGTGGATTGGGGAACGGATTTGCAGAGCGAACACGAGCGTTTTCTCGTTGAGGAACATTTTAAAAAGCCTGTAATTCTCACCGATTACCCGAAAGAAATTAAGAGTTTTTATATGAAACAAAATGATGACGGCAAAACGGTGAGGGCAATGGACGTTTTATTCCCAAAAATTGGTGAAATTATAGGCGGTTCGCAGCGCGAGGAAAGTTTGGAAAAACTCACTCGCCGCGCCCAAGAAATGAACGTGCCTGAAAAAGATATTTGGTGGTATATGGACACGCGCCGTTTTGGCACCGCGCCACATTCGGGTTTCGGTTTGGGCTTTGAACGACTGATGCTGTTCGTTACAGGAATGCAGAATATCCGAGATGTAATTCCATTTCCAAGAGCACCCAAAAGTGCAAATTTTTAAGAAAAAATATTTATAATTCATAATTTTTAAAAAATGCTTTTATCAATGACGGGGTTTGGAAAAGCCTCTTTGACATCAGAAAATAAAAAAATTTCGTTTGAGATTAAAACGCTCAACTGCAAGCAGATAGATATTTCGCTGAAATACCCGCTGACCTACAAAGAAAAGGAGTTGGATATTCGCAATTTGCTGATAAACAGCGTAATACGCGGAAAAATTGAGGCAACGCTCGCCGTTGATGACCTGCTGCCGAAAAGCAAGTCGGAGGTAAATACCTCTGTTTTGGAGGATTATTACAAAAAAATCCATCAGGCTGCGGAAAAAATTGGTATTCCAGAGCCGAAAAATTGGCTTGAACTGCTTTTATCTCTGCCAGACGTGTTGGTTGCTGAAAACGCGCAAATGCCTGAAAATGAGTATCTTGACGTGGTAAAAACGATTGAAAACGCTGTCAGCGAAATGACTGAGTTCCGCAAACGCGAGGGAAAAGTGTTAGAAAAATTTTTCCGCGAAAAAATCGAAAATATCAACCAACTTTTACTCAAAGTGCCTGATTATGAGGAGGAAAGGTTAGAAAAAATTAAAAGCAGAATGTCCGAAAATTTTGCTTTTATCGGCAATAAAATTGATTTCGACAAAAACCGTTTTGAGCAGGAAATGATTTTTTATATCGAAAAATTTGATATTTCTGAGGAAAAACTAAGGCTGAAAACTCACCTTGATTATTTTTTGCAAACCATTAATAATGAAGAAAATCAGGGCAAAAAACTCGGATTTATAACGCAAGAAATGGGCAGGGAAATCAATACGCTCGGCTCAAAATCGAACCATTCGGAACTGCAAAAAATCGTTGTAATGATGAAAGACGAGTTGGAGCAGATTAAAGAGCAGGTATTGAATGTTTTGTAATATAAAAATAATTTTATATCTTTGTAAGGTAAAATTTTTTTACCAATAAATATTAAAAAAATGAATACAAAAAATAAAAAAAATGTATTTGAAAATCAAAAACTGAATTTTATTTTTAATAAATGATAAGTAATTATAAAAATTAGTAGAATTTGTTAATTCTGCTAATTTTGTTATTATGTAAAAAAACAGATGAAAATCGGCATATATTCGGGTTCGTTCAATCCAATTCATTTTGGACATATTAAGTTGGCTAAATATTTGATTGACAATGATTTAGTTGATGAGGTTTGGCTTGTAGTATCGCCGCAAAATCCGTTGAAAAAAGAGGCGGATTTGGCAGAGGATTTGTTGCGGTTGAAAATGGCTGAAATTGCGCTGAAAGGCGAGAAAAAAATTAAGGTTTCGGACATAGAATTTCATTTGCCGAAACCGAGTTACACAATTGACACACTGAATTATTTACAAAAAAAATACCCCGAAAACGAATTTTGCCTGCTGATTGGTTCGGACAATGTTGCGGTGTTTGACAAATGGAAAAACTACACTGAAATTTTGCAAAAATTCTCTGTAATTGTCTATCCGCGAGAGGGTTACGAACAAAAAACGGAACTCTACCAACAAATGATTTTCGTTGATGCGCCGAAGTTCAATATTTCCTCAACCGAAATCCGCGAGCGGCTTTCAAAAAACCTGCACTGCAAGGAGTTTTTGCCGAAAAAAATTATTGAATTTATAAAGAACAATAAAATTTATCCATTCTGCATTTAGGAACAGGTTGCAGTGATGGTTTTAAACCCGCCCATACTGTGTTTATTCTTTGTCTATTATAGCACGCATAAATTCGCAACGCTAACTAATTCGGCTTCAAAGGTAATACTTTTTTTTCAATAATTTACAAAAAATTTTCTAAATGCACAAATAAGATAAAATTTATTCATAATTTTGCCCATAACACAATAAATTTAAATCATTTGCGTTTATCTATTTAGTATTAGTATTAACATTAAACAAATTTATTAATTCTATGAAAAAACATTTTTTTTAAAAAAAATGGGCGTTTCTTTGTTTAAAAAATAATTTTGTATCTTTGCGAAAAAATAATTTTATAAAAAAATTATGGGCGCAGCAGCATTAGCACAACCAAGAATAAGTTTTCTCTTTCCAAATTGGTATGTTCCAACAATTATTATTTATCAGGGCAAAAATCCGAAAAGCATAAAAGACGATAGATAATATTAAACCTGCTGAGAACTCAAAAAAAAAAATCATAAAAACCCACAAAAACTATGAACTATTTTGAAACTTATAATCATTTTAAGACAATCGAAAATTATGACGACAATTTGATTGAGATTGACGAAAAAACGTTAATGCACAATTTTGATTTTGAGTCGCAATCCCGATTTATTTTGCCCGGAGGCTGCGGAAACAGTGGCGATTATGAGTATCTGCCGAGCATTCAACACGAATACGAGTCTGATATTATTCAACAAATGCTCAATAAAAATGACGCAGAAATTCTTGAAAATATCAATTTTCGTTATCATATTATCGCTCCGAAAAGCGCGGAAAAAGCCAAAAAAATTATTTTAATGTTTCACGGTTTTAACGAAAAAAATTGGACAAAATACCTGCCTTGGGCAAAATATATGGTTGATAAAACGGGCAAATCTGTCGTGCTTTTTCCTATCGCCTTTCACATGAACCGCGCTCCTGTGGCGTGGAGTGATATACGTCAGATGTACGACATAAGCATTCAACGCAAGGAGCGACACAAAGACGTGCTTTGTTCGAGCCTGTCGAATGTGGCTATTAGCACGCGCCTGCACAACAAGCCTCAACGGTTTATCTGGTCTGGTTTGCAAACCTACTACGACATTATAAGTTTCCTCGATGCGGTAAAGGCAAACAAGCACCCGATAATTGATAAAGAGGCTAATGTTGATATTTTTTCCTATTCGATTGGCAGTTTTTTGGCGGAAATTTTAATGATGACCAATCAAAGCGGTTATTTTTCAAAATCAAAATTCGTGTCGTTTTGCGGCGGCGCGGTGTTTAATCGACTCTCGCCAGTATCGAAATTTATACTCGACAGCGAAGCAAATGTGAGCCTGTATTCCTACATTGTGGAACATTTGGAGAGCCACCTGAAACACGATGAAGTTTTGCGGCATTATCTTAGCGAAATTCACCCCGAAGGCGTAAATTTCCGCGCAATGCTTGATTATAAGACATTGACAAAGCAGCGCGAGGAAAATCTGCGTAATATTAGCAGCAGAATTTACGCGATTGCGCTTGCAGAAGATACAGTTGTGCCTGCCTACGAAATCATAAACACGCTGCAAGGCATGAAAAGGGATATTCCTGTGAAAGTTGATATTTTTGATTTTCCATACAAATACAAGCACGAAGACCCGTTTCCTGCACTAAAAAATATTCAAAATGAGGTCGATGAAAATTTTAGAAAAATTTTTGATTTAGTAATAGATTTTTTAGAAAAATAAAAATGTTTTTTTACATTTGCAGACAAATTTTTTAAAACAGATGAAAAAACTTTTTTTAATTATTTGCATTTTAGGCGGAATAATTTCTGCTAATGCTCAGGCTAATAAGAAAACTGTTGTGGAAACCAATGTTTCCGATGTTACCGTTTTTATCAAAGGCGCGCAAGTGGTGCGCAAAACTGACGTGAATTTTCCTGTTGGAAAATCAACATTACGTTTTACAAATCTTTCGCCCTGCATTGATGCAAAAAGCGTTCAGGTGAAAATTGACGGCGAAGTTATGGTGTTGTCTGTAAATCACCAACTTAACTGCAACTGCTTTACAAAGTAAAATATCCAAAAGATAGAGATTTAACAATAGAATAATGAAACAAATAATTGAGTGCGTTCCGAATTTTAGCGAGGGACGCAATATGCAGATTATCAAAGAGATAACTGACGAAATTGAAAAAATTGATGGCATAGTGTTGCTCAATGTTGATGCGGGTGCAAGCACCAACCGCACCGTTGTAACCTTTGCGGGCGAGGCGGAAAAGGTTGTTGAGGCGGCATTTTTGGCGGTAAAAAAAGCGGCGCAGGTGATTGATATGCGCTATCACAAAGGCGAACATCCTCGAATGGGCGCAACAGATGTGTTGCCGCTCGTGCCTGTGTCGAATATTACGCTTGCAGAAACGGCGGAACTCGCCCGAAAACTCGGAAAGCGCATTGCTGACGAGTTGAATATTCCGATTTTCGCCTACGAAAGCGCGGCATTTTTGCCCGAAAGAAAAAACCTTGCCATTTGCCGAAAAGGCGAATATGAGGGCTTGGCTAAACGTTTTGCAGAGGGCGATTTGCCTGATTTTGGAAAAAATGTTTTTGACGAAAATGTGGCAAAAACAGGCGCAACTGCCTGCGGTGCGAGAGATTTTCTTATTGCCGTAAATTTTAATTTGAATACAACTTCTACGCGCCGAGCAAACGCGATTGCTTTTGACGTGCGCGAAAAAGGTCGCCCAAAACGCGAGGGAAATTCCGTTGTCGGCAAAATTCTAAAAGACGAAAACGGAGAACCTATAATGCTCGCTGGAACGCTAAAAGGCTGTAAGGCAATAGGTTGGTACATCGATGAGTTTAAAATTGCGCAGGTGTCGATGAATATTACCGATATTTCGGCATGTGCTTTACACGCTGCTTTTGAGGAAGTTTGCAGGGCTGCAAATGAACGAGGGGTGCGGGTTACAGGCACGGAAATTGTGGGGCTTGTGCCGAAAAAAGTGTTGCTTGACGCTGCTAAATATTTCCTTGAAAAACAGCAGCGTTCTATCGGTCTGAACGAAAACGAATTGATTTGGATTGCGGTAAAATCGCTCGGACTTGACGATTTAAAGCCTTTTAATCCGAAAGAAAAGGTTATTGAATATTTAATGGAAACCTCCGTAGGGGCAGGTTTAAAAACCTCCCTTACAGATATGACCTGCAAGGATTTTGCGTTTGAAACGGCAAGCGAAAGTCCTGCGCCCGGCGGCGGTTCGATTTCAGCTTACGCCGGCGCGTTAGGCGCGGCTCTCAGCACGATGGTCGCTAATCTTTCAGCGCACAAAGCGGGTTGGGACGACAGGTGGAAATATTTTTCCGATTATGCGGCGAAAGGGCAGGAACTTTTGGCAAAACTGCTGCATCTGGTCGATGAGGACACGGCGGCGTTTAACAAAATTATGGAGGTGTTCTCTATGCCGAAAACCACTGACGAGGAAAAATCTCGGCGTTCAAAAGCGTTGCAAGAGGCTACTTTGTACGCTACCGAAGTGCCTTTACAGACAATGGAAACCTCTCTGCAAGTATTTGATTTAGTGAAAGTTATGGCGCAAGACGGCAATCCAAATTCTGTTTCCGATGCAGGCGTTGGCGCGTTGGTTGTGCGGGCTGCGGTGTTGGGTGCGTATTTGAATGTAAAAATCAACGCATCAGGTTTAAAAGACCGTGAAATCGCCGAAAAACTTCTTTCGCAAGCAAAAGAAATTGCCGAAAAAGCAGAAAACTTTGAAAAAGAAGTTTTGAAAATTGTAAATAGCAAAATACAATAAGAGTTTGTTTTAATTCTATGTCATTGCGGGCTTTGACCCGCAATGACAGGGTGCTGCAATGAAAGCAGGGTATAAAAAACTTTGTGTTTTTTTAAAGTCAAATTTTTGGAAAAACCCGCAGGATGTCCCTGTGGCGAAGTCAGGAAATGTTGATT
>JAISYF010000104.1 GCA_031270065.1 Prevotellaceae bacterium | reverse complement strand
TCAAGCGTTGATAAAGTTCTATTGGTTTGTCTTTAAAGTTGTACAATAAATAGTTAGAAAAATGTTTTATTCCTGCTTTTGCACTCAAACGAATGGCGTTGTCGTACTGTGGATAGGTGGTCATATCGTCAAAAGCGATACGAAGCGGGCGAATAATTTGGCTTAAAAGTTTAACGTTCTCTTCAGTAAAAAGTCGCGCATCTATACCCTGATTGAAATCGACATAACGCTGTTTTGGTGATTTGCTGTGTAATTTTGCAAAATATTCAGACAAAAGCGAATAGGTCTTAAGTAAATTTTCTTTTGTTGTTGTTTCTAAAAACAAAAGGTTGTGCGTTTCTCTAATTTTGTAAATTTTTTGTTTGGCGATTAAATCCAGAGTTTTATTTTCTAACTCTGCAATTAAAAAATATAGTTTGCGAGTGTACGCGTTGTTATTTGTCCCATCTTTCAGATTTTTAATTGCAATTTCGTAATGATTTGGTTCATAATAAACCGCATTTTTAGCAAAACCGCAAGATTTTATGTCTTCAATAATTTTGGACAATCGCTTGGAAGCAAGCACATTATTATCCATTAACAGCAAATTGCGTTGTTCTCCGTACTTTTCTGTTGTTTCAGTAAGTCGTTGTTTCAATGGAAGATAATCGAAATATTTCGGTTCTAATGTTGGTACAGCACAAAATGGGCATTTGCGAATACAGCCGCGCGTGCTGTAGCTGTAATATGCGTTGGAATCAGGATATTTGTAATCTATTTCGTATAAAATTGAATAGTCAAGAGGCAACTCGTCAATAATATCTGTGTTCCCCTTGTCAAGTTGTCCGAGCTTGTTCAAAACTCCTCTGTGTGGTTTTATTCCCGTTTCTTTTTCTATTTCGTCTGCTAAAATTGTAGCCATAACGCCACCAACCATAATATCTGACGGACTTTTTACAAGATTTTTTGCAAATTCAATCGTTTCAATCGTTATTTTCCAATAAAACGTAAAAAGTGTAGTTATTAGCACTTTATCCCATTTCGGCTCGGTTTTATAAACTCCTTTGTGATAGTAATTTTTGAAATGTTCAAGCCACTGCTTTATGAGTGGTTGAAAATTGGATTTTTCAATTTCAATTTTATCAAAATAATCCGATTTTCTCGTTTTTATGTATTGAAAAATTGGCTCGGTTTTGAAATTCCAATCAATAGAATTATCCAACTCCATCAATTTTTTTAAGCAATCATTAGTGATTTGGCGAACAACAAAATCGTTCAAATTTCCCTTATAAAACACAACGTTATCACCCTGTCGGCGATAATAGGTTGCCAATTTCATAAGTCCAATTGGTGGAAATTTATTTTTGTAATTCGGCTCTATCAATAAAATATTTCTCATTTGTATTTTTCTTCAATTTTTCGGATTAAATTCTCTGCCAAATCGCTTGTTAAAACGGTGTTTATGATAGAAAAAATATCTCCTAAAAATTTACGCTCCTTTTTATCTAATTTTGAAAGTTTGTCGGTGCGAAAATTCGATTTACCGCTATTTCCAATATCTTTTGAGGGTACTATTATTTTGGTTGGCTCATCTGTGACTCGTTCTAAAATTTTAGAAATAGGCGAAGTTTCTTCTGTTTTTAATTTTAATTTTTCAACCTTTTGAGTCGCTTCATCTGCCTTCTTTTTTTTATCTTCAATTTTTTGAAGCCAACTTTCCCGTTCTTCTTTATCTGTCCATCCTATTTTTTCTTTTTCTGCAAACTTTTCAACCGTTTCATTAAATGCAATTGCTTTACTTATCGCACTATTTGCAGTTGAGGAAGCGTAACAAAGTGTGTGAATTGTATTTACAAAAAATGTTTCTAAACTTGATTTGAACGCTTTGTACTCTTCTGTTTCTTTTACGAAATTGTCGCCTTGCGAATTTCGGATAAGTTCTGAACTAAATGCGTATATTTCACCAAACATATAATTTTGAAACCGTTTATCTCTTATAAAAAGTTCTCGCAAAGTAGTTTCATCGCCGATTTGAATGTTTTTACTTCGCAATCGAAAACCGCGAGAAAAATTAACAGGTTGTAAAGTTTGGTTTTTGCCTGTAATTGCGTACCAACCCCAATATAAAATTTGGTCGTTGTAAGTTTCTTTGAAAAATTCAATGCTTTTTACTTCGTCAACTTGTCTTTTGTTGTCCTCGTCGCCGTCATAAACATACCAATTATAACCTTTGTAAATTTGGTCTTGATTTACAAAAATATCGTATTCGTCAATTTGTAAATTTTCTTTTTTCAGTTCTTCGTAAATTTTTGGAGAAAATATTGATTTTTTGAACGGAACAGGGGCAACCATTGACAAATATTTTCTAATATCTCGAATGTTCAACAAAACATCGCTTGTAACATCTTCCAAAATTACCTTAAAATAGTGTTTGTCTAACAGTTCTTTATCTTGTTTTATTTCAGTTACTCTATTAATTACCGCCGCTGCCTCTTCGTCAGTTTTGTTGGCAATTATTTTCATTAGTTCGGCTGCGTTCCAAATCACATAAGATTTTTCAGTTTCGCCTTGTGCAGAAGTTTCAAAAATCAATTTTTTGCAGTATTGCAAACCTGCCAAACGACCAATTCCCCGAAAACCTTTATCAATACCTTGCTGTTTTACCGACATTCCGATATTTCGCAAATATTTTGATATGTTTTCTTTTTGAATACCTGTGCCGTTGTCTTCTATTTCTAATCGCCGTTTTTTTGTGTCAATATTTACATAAATTTTCCAGTCATCTTGTGGAGATAATCCTTCTGCTTTTGCTTTATCTGTGGCATCTGCGGCATTTTGAAGATATTCGCGAATAATGCAACGAGCATCTGAATACATTGACCTTGTCAATGAATCAAGTGTATATACACCAATTTTAATTTCTTCTGTATCACCCATTTTTGAATTGTTTATATAAAGGACGTGGAAATTTAATGTTTAATGGTGAGCGGAAAATCGGATTTTGCAAAATATATTCCCCTTGTTGTAAACGTGTTAGCATTGTCTTGTAGGTCGAAGGCATATAAGTAAAATCAGACTTTGAAATTTCAATTACATTCGT
>JAISYF010000061.1 GCA_031270065.1 Prevotellaceae bacterium | reverse complement strand
ATCAAGCCCGAATTATCAAAATCCTCCTGCAAAGCAAGCGGCGCAAAATGTTCAAACGTTTGGGTTATCTCTGAAAGTTTCATCTGTTTATATTTTTTTTAACCACAAACAACACAAATTAAAAGTTGAGAGTTCCCATATTTTCAATTTTCAATTTTTCATTCATTTGAAGTTTGTGGTTTATTATTAATCATTTTTTGTGTGTTTTAATTTGATAATTCTCAAATCGAATTTTGCATTTTGCATTTTCAAATCTTCAAATCCTCAAATTTTCAAATTGCATTTTGCATTTTCAAATTTTCAAATTCTCAAATTTTCAAATCAAATTTTAGATTTTGTATTTCGGAAATTGATAAACCTGTGAATTTAGAAATTATTTCAAATGGAACGCTATCCCGTAGCATATTAAGAGCAATTTCTATGTTTCTTTCTGCTTTGCCTTTTTCAATACCTTTTTCTATTCCTTCTGCAAATTTTCCTTCTATCAGCATATTTTCACGCAAAATTTCGTCTTTACATTTATCATATTCGGCACGTTCTACATCAGTGTATGCTGCTGCTTCACAGAGTTTGACTGCCTCTTTGATAATAGGATTTTCCTGTAATTCTGGCGAAATTTCGCGCACACTTTCATTGGTTTCTTTTAGAAAACGCAACCAAAGCACAGCAAGTTTCTTTTCTTCGCTGGTTTTTGGAACAAGTTTTTTCAGTTCAACAGCCACAATCGTTATACCTGATATTTTTTCGTCAGGATTTTTTGGATTGAGCATTTCAAATTTGTGGTAATATTCGTCTGTTTCTTTATCAAAATTTTTATTTAAGATTGCAAGTCCATAAACAGGTTGCAAAAGAATATAATCATCGCCAAGTTCCAACTGACGGCTATAAAGCCCCGCCGTATTGTACAACATTCGCTCAAAAAACGCTGTAACCCACTCCATCTGCATCTCAACAATAAACTGCCGTCCGCGATTATCTTTGCAGCGGACATCAACTATTGTGCGCTTTTTTGCAGGCGTTTCGGGTATCAATTCCGAAGGCAAATATTCGAGGCTCTCAATAACGCTATCGTCCTCAAAAGTCAGTTGAGAATTGAGAAAAGAAATAAGCAAATGCGGATTTTGTCCAAAAATTTTTTTGAACACCACATCGTTTTTAGGGTCTAAATATCGTGCCATAATTTCAAAAGGTTTATTACTTAAAACTTTTGCAAAGATAGCATAAAATTTTCAATTATACAGAAACTTATAAAAATTTTTCCGAAAAATTTACAGGGGAAAACTTTGTTGCTTTTAGCAAATACGATGCAGACCCTGTCATCTGCCTCTAATTCTGAAAATTTTGTGATTCTGTGATTTTGATATTAAAATTAGTTTTTAATTTTTCCATTGCAGTTTCGTAAAATTTTTGTTTACAACTGACTGTAAATTCGCAAGTTAATGATTGTTTTTGAACTAAAACTTTAAGTGAAAAATCCTTTATAATTTTCATTACAAAATTCAGATTTTCGTAATTGCAGACAATAGAAAACTTCTTTTCTACGTCAATTTCAACGATTTGCGCATTGGCGAGAGCATCTGCGGCGGCGGTTTTGTAAGCGTTTATTAAGCCCGAAGTGCCGAGCAAAGTTCCACCGAAATAACGCACAACCACAATCACAATATCGGTTAGTTCGTTTGAATTTATCTTTCCTAAAATCTGCTTTCCTGCTGTTCCTGACGGTTCTCCGTCATCGTTGGCGCGGTAGTTAATACGCTCTGTGCCAAGCATATACGCCCAACAAACGTGCCGAGCGTCAAAAAATTCTTTGCGCTTTTGCTTGACAAATTTCAATGCATCTTCCTCCGTTTTCACAGGCAACGCAAAAGCGAGAAATTTACTGCCTTTGTCCTTAAAAACGCCTTCGGCAAAGGCAGAAATAGTCTTATAACTGTCCATTTTTAACTGTTTTCTGTAAAATAAACCCTTCGCACTCTTGGCGAAATTGACGTTAGCACTTCGTATGGAATTGTGCCGAGTTGTTCCGCAATTTCGGGGAATGGGCGTTTTGCGTTGAAAATCACCACTTTATCACCCTCTTTTGCGTCAAGCCCTGTAACGTCAAGCATCAGCAAATCCATACAAATATTGCCGATAATTGGGGCTTTTTTACCATTTATTAACATAAAACCCGCGCCGTTTGAAAGTTTTCGGTTAATTCCATCAGCGTAACCGAGCGGTAAAAGCGCAATTTTTTTGTCCTGCTCTACCCTACCCTTTCTGCCGTAACCTATTGATTGTCTGCTACTTACGTTTTTTATTTGAATAATTTTTGTTGATAAAGAACAAACGTTTTTTAATGGAGAGTTGAAAATTGAAAATTGAAAATTATTTTGCAATTCAGACTGCGGGTCAATCCCGCAATAACAGGGCGTAACATCATTCACGCTTTCACGTTTTCGCGCTTTCACGTTTTCCACGCCCCAAAGTCCGATGCCAAGCCTTACCATATCAAACTGAAATTTAGAAAAACGCTCAATGCCTGCAGTATTGAGAATATGTTTTAAAAACTTGTAACTAACTGATTTTTCGATAGTTGCAGTTATTTTTTCAAAAAGTGAAATCTGTTGCAAAGTAAAATTATTCATTTCGGCTGTGTCCTCGTCAGCGGCGGCGAGGTGCGAAAAAACAGAGGCTATTTTCAGGTTGTTCTGCGAATTTATAAAATTGATAACTTGCTCAATATCAGGCATTTCAAAACCTGCACGATGCATTCCCGTATCAATTTTAATATGCACAGGGTAATTTTTTATACCCAATTTTTTAGCGAAATTGGCAACGGCATAAAGCATTTTAAAATTGCAAATTTCGGGTTCTAATCTGTATTTAAAAAGGTGGTACAGAGCCGTTGCCATCGGGTTTAGCACCATAATTGGCAATTCCACGCCCGCCTCGCGCAGTTCCACGCCCTCATTGGCAAACGCCACGCCGAGATAATCGCAACCATAGTGCTGCATCGCGAGCGCAACCTCCACCGAACCGCTGCCATACGCAGAAGCCTTAACCATACACATAAGTTTTGTTTCGGGCTTTATTTTCGAGCGAAAATAGTTGATATTGTGCAACATAGCGTCAAAATTAATCTCCAAAACAGTGTCGTGAGGCAGCAGTTGCAGGAACATTTGCACCTTTTCGGTCGAAAATTCAGGTGCAATTTTTAACAAAATTGCTTTATTTTTAAAATTATTTATTATTTCTGAATTTAAAAACTCATCTGTTGCGGCAAAACAATATTTTTTTGCAATCTTAAAACGCTGATTTTGAGCGCATAATTCTTTTCCCAAAAGCACAATTTCATCAACAGAATTTGAACTGCAAACGTCCTGCAAATTCTTATAAAACATATCGCACACCAACTCATTTCCCTCAATATCGGACACAATTAGAACTCGGTGCATATCTTGATTTGCAAGTTGCTGTTCAAGAAAACCGAGCGCGTGTTTGGTTAGCGAAGTCAAATCAGAATTATATAAATCGCTGATTAACAGACAGTTATTAATGCCCGCCTCTACTTCAATTCTTGATTTCATTTTTTTATTTTTTTATTTTTTTACCACACAAAGCACGCGAACAAAAGTTTAAAGTTTAAAATTGGGCTTTCCCGTACTTTATACTTTTAACTATATCAGTTTTTTATTTTCAATTTTTCATTCGTGTTTGTGTGGCTTATGTTGTTTGTGGTTATAATTAATTATTTATGTTGTGTGTTTAAAAATGTTAATTAAGGGTATTTCATTTTTTTATATTAAAAAACATTGCATATAAAATCGGCAGCAAAATCAATGTTATCACAGTGCCGACCAAAAGTCCGCTGATAATCGTTACCGAAAGCGCGCCGTACATTGGGTCTGACATCAATGGAATTACGCCCAAAATTGTGGCGGTGGAGGTCATTATTACCGCCCTCAAACGCGAAATAGTGGCGTCTATCACTGCGTTATAGCGTTGTTTGCCCGCCTCAATTTGCAAGTCGATTTCGTCTATCAACACAACGGAATTTCGTATCAACATACCCGACATTCCTATCATTCCCACGATTGCAACAAAGGAAAACGGCTGTCCAAACATCAAAAGTCCGGGCACTATTCCAATAAAAGCAAACGGCACGCAAATTATCACAATCGCCATTTTTCTCAAATCATTAAACAAAAATATCAGCAGCAAAATAATCAAAATTGCCGTAAGAGGCAGCAGTTTAACGATGTTTGTCATTGCCATAGACTGCATTTGATGTTCGCCGCACCAACGCATTGTGTAACCTTCTGGCAGCGGGATTTTTTCGATTTCATCGCGAATACTTTGCAAAACATCATTCGCGCTTGACTCCGTGATTGGATTGCACTGCGCCTGAATTGTCCGTTTGGAATTGGTGTGCAGCACAACAGACTCCTCCCATTCGAGCGAAATATTGTGTGTGATTTGGTTGAGCGGAACAGGTGAAATTATTTTTTTCTGCAAATCGCTCTCTGTTTCAGAACCTACAACCACATTTGCAAGGTCTTTTTTATTTATTGCGCGAAAATTCGGTATCAAATTCCACACAGGAAGGTTGTTTAAGTCTGTAATTCGAGTGCCGTCTTCGTTCCTGATTTTCAAGTTTACAGGCATAGAAACGCCGTCTTTTCGGAATTGTCCTATCGGCAGCCCGTCGGTAGCGGCAAGCAGCGCATTGCTTGCGTCTGTGCGCAAAGTGCCTGTTCTTAAAGCGTCAGATGGAGAATAATTTGCCAAAAGAATTTTATTCGGCTTGTCTAAATCGGCGCAAATTGTGTGTTGATTTATCAAATCGCATTTGCGCATAACCGCCTCCGCCTGCTGTTCAAGGCTGCGCAAAACTTTCAAGTCGTGTCCCGAAAACTCCACCTCAACGGTGTGCGAAGTCATTATAGAAATGTTATATTGACGAAAACGCGAATAGGCATCAACATAATTGTCGTAAAAATATTGCTCAATTTTCGGTCTCAATTTTTGCATCGTTTTGTAATCGTCAAAATCTATGATAAACTCGGCATAATTGTCGCCAACCTGATTTACGGCGCGGACAAGGCAATAGCGCAAAGGAGTCATTCCGTGCGCGGCGGTTACTTTTTTCACGCCTTTTATTTTTAATAAATCGGCAGAAATTTTTTTCATATCGCCCACAGTCCTTTCCACGCTCACGTCTTTTGGCAAAGTATATTCCACATAACCTTGATTGTAAAGAAAATCGGGGAAAAATGCGCGTTTTACTTTCACAAAACCGACAAACGCAATAATCATTAAAGCAATCATTACAAAAATAACCGTAAGTTTATGCTGCATTAATTTATTAAGCGTTTTACGCAAAATTGTATAAAATTTTCCTGTAAATGGTTGATTTTTTTTATTTCTGTAATAGCGGAAATTTAAAATCTGCGCTGCAAACACAGGCACTTGCGTGAGAGAAACAATCCAACTCACACCCAACGCAATGCAAAGCACAAGGAACAAATCGCCGATGTAGGTTGCAGCAACGTCTTTTGAAAGATAAACGGGCAAAAACGCCACAATTGCAATGGAAGTTCCGCACAGCAGAGGCATCGCGGTCTTTTTCGGCGCAACAAAAAGAGCTTGTTTCAACGGCTTTTTCTGCTGCAAGGCAACAAGAATACTGTCCAAAACCACGATAGAATCATCAACCAGCATTCCCAATGCCAAAATCAGCGCGCCGAGCGAAATCCGCTGCAAAGTACCGCCCAAAGCAAGCAAAATTGGAAAAACAGCAAGCGTTATTATTAATAATGAGGCGCAAATTATAAGCCCGCTTTTGAAATTCATTGCCAGCATCAGAACCGCAATTACCACTACTATTGCGATAATCAAATCGCGCATAAAATGCGAAATTGCGAAGCTCACTTTTTCGGGTTGATAAAATATTTTTTCCAAATCAATTCCTTGCGGAACAGAGGTCATAAGTTCCGCCATACGCTTCTCTACCCGCTTGCCGACTTCGATTACATTCACGTCAGACTCCATCGAAATGCCGAAACCGAGAGCCTGTTTTCCGTTATAAAGCATAGTAAATCGAGCGGGTTCTTGCGGCTTTACGGTAATTTTCGCAATATCTTGAAGTCGAAACTGGTCATTTTCGAACCCGCTGATTAACAGGTTTTTAATATCGTCAATCGAAGTAAATTCGCCATCAACCGAAAGCCTGATTGTGCTGCCTCCCTGCTGGTACGCGCCCGCATACACAAGCGAAGTTCCAGCGTTTATCGCAAGCACTATTTGCGCGGGGTAAATGCCGAGTTGCGCCATTTTTTCCTCCGAAAGTTCAATATCAATATTCAACGGCTGCGAACCAAAAATATTAACCCGCTTTACATCATCAACCAAAAGGATTTCTTTTTTGAGAAAATTCGCGTATTTGTCCAATTCTTCATACGAAAATCCCTCGCCCGTAATGGAATAAAACATACCAAAAACATCGCTGAAATCGTCAATAACCATCGGCCTTTGCGCGTTTGAAGGCAGTTGCGCCTGCACATCGGACATTTTTTTGCGCAAAATATCCCAATACTGAATAATTTCTTTAGATGGCACTGAAAATGTCAGCAGCACGCTGATTTGCGAAAGATTTGCCGTTGAAGTTGATTTTATTTCCGAAATATTTGGCATTGTGCGGATTTCGTTTTCCAGCACAGAGGTAACTTGCATCTCAACTTCCTCAGCAGAGGCGCCAGGGTACATTGTTACCACCATCGCCTGCATAACGGTTATTTCGGGGTCTTCCAACTTGCTAATCCGCATAAAAGCGAAAACTCCGCCGAAAACAATCATTGCAAGCAACACATAAAATATTGTGCGGTAACGATATGAAATTTCTGAAATATGCATTAAAATAATTAAAAAATTGAAAATTGAAAGAAAAAACAATTTGCAAAGGTAGCATAAAATTTTCAATTACACACAAACGCATAAAAATTTACAGGGAAAAGATACAAAAAAAATCATAATTTATAATTCATAATTTATAATTTTTTTATACCTTTGCAAACTAAAAAAAAAACAGTTTTTATCTTTTTGTTTTGGTTTCGACTACACTCAAACACCTGCCTGTACTGTCAATGTTCTAACGCGGTCATTGAGCGAGGCAGTTGGTGAGTTTATCGAACTGTCGAAATGACATTAATCTTTTAGTTTTTAACTTTTTATCTTTTATCTAAAAAAATGTATCCTTTAAAATTTGCGCCTCAGTTTTTTGAAAAAATTTGGGGCGGACAAAAAATAAAAAAAATATTTTCTCAAACCGAAAAATTTGAAAATATCGGCGAGGCTTGGACTCTGTCGGCGGTTTTGGGCAATGAATCGGTGGTGGAAAACGGTTTTTTAGCCGAAAATAATCTTGCGGAATTATGCGAAGTTTATCTCGGCGACCTGCTCGGCGAAGCGGTTTTTGAGCAGTATGGCAGCGATTTTCCGCTGCTGGTAAAAATAATTGAGGCGAGGGAAAATTTGTCGATACAGGTTCATCCCAATGACGAACTTGCAGCGGAACGGCACAACGCTTTCGGCAAAAACGAACTTTGGTATATGCTTGATTGCGAGCCAGATGCGTATATAATTGCGGGGTTCAACCGAAAAATTTCCGAAAAAGAGTATTTGAAAGCGGTGAAAAACAACACGATTGAGGATTATTTGCAAAAAATTCCAGTAAAAAAAGGCGATGCAATTTTCATTCCTGCGGGCTGCATTCACGCAATAGGCAAGGGTTGTATGCTGCTCGAAATTCAGCAGTCGTCTGACATAACGTACCGAATCTACGACTACAACCGAACAGACAAAAACGGCGAAAAACGCGAACTGCACACCGAACTCGCCGTTGATGCGGTTGATTTTGATAATTGGAAGCATAATTTAATAAATAAAATAGACTATAATATTATAATAAATGAGTATTTTACAATAAATGAAATATATCTTGACAAAAATTATAATTTAGAGTTGGAAAACCGCAATTCTTTTACTCTGCTCTGCTCCGTTGAAGGCGATTTTGAATGCCGATATAATGACAAAAAAATTATTGTAAAAAAATATGAAACAATCTTAATCCCTGCCGAAATACACAGTATAAATCTTTTATCTAATGCGCCCTCAAAAATTTTAGACGTATTTGTATCGTAATTTTTATAGTTAATTTATATTAAATTCTCTAAAAAAAAAAAAAAAAAAGCCAAAAAACAATAAACTTCCGTCTTTTTTGCTCTTTCTCGTAATTTTTTTTGTATTTTTGCAAACTTTTTTATTAATGTTGATACAAAAAAAGCCATATTACTTAAAATGCAATATTTTTAAACAAAAACAAAATAAAATGTTTCAAAATATCCTAACTAACGCAGAATTTAGACAAAATATAAATACTTTTGTTAATTTCATAAGCAGAATTCCAATAGTTTCTAAATGGATTATTCTTGGGATTGATGCATTTTTAATTTTTTTTTCGTTTGTAATTACCTATTTAGTAAGCATAAATATTTATTCGGCAAGCATTTTTTCGTCAAATTTTTTGATAAAAACAGTTATAGTTACTGTTGTAACGATGTTTTTTTCATTTATATTTGGCATTAATAACGGCATATTGCGCTACTCTACCTACCGCGATATTTTTCTTTTACTCGTATCGCTGCTACTTGCAAACAGCGTTTTAACGCTCTGCAATCTTGTTTATATGCGCTATGTATCCGATTACAGCCTGCATTCAGCAAGTTTTTTCATAAATTTTGTCCTTACCTTTAACGCACTGTTCTTTTTTAGAATGATTGTGAGGCTGCTTTTTGACCTTGCGAAAACTTCTTTCTCCAGAAATAAGAAAAAAGCGTCCCTGATGTACGGAGTTTCGCCTGCTGCAATCGGACTTGCGAAAATGATAAATTCAGACGAAAATACGCCTTATTATATTACAGGTTTTATTTCGCAAAAAAACCATCTGCATACAAAAATACTCCGCCAACCTGTCTATTTTAAAAAATATTTTTACGAAAATATATCAGATTTTAAAAATATTAAATCAATAATTATAAATCCGCACGAAATAGAGCCTGTTGAAAAACGGCTTTTGAGCGAAGTCTGTTTTTCTGAAAAAATTGAACTTCTCTCCGCACCCTCTGTTGAGGATTGGGGCAAACGCGATATTAAAAAATTCAATATTGAGGATTTATTGGGACGCGAAGCGATACAAATTAATACGGAATCAATCAAAGAAAATTTAGATGGAAAAACAGTTTTAGTAACCGGCGCAGCAGGCAGCATCGGCAGCGAAATAGTGAGGCAGTTGTGCAAATTCAATGTTAAAACGCTGATAGTGTGCGATATAGCAGAAACTCCACTGAACAATCTTTCGCTCGAATTGGAACAAAAATTTCCGAATATAAACGCAATTCCAATAATTGGAGATGTGCGCAAATGGGTATCGATGCACTTGATTTTTGAGAAATACCACCCGCAATACATCTATCACGCTGCTGCCTACAAGCACGTTCCAATGATGGAAAACCACCCGAAAGAGGCTGTACGCACCAATGTAAAAGGCACTAAAATTGTGGCAGACTTGGCGGTTGAATACAATGCAGAGTGTTTTGTGATGATTTCCACAGACAAAGCGGTTAATCCGAGCAACGTAATGGGCGCGTCAAAGCGCATTGCGGAAATTTATGTAAGAATTTTATCGCAGCGGATTGCAGAAAAACAAGGCAAAACGCGCTTTATTATTACCCGTTTTGGCAATGTTCTCGGCTCAAACGGCTCTGTTGTGCCGTTGTTTGCAGAACAAATCACCAACGGCGGACCTGTAACAGTAACCCACCCTGACATTATCCGCTATTTTATGACAATCCCAGAGGCTTGTTCGCTCGTGCTTGACGCGGGCAATCTCGGTAAAGGAGGAGAACTCTTTATTTTTGATATGGGCGAGCCTGTAAAAATAAAAGATTTGGCAGAAGAAATGATACGGCTCACAGGTTACGAGCCGTATAAGGACATAAATATCGTTTTTTCGGGATTGCGACCTGGCGAAAAACTCTACGAGGAACTGCTCTACGACAGGAAAAACGTGAAATTTACCGAAAACAACAAAATTATGATTGGCAAAGTCAAATACCACAACGAAACGATTGTGCTGCCGAAATTAGACAGACTTTTCAATGCCTCAATAGTCAGCGACGACTTTTCCGTTGTAGAAAAAATGAAAGATATTGTTCCTGAATTCAAAAGCCAATGCTCTGTATTTGAGGAGTTGGACAAAAAATAATTACGAATTAAAAATTACGAAAATGGCGGGTTTAAAACCCCGCCATTTGCATTGCCGTTATTGCGCCCTCTGCACCTTTGTTTCCAAGCGAACCGCCTGAACGGTCGAGGGCTTGCTGCAAATTTTCGGTTGTGAGGACAGAGAAAATCACAGGAATTTCACCCTTTGCATTTAGCGCAGAAATTCCCTGCGTTACGCCTTGACAAACATAGTCAAAATGCGGTGTGTCGCCGCGAATAACACAGCCGACAACGATAATTGCGTCAAAAATATTTTTCCGCATAAGCCGAGCCGCTGCAAAGGTCAGTTCAAATGTTCCCGCAACGTGAAAAACAGATATATTCTCCTCTTTTGCACCGTTTTCCAAAAGCGCGGCAACTGCTCCGTCCTGTAATTTATGCGTAATTTCCGCATTCCAATCCGCAGTAACAATCGCGTATTTTTGTTGCTCTACAACGTCTTTTGACGGCAGTTGAACAGTGAAGTTTTGTTGTGTAGTCATTATATTTCATTTTTTGAAACGCAAAGTTACAATTTTTTTCACAAAAAAATAACCATATTCGTAGATTTTTGGAATATAGATGAGGTCAAGTTGTGAGGGCGTTGCGCACAACGCCCTTATTTGGCAGTTAATATAGAATAGATTTGTAATTTTGCAGATTGCAATTAGCAAATTTACTTTGCTCTGCCTACATACGAGCCGTCTCGGGTGTCGATTTCGATTAATTCGCCTTCGTTGATAAAAAGCGGCACGCGCACCGTTGCGCCCGACTCCACCGTAGCGGGTTTGAGCGTGTTTGTGGCGGTATCGCCTTTCATTCCGGGTTCAGTGTAAGTGATTTTTTGCTGCACTTTTATCGGCAGGTCAGCATACAAAACCGTTTCGGTGTCAGCATCAACAACTACTTCGGCTGACATTCCTTCGAGCAAAAAATCCACGCCGTTAATCAAATCGTGCGCGACAGGATGCTGCTCAAAAGTTTCCTGATTCATAAAAATATAGTCGTTGCTCTCCTGGTAAAGATACTGATGCGGACGGCGTTCTACGCGCACGTCTTCAAGTTTTTCACCAATATTAAATCTGCGCTCAATTACGCGACCATCAACCACATCTTTAATTTTTGTACGCATAAAAGTATTGCCTTTGCCAGGCTTAACGTGCAGAAACTCAACTACAAAGTACAGCCTCCCGTCCATTCGGATACACGTTCCATTTTTAATGTCTTGTGCATTAATCATTTTATTTTAATTTTATTTTATTAAATTATTAAGCAGTTTTTTACAGGCGCAAAAGTACAAAAAAAATCAGAATTATAAAACAGTTAATATAACCATTGTGTAAAAATGAATTTTTTTGATAATTCAATCTCAAAAACATTGATAATCACAAAATAAAACAGTACCTTTGCACCGCTTTTTTTTTAAGAGCAAAAAATTTAATATTTACACTTTTAATATTTATTAATATTTATAATGAAACCATCGCACATCGAACACATTGGAATTGCTGTAAAAAGTTTAGACGAGGTAATTCCTTATTACGAAAAATTATTGGGGCAAAAATGCTACTCTATCGAAGAGGTGGCAGACCAAAAAGTGCGCACCGCCTTTTTTAAGGTTGGTGATACCAAAATCGAACTGCTCGAACCGACATCGCCCGAAAGCACTATCGCAAAGTGGCTCGAAAACAATCCACGCGGCGGCGTTCATCACCTTGCTTTTTGCGTTGATAGCGTTACAGACGCGCTCGCAGATGCCGAAGCAATGGGCATTCAACTAATCGACAAAGCACCGCGCAGAGGCGCAGAGGGCTTGAATATCGGTTTTCTGCACCCAAAATCAACTTTCGGCGTGCTGACGGAACTTTGCGAAGTACCAAAATAGACACAAGTAGATAGACACAAGACACAAGTAAAAATGCAAAAAACGAGTTTTTAAACTTGTGTATTGTGTCTAAAAAACTAACAACTAACTTGTGTCTAAAAACTAAAATCTAAAAAAAAAAAATGAAAATACTTACAGGTGCGTTTTGGCTGATAATGGCAGTACATTTTGTTGTGTTCGCCATTATTGGTGTTGTGTCGGGCAATTGGAAGTTGATTTTGATTTTTGTGCCATTGTTGACGGTAACAATCGGCATAAAATTTTTAATTTATTTTGTAAAAAACAGAAAAAAAGAGTAAAAGTTTTTTCCTCTCTCCGCAGTAAAAAAATGTAGTAAAGTGAGAAAAAAATTAGTAATTTTGCAGGAAAAATAAATTTTCCAGAAATTAACACAAAATGTGGACAATAATGTATCATTAAGATTGTAAAAAAGAAATAAAATATGGCAAGAGTTTCAACAAATAAGGATTTACACAAGGCGAAAGATGCCAAAAATGACGAGTTTTATACCCAATTATCTGATATAGAACGAGAATTGAGGCATTACGAAGGACATTTTA
>JAISYF010000019.1 GCA_031270065.1 Prevotellaceae bacterium | reverse complement strand
GGTGCGCCCACAGCGGCTGGATTAATTCCTGTTACAGTTATAGGAGAATCGCTCGGCGGTAATGATTCCTGTGATACAGAATTTAAAGTTGCATACCGCTCTATAAAAGTTGTCGGTTTTGGTGGTGCTGATTATAGCGGAACCTCCACTACTCACAGTATGTATAGAATTATGAAATCGTCTTTAAACTTTGGTACAACAGGCACAGTGCCTACTCAATCAATATCTATTGTTGACGGAGGAACCCTGACTGTCGACCATCTTGTAGACGCAATCACAGAAAAAAAAGCCGACATTATTATTATCGGCTACAATGCACACCTGCCGACAGCCGCCAATACCACATTAGTTGATTTTATAGAAAATAAAAAAGGATTTGTACTGATGATGGCGCAAGATGCCTCCAGCTCCGATGGGCGCACCCTTTCTGCAATAATGCATACTACTGTAAATGTAGACTATCCTCCTAATGACGGTAGTTGCCAGTACGGAGGATGTGTACGCCAGTTCAATTCACTGGACAATCCATTAATCAAGGGACCATTCTTTCCTGATCTCGGTGGAAAGTACTGGGGAGAAGATGCAAGCACAACATATGGTTTTTTTCTAAATTCAGGAGATAACTTAGAATCCCACGGTTTTGAGGCTTTAAGCACCAATACGATAATGTGGAAGAAAAACGCCAACTTTGTATATATAGGAGACGGCGGTTTCGGAATTGGTGACCACAACAGCACCGCGCATACAATCTACCCCTGTGCAATAACTTCAAATGGTGTTCCTCGTGCTAAAGCAGGTTACTATTATGCTTCTAATCCTCATACAGATGTGTATAACTCGTATTTTTTTGCCAATATTATTGCTTATGCAATAAAATGGGTGCAGGAAAACAGATAATAAAGTAATCGTTTTTTTAAGAAAAAAATAAATTTTCATTTACGAAATTCACGAATAAACACGAATAAAAACCGTGTTTATTCGTGAATTTTTTATATACCTAACTCCTGACTTCGCCACAGGGATACCCAAGTGTCAAAGTCAGGCGCATAGAACATTGATAGTACGGCTGGTTGAGCGTAGTCGAAACCAAAACCGTAGTCAAAACCCCTGACTTTGACACTTGGGTGTCGCATTGTCAAAGTCAGGAGATAAACGCCAAAATTTATGCCGTAGGCATTTAATATCGGTAGAAAATGCCAATTCCCCCCACGCTGCACGCCGTAGGTGTGCAACAAAATACACACCGCAGACATTTTTTGCTGCGGCGTGTATTTTTTTTTTTTGCGCACAGATTGCAAATTCTCACGAGTGGGATAAATTTTTCTGACTTTCCTCTGTAAAAAAACTTTTTTCATTTGCACGTGCTTGGAGAAACGAGATTTTTCATCTAATTTTGACACTTGGGTGTCCCTGTGGCAAAGAAGATTTGAAAATTTGATAATTTGAAGATTTGAAAATGCAAAATACGAAATATAATTAATAATTAACATTTTTTTAAAATTGTATTTTCAAATTTTCAAATTTTCAAATTTTCAAATCCTCAAATTAATTATTTTTCATTGGCAAAAAAGAACAAAAAAATCACGCCGCAGGCACTACAAACCGCACTGTCAATCTGCTCCTTTGTTCCACAAAAACAATTCTTTCATTAAAAATTTTATCAACCTCTTTCTGCGTGTAGTGGCGGATTGTTATAAGTTCTACATCGGTATTGTACAAAACTTCGTAGTCGTCTTGAAATTCAGAAATCATTTTATTAAAAGTCGCCTGATTGTAGTCGATGCAGAGCGAAAAACTGATTGCCGATGTTTGAATAAGGCTTACTTTTACTTTGTAAGATGCTAATAATGAGAATATTGAACTTAATTTTTCTTCTGCGATAAACGAAAAATCGCGCGGGGTAAGAGTGAACAAAACCTGATTTGCTTTATTAATATAAATCGGCGGCATATCAACTTTTTCCGCAAAATCGTTGATAACCGACCCCACTTTGTCAGGCTCTGCAAACGAGCGCACAAAGAGCGGTATCTTTTTGTTTTTCAGCGGTTTAACGGTTTTCGGGTGGATTATGCTTGCTCCGCAATACGAAAGTTCAATCGCCTCTTTGTACGAAAGACGCGGAATAACTTTTACGTCAGAGTAGAGTTTTGAGTTGGCATTCGGGTCGGCATTCATTACGCCGGGCACGTCTTTCCAAATCGTAACATTTTCGGCATCAAGCATACTCGCCAAAAGTGTAGCCGTATAATCCGAGCCTTCGCGTCCCAAAGTTGTTGTCTGATTTGTAATCGTTCCCGCAATAAAACCCTGCGTAATATATAAATTTGTGCCGCTAAAATTCATTGTTTCGCGCACAAATTGCTCGGAAAGCGCGAACTCAATATTGCCTTCGCGGTAGTTGTCGTCAGATTTCAAACAAGTTCGCACATCTACAAAAATATTTTTACAATCCTGCAAATTCAGATAATCAGAAACGATTGTTGTAGAAAGAATTTCGCCGAAAGATACAATTCTATCGTATTCAAAATCATAACTCAGCGATGGTTTTTGCACAATAATTTCCTCTAATTTTGCAAAAATTTCGCCCAAACGCTGCTCAATTTCCGCTTTTTCGACATAAAGTTCAGTTACAATATTATAATGAAAATTTTTAACTGTTTGCAAATTTTGCGTCAAATCGGGTTTTTTGTTAAAATAACTGCCTGTTACAGCCTCCAGCATATTGGTAACTTTGCCCATTGCCGACACCACAACTACCAGATTATCAGTCTCTTTGCCGATAATTTCTTTAAGATTTTTTACGCCCTGCGCCGATTTTACAGACGCTCCGCCGAATTTATATACTTTCATTTTTTACTTTTTTTTTTGACTGCAAAATTACAAAAAAATTATATTAAAATAATTCAGAATTTATAATTTGTAATTCACAATATTTTCACTACCTTTGCGTTTTAATAAAATATGAAAAAATTTTTATTCTATATCGTTGGTTTTCTTATACTTACCTCGTGCGGAAGTTATCAAAAACTGCTAAAAAGCACAAACGCTGAGGAAAAATTTGCTGCTGCAAAGGACTTTTTTCTTGAAAAAAAGTATGTAAAAAGCGCAACTTTGCTTTATGATATTTCGCAAACTTACAAAAATACACGTCAGGGCGAAGAGGTTTGGTATCTTTTGGCGGAGTCGTATATTGGGCAAAAAGATTATTATTCGGCAAGCGAATGGTATAAGTCGTATGTAAAATCGTATCCGCGAGGCGAATATGCTCGCGAATGCAAGTATATGATTGGCTACTGCTACTTTTTGGACTCCTCTGATGCGCGGCTTGACCAACACTCAACCTATGAGGCAATAGCGGCTTTGACCGAATATACGCAAATTTACCCCGAAAGTGAGTCTGCGGCAAAAGCCGACAGTTTGATTACCATTTTGCAGGATAAACTTGCTTACAAAGGCTTTTTGAATGCGCGTATGTATCTAAATCTTGGAACATATCTTGGAAATAATTACCACGCAGCAGTAATTGAAGCGGAAAATGTGTTGAAAGAATACCCCAATACAAAGCACCGCGAAAGTCTGTCATTTTTGATTTTGCAGGCAAAATACCGCGAGGCGGCTCTTTCGGCGCACGAGAAAAAAAGAGAGCGTTTTTCGGAAGTGATTGACGAATATTACAAATATTCAACCGAATTTCCAACCTCAAAGCACAGCGGCGAGGCTGCGCGAATGGTAAAAGAGGCAAAAAAGAACGTTAAATAGATAAAAGTTAATGTCATTTCGACAGTTCGATAAACACTAACCGCGTAGAACATTGATAGTACGGGTGATTGAGCATAGTCGAAACCAAAACAAAAAGATTAAAAACTGAAAGTTGAAAAATTCAACTGTTTTCTGAAAGAAAATCATATAAGCAGCCCAATGCGTAAGCGTTTGGAAAAAAAAAACGAAAATTAAAAATTAGAAAATATATTATGCAAAAAAGAACAGCAACACCGCTCTCAACCGTTACGAGAGATATTACGGCACTTGCCGCGCCAGTTGGCAATGTTTATGAAACCGTTGTGATTATATCAAAAAGAGCAAATCAGATTAGCAGCGATATTAAACACGAATTAGATAGAAAATTATCGGATTTTTCATCTATTTCCGATAGTTTAGAAGAAATTCACGAAAATCGGGAGCAGATTGAAGTTTCACGTTTTTACGAAAAAATGCCCAAAGCAACGCTCAGAGCAATCAGAGAATTTGAAGACGGCAGAATTTATTACCGCAATCCAATGCAGACAAGGTCTTAAATTTTTTCCCCTTTATTTATTGTATCCATAATTGGAAAAGTTTTGTCATACTGATATTTTTCGTATTCCTCTTCTGGAATTAAGTAATAATGTACAGTTGCGTCATCTCTCATTCCGAGATAGAGATAAACCACTGTAAGAAAGGCGTTTAACTGCGGCGTTGTTTCGTCGAAACGGAACGCAAGTTGCAGGTAAATCAAGGCATGAACATAGTCGTCAAGTACAAAATAAATTTTGCCAATCTGTGTAAGAATTGAAGAATTTGCAGAATCGTTTTTTTCAGGATTAAAAGGGTCGTTTCTGTGCACCATATTTTGATACATCAGCGATTTTTTGTAAGCAGTAAGCGCGCTGAACAAATGATCTTTGTTCGCGTTTTTTTCGCCTTGATAATACAAATCTACAAAAATATGCGCGATTATGGCATAAAGATTTTCGTACTCGAAATTATCCAAATCAGTATCCAAGTCCAACGCTTTCTGAATAAAAACAAGCGCGGTATTGTTGTCATCAAGCAAATAAAAACACTGCCCAAGATAAACAAACGCTTGAAAATGTTTCGGTTTTATCTTTAAAACTTCCAAAAAATATGATTTTGCCTCCTCAATTAAATTCATTTGCAGATAATTTGAGCCGATTCCCATCATTAAAGAGGCATTAAAATTTACATTTTTTAACTCTTCTGGATACTTTTGCGCCTGCAACAAAAAATTTTCTATCGCCAAGTCGCATTTGCCTGTTTTTTGGTAACAAATTCCACATTTAAAATACAACTGTTTGTCATCGTCATTAATCGCAATCAGGTATTTGTAAGCGTCTGCCGCCTCTGCATATTCGCCGAGGTCATAACACAATTCGGCAAGTTCACGCCACGCATCTTTATTATATGCATCAATATCAATAGCGCGGTTTATTACTCTTTTTGCCTCTGCATCGTAGTTATAGAGCGAAAACCGCTCGGCAAAAAACAGCAAATTTCCCATCGAATTTTTACTTTCAAGCCCAGCGTCAAGATATTTTTTTAAATAAATTTCCTGCTTTAAATCGGTTTCTGAGTCAATTTCGCCATTTTCGTCAGAATAGTCCAAACACGCCAAATAAACCGACATATTCAGATACATTTCTGCAATAACCTCATTATCGCCAAGAAAAGATTTAATAAATATTAAAAAAGATTCGTGCGCCTCCTCAAATTTCCTTTGTATAAAAAGAATTGTCGATTTAAGCAAAAGAATATCGTATTCGTGGTTAAAATTATAAAATTTGTTGCACAATTTTACCGCCTCGTCAGAATTTAGATGTTTTGCATGCAAAATTTCCAAAAACATAAAGTCCTCTGAATTAGGGAAACGTTCTTTTGCAACTTCGAGCCATTTTGCAGCCTCGTCATAATTATTTGTTTCCAAGTACCAGCCTATAACGACTTCCAACGTGTCGGAATCGGCGAATTGAGCACGTTTTTCCTCCTCCGTTTTCTTTTGCCAGGCAGCAAGAATTTCACTCTCCTCTTTGTCGAAACCGCCAAATGTGCCTGAAAATATGTAAGTATAGTAGTTCATAAATTAGTCATAAATTAGTCATAAGTCATTAGTTGAAAGCCGTTTTGCCTAAAAATACTTACGACTTTTTTTTATCGCGCAAAAGTAATATTTTTTTTGCTAAAAAACACAATAAAATTTCAAAAATTGCGTTTAAAAGATTGTTTTAAGGTAAGAAAATTAATTTTAATTTAGTTAATAATTTATAATTAAACAAAAATTTGTTTAATTACGCAAAATTTGTTGTTTTAATCAATGAAATTTCTTACTTTTGTCGTTCATTTCTCATTATAAAAAAATGGTATAAAAACCAAAATATAAATTGAAAAAAATTATTGTAAAAAAGCACTTTTAATACTATGAGCAAGGGTAAAAACTTAATCAAAATTGCAATTCTTACATTGCTAATTATCAACACCTTAACAGCGCAAAGCCAGGTTTATCAAAATAAATATTACCTGAGTTTTTGGGGCGCAGGCGGTTATGCAAGCATTTTGCATAAAGAAGTTCCGTATATACAGGCGAAAGGCGGCATCGGCGGCTTGCTCGGCTTAGGTTTTGAATATAATCACAAGCGTTTTGTTATTACAACAGGCGTAGAGTTCGATTTTAAACGTTCTACATCAAAATATGAAGATTTTGCGATATATGTAGGTTCAATCATTGACGATGGCACAGGACTGGAAGTTCCTTTACACGATAATCCTAATTGGTACAAAGATATTAGTTTGGGAGGTTACCCTTTTGTTGGGCAACCTGTGATAAATACGAATGGCGTCCATATGGTAAATGAAGAAGGCGACCCTTTTATAATGAAATATGATTTTCACGGAAATAAAGACGTTTATAATGCTGGTTATATTAATATTCCGTTGCTTATGGGCGCAAAATTTGATAACGGTTTTTATTTTCTTGTTGGCGGAAAATTTGGTTTAAATATGTTTGTAAATGGCTTTACTAATGCGCCAGATTATTCTACCTCAGCTATTTATCCGCAGTTACACGACTGGTTTAGCGGTATGTACAACCACTCTCTCGGCGACCATCTTTCTACAAAAGATTTAAAAGTGGATTTTCGTTGGGGTTATAATATTGCAGCCTCTGCCGAAATTGGCAAAACTTTCTTTCCCAACAAAAAAACTCGTTGGCACTACCGCATTGCGCTTTTTGCAGACTACGGCATTATGAGTGTAAATTTGCCCGGCAATATTTCAATGCAAAATACAGACGGCAACTTTACGGGTATTCAACCGGGTGGCAATGAAAGCAACCCAATGTTTGTGCGCTTAAATCCAATTCTAACTTCATATCAGGCATTTGAAAACGATAATCCGAATATACCGCATTCAATTAATCCGCTTTTGGTAGGAGTGAAATTTACATTCTTGTTTGACTTGGGCAATAAAGAACCTTGTGTCTGTCTGCCTGAATACAAGTCGAAATGGACAAAAGGCGGTCGTCAGCGCACAAGTTACATTAAAACTTATAAAACGCCGTCTGGCGCAAAACAATACAAAAAATAAATCCAAAAGCCTCTTAAAAAGGGGCTTTTTTTAGAAAAAAAATAATGAATAAAAAATTTATTTTAATAATATTTTTGGGAATAATTTGCAATTCTTGCCTTGCGCAAAATGCTGATAATGACAGCGTTGATAATAATTTTGCAGAAATAAAAATCACTGCTCCCTATGTTCCTCAAAAGGTGGAATTTGCAGGCGTAGAGTATGATTTGTCCCGCAACGACCTGCGCGAAAGGCTTGATAGAGAGTTAGTAAATATGCAATACCTGCACGCATCAACTATTCTCAACCTCAAACGCGCTAATAGATATTTTCCCGAAATTGAGCCGATTTTAAAGCAGGAAAAAATTCACTCCGACTTCAAATATCTCGCCTTGATTGAGAGCAATCTTAACCCCGCATCGCAGTCGCCTGCCGGTGCAACAGGCTTATGGCAATTTATGGAAAGTTCGGCAAAAGAGTACGGGCTTACGGTAAATGCCAACATCGACGAGCGGTTGAATATCGAAAAATCAACTATCGCCGCTTGCCGTTTTATCAAAGATTTGTACGCCTCTTTCGGCAATTGGACTTCGGTTGCCGCCGCCTACAACGCAGGCAAAAACCGTATTTCCAAAGAATTGGAGAAACAGGGCGAAAAATCGGCTCTTGACCTCTGGCTAAATACCGAAACTTCGCGCTATTTTTTCCGTATTCTCGCAGCGAAAATTATTTTTTCTGACCCGCAAAAATACGGATTTTACCTCACGCCAGAGCAACTTTATCCGCCTGTGAAATACAAAAAAATTGAGGTTGATTATGAAATTTTGGATTTAGCAGAATTTGCTAAACAACACAAAATCAACTATTTACAACTAAAAAGCGCAAACCTTTGGCTGCGCGATAGATTTTTGGAAAATAAAAAATCGGTAAAATTTACAATCCTTATTCCAAAAGAGGAAAGTCTGAATTATAATCCCGAAAAAACGAAAGACCACAATGAAATTTGCAAATAATAAAAGACTAAAAATGCTTTAACCTTAATCCGTTTTCGTCAAGCACTGCGTAGGAAAATTCTGTAATAAAATCGCCCAAAATTACTACCTGCGACTCTTTTGAGGTTTGAAAATTGAGCAGAATATGACGATGTCCAAAAATAAAGTAGTTGATGTCTTGTTCTTTGCACATTTTTTTTGCAAAAAGCAGAAGCGGTTCGCTGTTTTCTCCTTTAAACTCCTCGTGTTTTGCATCGTGCTTTTTGCGGTTGCTGTTGCTCCATTTTTGTCCAAGCAGCAGCCCTGTCGACGGGTGGATTGCAGAGAAACAACGCTGCAAAAATCTGTTATGAAAAATCGCCCTGAGCAGCGAAAATGTTTTGTCGCCGTCATTGAGTCCATCGCCGTGCGCAATGAAAATTTTTTTGCCGTTGAGCGTGGTAGTAAGCGGCTGATAATGAACGGTTAAGCCTGTTTCCTGTTCCAAATAACCGAAAGTCCAAAGGTCGTGGTTGCCTATAAAAAAATGTACAGGAATACCTTTGTCGGTTATCTCGCAAAGTTTACCGAAAACGCGGTTAAAACCCTTTGGTACAGCATTTTTGTACTCAAACCAGAAGTCAAAAATATCACCTACAAGAAAAATCTCTGCCGCATCTTTTTGCGCCATTTCAAGCCACTCGACAAATTTTCTCTCGTGCGCCCTCTTGTTCGGCACTGCATCAGTGCCGAGGTGTATGTCCGATATGAAGTAATATTTTGGCATAAGAAAGATTATTTACCGAATGTTAATAAATTTTTCAAAACATTAAATTTGCTTTTTTATCAGCATCAAAATTATCTCTTATTTCTTTGTATTTTTGATAGTTATTTTCATTTTCTATTGCCTCATCAACTATTTTTTGCTGTTTTTCAATAGAAATACTTGGTATTGAAATTGTGCATAAATCCTCAAAGCGCAACGTTTGCCGAACAGAGCCAAAAGAACGTTCTTTAATGCTTTGTATTCCCCGCTTGCTGCGCAGGCAGAGAAAAACATATTCGGGCAAAAAGTTTTCATTAGCCACTTTGCAAGTTGTGCAGGCAACGCTTACCGCAAATTTTCTGTCTGTAAGGTTAATGCCTATTGAGCCGACATTCGCTCTTGCGGTAGAATAGACTAACGACTTGTAATTCACTACTTTATATTCCTCATTTGAGGCGGAGGTAACCGACATAAACGAGTCGCCCCAATATTGCTCTCCGCTGATAATTCCCCAAAATTCGTGTTTTGTAACTGTTGCCGTTTCATGCAATTCGCGATTTTTTATGCTTTCCTCTTTTAAAATTTCTTTTAACGAAATATAATTTTCCGAAACTTCTGTAAAATATTTAAACCAAATAAAAGAATAATTTTTGTCTTTCAAAATTTCTTTTACAGATAATTCTTTGGTATCAAACGAATTGTCAAATAAATATTTTTCCAAATCATTTACCTGTTCTGCTATTCTGCGTCTTCTTCGGGTAAGAGTAAAACCATCATTTTTAATAATTGTGTATTTTATTTTTTCAACAGGCGCATTGTTAAATCCCTGTAAAACAAGCACAGACGCTTTTGCTTCTGTGTAAGGCAGAAACACGCCTGATGGCAAAGAAATGATTTGTTGTAATAAATTATTGTCAATAAGATATTTACGCAAGTTTTTCAATTCATTATTATTTAAAACCGATTCAGGAACGATTACAAATGCGCGTGCAGTCGGTTTATCGTTTAACGAGTTGATAATGTGCTGAATAGATTGCGAATTGCCGTTGTCGCTCAAAAGCGAATAGAGATTTTTTGCTGTACCTTCTAAATTAAACGGAATATTTGTAATTACAATATCAAATTGCTTATTTACAGGATTTAATAACGTATCCTGCTGACTGATATTACTATGTCCGTAGCCCGTCAAAATCATATTCATTTTGGCAATTCGCGCATTTGACGAAATTTCACTGCCATAAACAGTATTTTCTTTAATATCTTTCAGCACATTTTCGGTCAAATAGCCCTGCTGCAATAAACTGTCTTTGATATGATTAAACGCCGAAATCAGCATTCCTCCTGTACCGCAAAAAGGGTCGTAAATTTTTTCGCCATATTTAGGATTGGCTAATTTTACCAAAAAATTTACAATATGTCTTGGCGTAAAATATTCGCCTAAATCGTTGTTTGAAGAGTTGTATTGTTGAATAAAATATTCAAAAGCATCTCCTTTAATGTCGGTTTTTATTCCGCTCAAATTCAAGCCATCAAGTTTTTCAACAATCTGTTTTAACGCGATTGTGTCTTTGATAATCAGTTTAGTAAAAAGCGTTTTTTCGCCGTTGTGGTTAAAAATATTTTCCAATATTGGAATAACCGTATCGTTAATGTAGCGCAAAAGTTCTTCACCCGATTTGTTTTTATAAGTTTCCCATTTCACATATTGCGGAATGTTGTCGGCAACAATCTCGTTTTCTTCTGAAATAAGTTTCAGAAACAGCAAGTTAGAAAATTCAAAAAAACGTTCCATTCCCTTTGTAATTCCCGCTTTGCGAAGTTTTTGATTAGCAAACGAAAACACATTTATCAACTCATCTTTTGAATTAATTGCAATTACATCGGATACATAATTATTTGAATTTGCAAGAATAAATTTGCGGTAAAAGTCGGCGTTTTGAATGACTGTAACTTCCATTCCATTGTCCGAAAGTTCTATTTGATTTTCAACCCAATAGTTTTTTGTCTGTATTCCGTCAAACAAAATTATGATTTTTGCACCCAAAATTTGCGCGTAATTCAACGCTTGTTCTTTGGTTTTTGTCAAATTCATATTGGGCTTTTTGGTTTCTATAATAATTTCTGTAGATATGGAATTTTTGTCAAGGTACAAACAAAAATCAGGTTCAAGCCCTTTCAACTTTTGTATATCTTCCTGCGTTTTCGGCTTTTGATGATACACGTTTTTATCAGGACTATTCGCTGAAATAACCCACCCCTGCTTAATTAACTGCTGTTCAAGTAAATTTTCTATGTCGCGTTCCGTAATCATAATGAGCGTTTTTCTCTAAAAATATTTTTTTGCAAAGATACAAAATTATTTCACATTGTTGAAAATTTGTTATCAACTATTTTTAATCTATTTTTCTTCTGATTATCAATATATTAAGCATTGAAATTAGTAGAAAAACACCGAAACCGATTGCGCAGGTCGGTAAGATTGAGGCAGGGGAAAAATCGGAGAAAACCTCCAAAATCGCGCTGCAATAAAGCGGACGGATTAGCAACGCAAGCGTGAGAGAAAGCAGATAAACCACAAGGTTGATGCCGCTTGCAAGCAAGATATAGAAGTTGGCAATCGCGTTTTTTGAGTAGCCGATAAGGCGCAGATTTTGCAATTTTTGTCTGTTTTTTTGCAGCAGCAGAAAAATACTCAACATCAGTATCACAAACGAGAGCAGGCAAATGAAAAAACCGATTGCAAGGGCTATTCCAATAATTAGTTTCAGAAAAAACGACATCTTGCCGACTGCCGCATTTTCGCCCTCCACTTCGTAACCGCGCTCAGAAAAAAAGGTCGCGATGCTTGAATCGGCAATGTTGTTGATTTCCAAAATCAACCGCGCAGGCTCGTTTTTTTTGCTTGGCGCAAATTGGCGATTCGCCCACAAAATAAAGTCTTGCGGGGCAAGAATTGTGTTGATTCTGTTTGAAAAACCAACAATTTTTCCTGTAAAAATTTGCCTTTTGCCGTTGCCAATCATCACCAAGTCCAACGAGGCTAAACCCGCTACGCTCTGCGAAATTTTGGGCATTGAACGCGATTTTGCGAACCCGAAATTGTAAAGATTGAGGTAAGTTTTTGGCAGAATTATCGGCACAAAATTTTTGTCAGGAGAAAAATGCCATTTGCCGCTCTGCACGTCAATAAAATTGTCGGGTACGGACTCAAAAAATAAATCGGTAGAAAACGTTGTGTTTGAGGCATTTACCTGTCCATAGACTTCAAATTGCGAGGCGGTAAATTCGCCGACCGCTTTAACAAAACGCGCATTTTTTAGTTCATCAATTTCGTTTTCAGAAAAGCCAGCCGAGCCGTTTTTGAACATATCAAGCGCGTTGATTTGCTTTGTGATTACAAAAAAATCGCGTTTAAAAACTGCATCTTTTTGCGTAAAAAACGGATTGATGTCGAAAAATATTTGCAGCGCAAGCAATACCACAGTCAAACCGATAAGGTTTGCAAAAGCAAATCCCAAAAGTTGCGCCTTGCTTATATTTTGTCGTAAAAGTTTGTACATTTCTTTATAAATCTAATTTTTTTTCATAATTTAACGGCAAATTTTTACCAATAGACGACACAATAACCGCTGCACCCTGATTTTTCGCCTCTTTTTTTATCAAATCCGCTGCAAGCACCGCCATAAGGTCATCAATATGGCTCACAGGCTCGTCAAGCAGCAGAAAATCAAAGGGTTGGCACAGCGCACGTACAATAGCAACACGCTGCTGCTGCCCCCAAGAAAGTTTTTCGCATTTTTCATTGGTTTTATCTGCAACTTGCAGATATTCAATCATTTGCAAAATTTCTGCGCGAGTTTTATAGTTTGTCAAACGATTTTTCAACTCAATATTTTCTAACGCAGTCAATTCGGGAAAAAGCCGCAAATCTTGAAAAAGCAGGCTAATGTTTTTTCTGCGGATTTCATTCCAATCTTTCGCTGAAAATGAGTTAATGTTCTGATTATCAAATACTGTTTCTCCGAGAAAATCGTTGCGGTAGCCGTATAAAAAACTGAAAAGCGAACTTTTGCCTTTGCCAGACGCAGCCTCAATAAGGTAGAATTTTCCTTTTTCAAACTCTAACTTTTTTTGCCAAACACCTGACTGCAAGGGGCTTTCCGCAAAAATTTCCGGCAATATTTTTTGCAATTTTATTACGTTCATCAATTCAGATATTCGTTTATCAATTCTTCCAGCAAAACGCAAATCAAAGCGAGCGAGTTTTTTGTTTTGTCGGTGAAATTTACATTAACCTCAAATGTCTGATTATCAATATATTCTGTACCAAAAGTTTTCACAAGCGAAAGCGCATCAACCATCAATTTATTGGCAAATTCGCCACCGTTAGCAGCAATGTACTCGTTTTTTAAAGTCCGCAAGTCGCCGCCAAAATACATTTGTTGTCCTTTTATCTTGTCAATCAACGGGTTATCAATATTCGAGGCAAAAAAGTTTGACTTGCCAGAATTATTTGCCGTAATATAAAAAATATTGTCATTCAGTCCAAAAACTATATTTTTTTCAATAGAATAAGAATTTTCTTTATTTTTTTTTGCATTTGGCAAATATTTTGAAATATATTTTTCAAGCAATTTTTTGAAACTCTCGCTGTTTTTTACCTCTGCATAAAATGAAATTGCAGGATTGGGCTTAACCTGCGCCACACCCCAAGAATCCTGCTCAAAATCTGTTGTTGTTTGATAGTTCATAGAGTTGAGCGACAGCACCATGTCGCCGCAAAAAGCAGAGATAAGTTCTTGATAATCAATGTTATACTCTTTGTTTAATGTTTCAAAAATTGGCGTGAAACCGAGTTTGTCGTAGTCGGCAAGCAGAGTCTCGCCGTCACAATTTGCAGCGATACACAAAATTGGATTTTCGGGAATAAATTTGAGCAAATTACCCTCAATTTTTCTGTTGAAACTGCTCAAATGATGGTAAAATTGCTCGCTTTCGGGCGTTGCAAAAACGGTCTTGCAGCACACATTCGCCAAGCCTTTTTCAAACGAAACAAACGAAATTACCGACATGTCAAGTTTTGCAAGAATTTGCTCAAAACTTTCTATAATACTTTGATATTCAATGTTTTGCATAGGCAAATTTTCAAATATCCCGCTAAAATTTTTCAACAAATAGCAGGTTGTAATATCACTTTTCGCATCAACAAATAGCTTGTAATTGTCTGCAACTTCAAAACTTTCCTCCTTTTTCAAGTGCAAAAAATCTTTTGCCAAAACAGCAGATAAGCGATTGTCAATCAGCACAATAAGTTTCGATTTGTTCCATGCCAACGAACCGAAAAAAGGAAGTTCGAGGCTGTATTCATTTGACGACTGTTTAATGTTGTTTTTTTGTCCTTTGTCGATGGCTAAAATGCTGTTATACAGTTTTTTAGCGTCATTTACGGGGAACACAAATACAGCGGAGTTTTGCCTTGAAAAGAAGTAAAAATCGCTTAAAAAATCAATTCCCGTAGAATTGGGATTTTTTGTAAAATCGGTCAAAAGTTCCTGCTGTTCAGGCAAAAGGTGGCTTTTGAATATGTCTAAAAAAGCAACAATATTTGTATTTTCAAATAGATTAAAATCGGCTTTTTGAACCATTTTTTTAACGTCATAATGCGAAATCATCATCGCATCGCTTGGAATGGAACTTTCCAAAGAAGTTTTTTTACTGCACGAAAAAAGTGCAAATGCCGATACAAAAATCAGCGAAAATAAAGCAGTTTTATTCATTGTTTTTCAATTTTATAAGAAGGTGAATAATTTTAAAAATTTTGTGCAAAGGTAGCATAAAATTTTCAATTACACACAAACTTATAAAAATTTTCGGGATTATCAAGCGTAATCGGACTGTCAAAAAACATCCAAACCCGATTTTTCGTATATTTGAAGAATAATTTTAAAACTGTCAAATATGAAGACTTCAGGTTTAGACGTGCACAAAGACAGTATATTTTGTGCGGTTTACGATGGGAAAAGTTATTCCTCAGTGAAAGAATTTTCGACTGCGACGGTTTCGATACGCGAACTGAGTTCGTATTTGGAGTCGGAAAAAGTGAAAAAAGTGGCCATGGAAAGTACC
>JAISYF010000193.1 GCA_031270065.1 Prevotellaceae bacterium | reverse complement strand
TACGGTAACCATTCGCAAACGCAATCCGCCATTGGGAGGAAAAGTAGGCGATGCGTCCGTAACGTTGAGCAAATAGTAATTTCCCAACTTACGTTTAGACCGTATTGTCGGAGTGATGTATTTATGTTCATATACTATACGGCTACCGGTGCAAGAATTACAGGCGCTGTTTGTGTATGGATAAAATCCATATTATTATATTTACGTATAGGTTGCCCCATTTTATTAAATATGGTATTTTGGACAAATGGGCGGAGTTTATGATACTCGTTTTTGATAAAATTCATATCTAATTTATTATTTTTAATAAGTGGCGGATATTTATCCAATACTTCCTGTACATAGCTGCTGCCGATACGGATGCTATCCAACAAGCGATGTAGCCCTGTTATGTAAAAATCTACCAATTCAACATCTTGTTCAGATGAGGAATGATTACGGATGTTATTACACCAACCTATAGTCATTATAAGGCATTCTTCTGCTACAGTACAGTCCTGTATTTCTTTTACGGTATGTTTTTGTTCCATAATGACTCTTTTTTATTTATTTTTACAAAGATAAGCCTAATCCTTTCCTTTTTTTCTTTGCTTTCGGCATATCCCAATTTAACCCTTTTTTGTATTCTTTAATTTCCTTTTTGAGCATGTCAATATATTTCGCAGACATGAATTTATTAAATGGTTCTATGTCTCCAGTATCTTTAAAAATCCTTAATTTTTTGAGATACTCTTCCCCATCTGCTTTTTCTATTTTACCCAACGGCAACTTAAAATTTTGTTGTATATAATTAGATAAAATGCGGGATGTTCGTTTATTACCATCTTGCCAGGGATGGATAATTATTAATTGTGCCTGCGCAGTAAAACTAAGTCGCAAAGCATCTATTGTAGAAAGTTTCGTATTCATTTGTTTTTGCACATCAGAGCAAAATGCATTGACCGCTTCCGGTATTTTAGATGGTGCAAGATAATACCCGAGTGCTTCCGAATATGCTTGTACTTTTCTAAATTCACCTTTCGTTCCATCAACAGTACCTAATGCAGAACTAACAATTTGTCCGGTATTTTTCATATTACAAGCATTGATGCTTTGTAAAACTTCCGGCGTTATCAATGTTTTCTTATCAGCCAATTGCAAAACAACTTTTATCGCCTCATAATTGTCTTTGACCATTAAATGATGTTCAATCGGCTTTCCTTTTGCTGTTATTCCTTCATCAAGTAATAACTGAGTATCTACCTCTGTAAGAGTAGAACCTTCAAGCGCCGTTGAATTGGTAACAATTGAATATAATTTATATTTATTATAATCAATAACATTACTAAGATTAAGGGCTGTATATTCTTTAATAGTTTCTTCAATTTGTTGTTGCTGCATTGTCATCTCATTATTTTTTACAAAGGTATATAATTTTCGTTAATTTAAATTTCTAAATAAATATTTTTCGCATGAAAAAATGAAATGTAAAAAATATTTGGTTATTAAAATAAATTGTCATACATTTGCATGACATTTATTTTATTTTATCAAATTTTATCAATTATGAATAGTAATAACATAATATTAGGCACACGAGAATTTACCCGGAATATGGGAAAATGGCTCAACAAATCCTCGAATGACAAAGTCAACATTGTAGTAACACGCCCGAAAGGGGAAGATGTAATAGTTCTTCCAATGAGTGAATACAGCAGTTTGGAAGAAACTGCTTATTTGCTAAAAACCCCAGCCAACGCCGACCATTTATTGCGAGGCATGGAAACAGTACGGAACATGGAAAATGAGGGAATTATAGTTACTGATGTTGATGCGATATGGAAATAGTATTAATGCCAACGGCTTTGGAAGATATTGAATTTTGGAAAAAATCTGGAAATATCCAAATTCAAAAACGCATATCTATTCTTTTGGAGGCTATATCAGCTAATCCTTTTGCCGGCATCGGCAAACCGGAAAAACTGAAATACGTACTTAATAGATATTGGTCTCGGCGTATTAATGCAGAACATAGAATCGTGTACACATTGTTAAATAATAAAGTGTACGTTATTGCGTGCCGGTATCACTATGACAAAAATTAAAATTTATGACTTATGGAAAAGGAAAAAATTTGTCAGTTAAATTCTCTAAATAAATATTTTTCGCATAAAAATTTACCATTTATTTTTCTGTAACGATAATTTAAAACTTGCTTTTTGTAAGGAAGCTCTCCGGTGTCACAAAAATAAGAAAATATTTGAAAATTTCTAAATTGTAAAATATTATTTTCGTCTATGCATTTATGGAATTTGGGAAACATGGTTAAACTGTCAGCCTTTGACAGCGTCGTATAATCGAAATACCTGTAATATAACATTGCTTCGTTTTCATCGGTAAAATCTTGCAGGCTATCAATGATTGTAATTGGAATTATTTTTAAAAATGGGTATAATTCTTTTATTCCTACTTGTTGCTGTTTATTCGCTAGTAACATGGGTAGCATTGTTTGATTGAAAGTAACCAACGCTTCAGCATTGGATAAAAAGACGTCTTCGGCACTTACGCTATCCTCGTTGGGCAAATAATTAAATAGTCTCAATAAATTTCCCCCGAGTTCTCTTTTGTTTATATCGTCTTCGACGTTCCGCATCCCAGACGTTACACTATTGATGGTAGCGTATCCAATAATGGCTATAATTAAGACGGATAGCCACCAAGCATGTCGTTTTAATACCGGGGAAATTTTTTTCTCAATGTCAATCTCTGTGTACTTTTTTGTTTTCATAAGGCTAAATTTTTTAATTGTTCTGCTATACGTGTACGCAAGTTTGTGTCTTCAATAAAACAGACATCGTACATAATGTTTGATAGGTGTTTTCCCATATCCGGTATGTTTTGGCTGTTCTTTTTTGATATGCTATATCCACCGTTTTTTTAATTTGTTTTTTTAAATCATAAATAATTCTTATTTTTGTCCTTAAATATAAAAAAATGATTGAAGATAAAATTACAGCAATACTCAATTGCGCCCAATATTTAAGCCAAACGCAAGCACTACCAACGTCTATAATCAAAGAAATGATTTATTCGCAATTGAAAGATTGTTCTTTTACAGACATCAAAAAAATTGCCAATGATGAAAATATTGACATGCTCTTTTTAATCACCGACACCGACGAAAGCAATAATGAAGAAAAAAACCGAACAAAACAACAAAAACGACGAAAGAAAAAAAGGGATAATGAGAGGGTATGCACGAGTAAGTCTCGATAAACAATCCTTAACTCGACAAATCGTTGCGTTAAAAAACTTCGGCGTTAAAGCCGAAAATATTTATAAAGAAAAACGCTCCGGTCGAACACAAAAAAATAGAACTGAACTTACTCGTCTATTAGCAGACTTAAAGGAAGGTGATATTGTAGTCGTTGATGAATTCTCACGATTCGCGCGCAACTTACGAGATTATCTTTCAATAATAGAAAAATTAGCCTCAAAAAAAGCAGGCATTATCTCTATTAAAGAGCCTTATTTCTCCACCACCGACGATTCTCCCCACGGTGAATTTATACGCAATATAATGATGTCCCTCGCTCAATTCGATGTAAAATTAATATCACAAAGAACAAAGGAAGGATTAGCAGTTGCAGCTGCTCATGGCAGGCATGGTGGTCGTCCAAAAGGATTGTCGGAAAAAAATAAATTAAAAGCCCTAAAAGCGCAAGAAATGTGGGAAAATAGAGACAAATATAAGCTAAACGCTACAACCGTTGATGCTATATGCAAAGCCTTACATATATGTCAAACGACATTTTATAAATATAAAAATCTTAAATTAAAATAAAAATATTCAAGCGTATTGAAGATTTTGCTCGATAGCCTTTTTTACGAAAGCGTTAAGCGTAGTGCCGTGCGTTTTTGCCATAATAGCCGCCCGGCGGTGCAGATCCGCATCAATTCTGACATTAAACACTCCTGTATAAGATTTTTGCATTTCGGAAATTCCTTTTCGGCGGCAGAAATCTAAGTAACTTTCTACAGCATCCTTAAATGACGATGTCAATTCTTCAACACTTTGCCCTTCAAACGAAACAACTGAATTGATACCTTCTATCCTTCCGATAAATGCTTCGTCTTCTCCACTATACCTGACTGTGGCAATAAAATTTTTATATTTCAACACGTTATCCATAACTGCTTTATCCATTTAATTTAATTCATCCTTTACTATTCCTATTCTTTTTAGAAATTCTAAAACATCTAATATCTGATAGAGTTTCAAAATATTCTTGGGGTGTGGTCTGTGTAAATCAAGACAAATATCCGAATCGTCTTTTTCAAACTTAACGCGCGACCCTGAAGTTTTGCCTTTATTATTTTGGTAGTAGCCGTATCTCCCAACTAGCCGCTTCAATTCGTCCCATGTAAAATCTCTGGGAAGTTTCAAAAACCGTTCTAATAATTTTTCATGTGAACTCATTTTGTTGTCAAAATTCTTTCCACAAAGGTAACTATTTTTTAGTTACAGAACAAATTTTTGGTAAAGAAAAAACATATATATATACAAAAATATATTTTAATGAAAATACTAAAATATCAAAATATATTTCAACAAAAATACTAAAATATACTTTTACTTTTTAGCTTTGATTTCCTCTAAATAACTTCGCAATTGGTCTATCTCATCAAAAATGGTTGTTGATATTATGCCATTTTTTCCAACCACTCCTAATTGGTCTGATATAAACTGATTCAAGCTTGACAGATGTTCTGTCGCTTGTCGAATTTCAATATTTGCCTGTTCTACATCTTTGAGTAATGGTTTCATATGACGCCGCTCAAATTCTCGAATGAACGCAATAACTTGGCTCAAACGTTCATTATTTTTTTTTATCGCTGTTTTAGCGGTTATTTTTGGTTCCCGGGGGTCATCGCCCGTAACTTCAAAATAATTTATAGCCGCAGAGATAAACTCATCCGGCGTTCTAAACTCATGCTCACGCACAAATTCACGCACTTTATCCCGTGTATCTTGAAACACGTTAATAGTAGTATAATCATAATTTTTTTCATATTTAATTAAAAATTTAATTAAAAAATATAAGTAATATAACGAAAATACAAAGATAATAATTAAATTTTAATTAAAAAAATAATATTTATTTTTTTAAACTATTGAAAATCTGACCAACGGTTAGATAACTCCAACTTTGGTTGGATCTCCTCTTGCTATTAAATAATAAAAAAATATTAATTACGTTCAAAAATAAAAATATCCCCTAAAAATCACTAATATTTTACTAAAATATTATTATATCAAAAAATATTTATATCTTTGTATAAAATTATTAAAATATATATTTACTAAAATATTGTTATATCAAAAAATATTTATACCTTTGTATAAAATAACTAAAATATATATTTACTAAAATATTGTTATATCAAAAAATATTTATATCTTTGCATAAAATTATTAAAATATAATATAAATGAAAATTTTATCATTCGCAAATCAAAAAGGAGGAGAGGGCAAATCAGCGCTCACCAAACTTACAGCCGGCGCATTATCAATGGCACCATTTAATCTAAAAGTATTAGTAATAGATGCCGACACGCAAGGGTCTATAATAGCTCATCGCAATCGGGATATCGCTACTCTTGGGGAAGACTACGAATTTCCCTACAAAGTAGAATTTTCATTTCCCGAAAAACTGCCAAAATTAATAACGACAATAAAACAGCAAGGGAAATACGACGTCGTGCTCATCGACATGCCGGGACGTGGGTATGGCGACGATATAAATGTGCTACTATCCTGCCTAGACATTGCTATCATACCAATAGCAAAAGGAGATGAAGATACGGACGCGTCTCTCGACTTTTTAGAAAATTTAAAGCAGCACAACGACGAAAGAAAAAAAGCAAAGTATCCAAAATTAAATTTGTACATCCTGTACAACAAGTTTGACAACACCGCGAACGCAAAAGCCAGCGTGGAAATTTTTGAAGCTATAAAAGAAGAATTTGGTATAGAAGAAAAAATACTATTCTTACCGCTCCGCGAAGATTTTCAAAATTACTCACCGAAAACAAGCACAAGTATATTACTTGAGCTAAAGGGAAAGCAAGGACACAAAAAAGACACATACGAGTCTTTCATCGAGTTCTGTAAATTCATAAAAAAAATAATCTAAAATTAATTAAATATTATGGCAAAATCTACACAAAAAGCGAAAGATTTTTTCGAACAGCGAAAAACCGCAATAAAAACATCTACAATAGTCGCAGCTGCCGCTAATAAAGAAACAAAAGACAACAACAAGTCAATAATTGTTCCTAATGTTCCACCAAAGCCAGAACCCATCAATAAGGCTTCAGGGAAAAAAGAAGCAGTTCTATCATCAGAGCTGCCGGAAGATTTGAAAAATTTCATCGAACAAAACAATTTCCTTTCAGGGAAAATAAGTACCCAAATATCCATTGAAACAGACAATAACCTGCAAATATCTCTATTACAACTTAAAAGAAAGTATAGGCTTAATAATAGACAAATTAATAAGACGATACTATTATCCTATATTGTAGATAAAGCACTCCGGGAAGATGAACTTTTCGTGCATTCATAATTATTTTTTCACCACATCACACCTACCATTTTTTCCCTGAAGCCTGAATTTTTGTTTAAAATGTTTTAAACATTTGTGGTTAAAACTGTTCGCGGAGCGAACGCCTTTGAAAAATTTGCGTTTTTCTATTTTAGTTTATTATTATATTATAAAAAGGGTGATGAAATTTACACACTATGAGATGTGCTATTAATTTTATTTTATTTATACTTAACATATTATATTTTGTTAATCATGAAAAATTGGTGATGAAATTTACACACTATTGAGTATGTCGGTGATGAAATTTACACACTATCGAGCATGTCGGTGATGAAATTTACACACTATCGAGCATGTCGGTGATGAAATTTACACACTATCGAGCATGCCGGTGATGAAATTTACACACTATCGAGCATGTCGGTGATGAAATTTACACACTATGAAAAATCGAACATTGGGGATTAGCAAACACCGGTATTTTTGTGTTTGCTAATTTCCAATACCGCTGTGGTGCGCATTTTGGAAGGGTATTCATAATGAAGCAAGTGGAACGTTTAGCGGTTCAACCAGTCGTAGCGAAGCGGAGCGGTTGGTCCGCGATCGTGAAACGCGACGAAATTATGAATTGCCTTCTGCACCCCTTCGATGAATTTTTCAATTTAATGCCCAATTAACGTCTTTTAATTGCCGGTTAATTCGTTCTTGTGAGCGGTGGATATATATCATGGATGTTTTTATATCTGTATGTCCCATTAAATCCATTATAAGGTATGGATTGCATGTTTTTTCGGCTAAAAATGTACCAAAAGTATGTCGGGCTATATGGAATGTTAGTTTGGTTGGTATTTTGGCTGCTACGGCTAATACCTTTAAAATTCGATTTGCATGTTGATTTGTGTATTGAGGAAAAATTTTGTTCGCCGGCAATTGAGTCAAATAATATTTGAGAATTTATTCCGGCTTTCCGTCAAATAAATTGTACAATGGTAGTTCAATAAGCCTATCGACTTTCTCCATTTTACAACGAATGCTAATACCACTACTATCTTTCTTAACATTTTCTACATTTAACGCTTGAACGTCGGAATAACGTAGCCCACAATAGCAACTGAATAGGAACATATCTCGTACCTGCTTTAATTCTATTGCGTATTCGGAAATATCTAATTGTTCTAGTGTTATTACCTGTTCTGCCGTTAGATTTTCTCTATCTGATTTTACTTTTTTCGAGTAAAATTTTTGTACGTATTTTTGGAAAAATCATATACCTCTTTTTTGTTCGCAACATTAATAAATCTTCTAACATGTGTATGGTGTTTGTGTATGGTGTTTTGCGACAACTTTTTTTCCGTCCTTAAAAAGTTGTCAAATGCCTGTGCTAACTGATAATTTATATCATTGAATGCGATGTCGCTTCGGAACTCTTTAAGAACGGATAACGTGTATTTATATTCTTTCCTCGTTTTCTTTTCTACGGTTTTGTTAAGTTCAATCTCGTTTTCAAAGAAATTAATAAATGAGGAAATATTTATGTTTTGTTGAGTGATATATCTTTCTAAATCTTCTAATGAGAATGTTTTATTGGTGGAAATTATTTTATATTCATAGTTTTCAATATCGTTTATGGTATTGAACAAAACACGGTTTATGTCTGCATAGTTAGAATTTTGTTTTTTTACTTTTTTATTTTTATCGTCCCATTCGCTCGGCTTAATGTAAATACCGGTAGATAAAAATTTTCTTCCGACTTTGGGGATATACACGGCGATTTGGATGAGCGCTTCACCGGACTTGTTTAGTTTTTTCTTCCGGTTATAGATAATTTTGTAAGTGGCTTTCATATCAAAAAATGGTATCAAAATTTCAATTTGGGTACACAAAGGTAGCAAATTGGTATCAAAATTTTGACATTCTTTGATATTTTTTGGGCATCTTTTTATTGTCATGGATAACAAAAAAACACACGGAAGCTAATATTTCCATGCGTTTTGACAGTTTTTGACAATCTTTGATTGTCTTTGACATTCTTTCTCTGTCGGAGTGATGTGACTCGAACACACGACCCCTTGCACCCCATGCAAGTGCGCTAGCCAACTGCGCCACACTCCGATTT
>JAISYF010000191.1 GCA_031270065.1 Prevotellaceae bacterium | reverse complement strand
GACCTCCGTTATGTTTGCTAGGTCTGTGCTCTGGTTTATAACCTGTCTTTTTGTTAGGAGTACCAAGCCACCCTTGAAGAATAGCACCAACAATAATGAATCCTATCCAAGCAAGCAGTGTCATTAAGAGTGTTTTCATTTTTATTAATTTTTAAATTTTTAATTTTCACAAAAGTACAAAAATAAATTGATATATAGATTATTTTTTAATAACATTTAACATAAAATATTTATGGCAGACAATAACGAAAGAAAAGTTTTGCTTGATGTGCAGATAAAAGCAACGTTACGGCGAACTTAACGGCGTGAAATACCTTGCTTTGCTGAAAAGTCTAAACGGCGCAACCCAATTTGTAAATATTAGAAAAAAGGTCTGCGTCGTTTAGGTTTGTAAGTTATGTCCTCCTCTGGAGTATGACAAATAATACTTCCACTAGGTTCGTGAGTTCTGTACTCTGGGTCATAACCTGTCTTTCCGTTAGGTTTGTGAGTTCTGCGCTCTGGTTTATAACCTGTCTTTTCGTTAGGAGTACCAAGCCACCCTTGAAGAACAGCACCAACAATAATGAATGCTATCCAAAAAAGAAGTACTTTCATTTTTATTAATTTTTAATTTTCACAAAAGTACAAAAAGAAATTGATATATAGATTATTTTTTAATAATATTTAATATAAAAATTTATGGCAGACGAAAAAAAGGTACTTTTAGACGTACAAATAAAAGCAACGTTGCGGCGAACTTAACGGCGTGAAATACCTTGCTTTGCTGAAAAGTCTAAACGGCACAACCCAAAACGGTACAATGAAAATAGCATAATTTTTTCTCTGCTGACATTTTGTCGTTTTTATTTAAAATATTATCTGTTTTTTTGTCATATTTTCTTTTTGGTATAATTTTTGATAATAATTGCTAAAACATAAATAACACAGATTTTACAGATTAACACATATAATTTTTATTAATTGTGTAAAAAAATGTGAAAATCAGGTTAATCTGTGTCATCTATATTCAAATAAACCCCAAAAAAGAGAAAAAATATATGAATTACAATAATCAAAAACAACATCAGCAGGAAAGCGGGTTGCAGAAGTACGCAATAAACCTGAACGACAGGGCGAAAAGTGGAAAACTTGACCCCGTAATCGGGCGTGATGACGAAATTCGGCGCGTACTGCAAATCTTGTCGCGCAGAACCAAAAACAACCCCATACTTATCGGCGAGCCGGGAACAGGCAAAACCGCAATAACAGACGGACTTGCACAACGGATTTTTCGCGGAGATGTACCCGATAATCTCAAACAAAAACAGATTTTTTCGCTTGATATGGGAGCGTTGATTGCGGGCGCAATGTATCAGGGAGAATTTGAAGAGCGTTTGAAAACCGTTATCAACGAAGTAATCGGCTCTGACGGCGAAATAATTCTTTTTATTGACGAAATTCACACGCTCGTAGGCGCGGGCAAAACACAGGGCGCAATGGATGCGGCAAATATTCTAAAACCAGCATTAGCGCGGGGCGAACTGCGGGCTATCGGAGCAACTACGCTCGACGAATACCAAAAATATTTTGAAAAAGACAAGGCGTTGGAGAGGCGTTTTCAAACGGTTTTGGTGAATGAGCCAGACGAGGCAAGTTCGATTGCAATTCTTCGCGGACTCAAAGAGCGTTACGAAAACCACCACCAAGTCAGAATTAAAGACGAGGCGATAATTGCGGCTGTGGAATTGAGCAGTCGCTGCATCACAAACCGATTTTTGCCCGACAAAGCCATTGATTTAATGGACGAGGCGGCAGCAAAACTGCGTTTGGAGGTAAATTCCGTTCCCGAAGAACTTGATATTTTGGAACGAAATATCAAGCAGTTGGAAATTGAGCGAGAAGCGATTAAAAGAGACAGTTCGGCTTCGCTCACTGACCATTCCACAGACAAAAAAGTTAAAAATATTGATAAAGAAATTGCCGAACAAAAGCAAAAAGCGGAGGAAGTTCGTAAAAAATGGAAAGAGGAAAAATCAATTATTTCCGAAATTCAAAATTCAAAATCGAATATTGAAAATTATAAATTTAAGGCAGAACAAGCCGAACGGAACGGTGATTATGGCAAGGTTGCAGAGTTGCGTTATGGAAAAATTAAGGAGGAGGAACAGCAAATTTTGGAAAAACAAAAGCAACTTTCGGAAATTCAGCAGGGCAGCCCTTTAATTAAGGAAGAGGTTGATAAAGAGGATATTGCGGAGGTTGTAAGCCGCTGGACAGGCATCCCTGCAACGCGCATTATGCAGACGGAAAAGGAAAAACTGCTGAATTTGGAGGCGGAACTTCACAAGCGCGTCATCGGGCAAAGCGATGCAATTTCGGCTGTGGCAAATGCAATTCGCCGTTCCCGCGCAGGTTTGCAAGATGTAAAACGCCCAATCGGCTCGTTCATTTTTCTCGGAACAACAGGCGTTGGCAAAACCGAACTTGCAAAAGCATTGGCGGAATACCTCTTTGATGACGAAAATCTTATGACGCGAATTGATATGTCCGAGTATCAGGAAAAGCACTCTGCATCAAGGCTCGTAGGCGCGCCTCCCGGCTATGTCGGTTATGACGAGGGCGGACAACTTACAGAGGCGATACGCCACAAGCCATATTCGGTGGTGCTGTTTGACGAAATCGAAAAGGCGCACCCTGACGTGTTTAACGTGCTTTTGCAGGTGCTTGACGACGGGCGTTTGACCGACAACAAAGGGCGCGTGGTGAATTTCAAAAACACGATTATAATAATGACTTCAAATCTCGGTTCGCAGTTAATTCGCGAAAAATTTGAGCAAATTACCAACAAAAACCGCGATGAAATCATTGAAAAAACGCAAAACGAGGTTTTTGAGTTATTAAAACAGACAATCCGCCCCGAATTTCTGAACCGCATTGACGAACTGATAATGTTCCTGCCGTTGAACGAACAGGAAATATCGCAAGTAGTTGTTTTACAGATAGATGCGGTAAAAAAAATGCTTGCACACAACAGCATTTCGCTCGAAATCTCCGACCGTGCAATTGCCTTTATCGCCCGCGAAGGTTACGACCCGCAATTCGGCGCAAGACCTGTAAAAAGGGTTATTCAAAGGTTGCTTTTGAATGAATTGTCTAAAAAAATCATTTCTGGCGAAGTTACAATGCAGGCGGTAGTGAGGATTGATGAGAGAGAGGGGAAATTGAGGTTTGAAAATTGAAAATAAAAAGACAGGTGCAAGATTTTTAAAATTGCACCTGTCTTTTGGCAGTTATTGTATCAATCAACCATTTATCGTATTTTTCAAGTTCTATGCGGGTATATGCGCTTTTTTCTGCGTATTTTACCGCTTCACGAACATCATTATCCTCTAATAAATCAGGCGCAATTTGTTCTGTATCGCCGTTTATTTCTGTAAGAAAACGCAACCAAAGTTCGTGTAATTTCTTTTCTGCGCGGTTTTGCGGGCGAAATTTTTGCAATTCTATAAAAATAAATTCAAGACCTTGAATTTGGTTTTCGATGTTTATAATATTTGCAATTTTATAATGATGATAATAAATATCGCGCATTTTTGGCGATTTTTCAAAATTTTCATTCACAAAAGTAAGCGCATAAACAGGTTGCAAAAGTTGAAGTTTGGTAACTCTTTCTAACTGATTTACATACGCTTCCGAAACATTAAACAGCACACGCTGTTTAAAACTTTCTGTCCAATACATCTGCATTTCTACAATAAACTGCTTGTCAAAATTGTCGGTACAACGCATATATACAATCGAATCTTTGAGTACATCAACTTCTGGTACAACCTCACTTGGATTATACTCTATCGAAACAATGTGTTGCGTTTTTTCCAACGGCAACATACTGTTTAATAAACTGATACACAGGTTTTTATGTTCGCCAAAAATGCGTTTAAAAACCAAGTCGCTTTTGGGGTCAAGATAGTGTGCCATAATAGTGAAATTTTATGTTTGAATTTTTTTTGCAAAGGTAATAATTTATTTTGAAATACGCAAAAAAAAAATTTTTTCAACAAAAAAATCATTTCAGAAAAAAAAATTGTACATTTCCTCTATAAATTTTTCATAAAATTTTTATTTGTTTGTGTGTAATTGAAAATTTTATGCTAATTTTGCAGAAAACTCACAATGGGCTTATTATAATACTCCCTTTGCAACTTATAACTAAATTATGCTTGCCGAAATAATTTTACCGTTGCCGTTGGCGCAGACCTACACTTATATTGTACCGCAGGAATTTGAACCGCAAATCTCTGTCGGTCAGCGTGTTGCGGTAAATTTTGGCGCAAAAAAAATTTATATTGGAATTGTGTTGAGGCTTTTTGAATGTGGAATAGAAAAAAAGTACAAAAATATTCTACAAGTACTTGATAATGAGCCGATTATAACTGAACAGCAACTAAAACTTTGGCAAACGCTTTCTGAATATTATTGTGCGCCGTTGGGCGATATTTACACAGCTGCCGTGCCTGCGGATTTGCGTAAAGACAAGCGCGTAAAGTCGCGTTCAAAGCCGATAAAAGCAGATTGTGAGGCGAAAATTTTAACAGAACAGCAAACAGAAACTTATCAAAAAATACTCGAACTTTTTAAAGAAAAATCTACTGTTTTGCTGCACGGCATAACTTCATCTGGTAAAACTGAAATTTATATACAACTGATTATCAACGCTTTGCAGCAAGAAAAAAACGCGCTTTTTCTTACGCCTGAAATTGGTCTCACTTCGCAACTGATGGAGAGGCTGCAAAGAATTTTTGGCGAAAAACTTTTGGTTTATCACTCAAAAATTACCGATTCGCAAAGGGTAAAAGTTTGGGAAACGCTTTTGCAAAACACTGAAAATAAGGTAGTTATCGGCACACGAAGTTCTGTTTTTTTGCCGTTCAAAAATTTGGGATTGATTGTGATTGACGAAGAACACGACCCCTCTTTTAAGCAGTCAGACGCATCGCCGAGGTACAATGCAAAGAGCGTTGCGGGCTTTCTGGCAAAGGATTTCGGCGCAAAAATTCTGCTCGGCAGCGCAACGCCGAGCGTGGAAAGTTACTCAAACGCGCAGTTCGGCAAATATGGTTTGGCAATGCTCGAAACTCGTTATAACGATATTCAACTGCCTGAAATTCAGTTGATTGACACAAAAGAATCGTACCGCAAAAAACGAATGAAAGGGCATTTTTCGCTTGAATTGATTGATGTAATTTCTGAAACTTTGGCAAAAAAAGAGCAGGTAATTTTGTTTCAAAACCGCAGAGGTTTTTCGCTTGCGCTCGAATGTCCTGAATGCGGTTGGGTGCAGAAGTGCAAAAATTGCGATGTGCCGCTGACATATCACAGACTTTCAAACTCGCTTTCGTGTCATTATTGCGGCTATACCGTTGGTAATCAGCGATTTTGCCGCGAATGTGGTTGCGTGGGGCTTACCGACAAAGGTTTCGGAACGGAGCAGGTGCAAAGCGAGGCGCAATTACTTTTTCCAAATTTTAAAGTTGCCCGTTTGGACTCTGACGCTGCGAAAAAGAAAAATTCGTTTGCCGAAATTATCGCCACTTTTGAACATAAAAATATAGATATACTCGTTGGCACTCAAATAGTTAGCAAAGGAATTGATTTTTCAAATGTTGGTTTGGCAGCCATTTTGAATGCAGATAATTTAATGAATTTTCCTGATTTTCGTGCACACGAAAACGCTTTTCAAACGCTTGTGCAAATCAGCGGACGGGCGGGCAGGCAAGAGCGGGGCAAAGTAGCGGTGCAGACTTTTTCGCCAGATTTGCCGTTGCTCAATTTCGTTTGCAGCAATGATTATCCAAACTTTTTTAAGGCGCAAATGGCTGAACGTCATCTATTTAACTACCCGCCGTATTGCCGTTTGACGAAAATTTCGTTAAAACACAAGGACAAAGATTTTGTTCGTTCTGCTGCTGAAAAACTTGCGGAAATTTTGCGCGAAAACGCCGATTTCTCAGTTTTGGGACCCGACAATCCGCCTGTGGAAAAGGTGCAATTTTTATTTTACCGCGATATTTTGCTAAAAATTTCTAATTTAATTTCCTACAAAAAAGTAAATGCCGAAATTTTTAACGCAATCGCAAAATTTCGGCAAATTCCCGGATATAAGTATGTTATGATTTCAATAAATGTTGATGTGTGATTATAGTTAAAAGGATAAAGTTAAAAATTAGGTTTTCCAAAACTTTCAACTATAATAAATAATTTTTGCTAATCGAAGTGTTGTTATACACGCTCAAAATAGTATCTGCAAACAGGTCTGCGATAGAAATCACGCGCACTTTGGGGCATTTTGCAGTATCAAACGGAATTGTGTCGGTGCAAATCAACTCTTTCATTTTCGAGTTCATAACGTTTTCCGCCGCCTTGCCCGACATTACAGGGTGCGTTACGATTGCCCGCACGCTTGCTGCGCCGTTGTCAGTCATTAAGTTTGCCGCTGTCGCGAGCGTTCCCGCAGTGTCTGCCATATCATCTACGATAATCACGTTTTTGCCCTCAACATCACCGATAATGCGCATTGATGAAATTTCGTTGGCTTTTTCGCGCGTTTTGTGGCAAAGCACCAACGGCACCTCTAAGTGTTTTGCGTAAGAATTTGCGCGTTTTGAGCCGCCCACGTCAGGGGATGCGATTACAAGATTTTCCAAATTTAAACTTTTGATAAACGGAATAAAAATTGTCGATGCATACAGGTGGTCGACTGGAATGTTGAAGAAGCCCTGAATCTGGTCAGCGTGCAAATCCATTGTTATAAGTCTGTCGATGCCTGCTGTGCTGAGCAGGTCGGCGATAAGTTTTGAGGCGATAGACACGCGCGGTTTGTCTTTTCTGTCCTGTCGCGCCCAACCGAAATATGGGATTACGGCAATAATTTTCTCTGCCGAAGCGCGTTTTGCAGCGTCAACCAACAACAACAATTCCATCAGATTATCGCTGTTTGGAAAGGTCGATTGCACGATATAGACGTAGCAACCGCGCACTGTTTCCTCGTAAGAAACGGCAAATTCGCCGTCAGAAAAATGAATTTTATTGCGGTTTCCTAACTCGCAGTCAAGCGATTGACAAATCTTTTTAGCAAGATATTCGCTCAATTCGCCCGAAAAAACTTTAAAAGGTAATTGGCAAGACATACGGATTTTTTAATTTAAAATTTGCGTTTAATAATTTTGTGCAAAGGTACAAAATTATTAAAAATTAAAAATTAAAAATTAAAATTTTTTTTGCACAAAATTACAAAATCAGCAGAATCTTTGTCCGAACCACGATTTTTTCAAGATAAAAAAAACAGTAAGTTGTATTCTTTGCAGCAAAAATTGCCTGCAAAAAAAACGCGCCGAAGTTGCATTTTATCGCTGCCTGCATCTTTGCAAGCGGTTAAAAGTTGCAAAAAATTATCTGTGGTAAAAAACTCAAATTTGAATTTTAGGAAATGTAATACAGCACTCGGTCATTGGTTGCGGGCTACGACCTGCAATAAACCATATTTATCTAAAATTTAAACAGACTTTAAAAAATTGTCTTACATTTTTTCTTTAACCAACTTTTTTCTGTTTTGCTCAAAATTGGTGAAAGAAGTTTATAAACCTTTGAGTGATAGGCATTTAGCCACGCAATTTCTTTTTCTGTTAAAAGGCTGCGTTCTATCGCTTTGGTGTCGAAAGGAAATAGCGACAGAGTTTCAAAAGCGAGAAAATTGCCGAACTCGGTACTACGCAACTGCTTGACTACAAGTAAGTTTTCGCACCTTACGCCCCATTTTCCCGCGCGGTAAATTCCCGGTTCATTGCTCACAACCATTCCTGCGCGGAGAGTTGTAGGGTTTTCGTTCATTCTGATGCTCTGCGGACCCTCGTGAACGCATAGAAAATGCCCCACGCCGTGTCCTGTGCCGTGTCCAAAATTTGCGCTGTTTTGCCACAAAAACTGCCGTGCCAGCACATCAAGTTGCGTACCGCGAGTATTTTCGGGGAATTTTGCCTGCGCCAACGCAATATGCCCTTTAAGAACGAGTGTAAAGTCAGTTTTTTCCTGTTTCGAGAGTTTGCCGAGCGCAACGGTGCGCGTGATGTCGGTTGTACCATCAAGGTATTGCCCTCCGCTGTCGAGCAAAAAAAGCCCTTCCTGTTTGAGCAAAACATCGCTTTCTGCGGTTGGTTCGTAATGCACGATTGCGCCGTGCGCGCCGTAAGCGGAGATAGTTTCAAAACTTTCGCACACAAAATCTTTTTGTTCGGCGCGGAAAGAATGAAGCATTTCCGATGCGTAAAGTTCTGTTACATAGCCTTTGGGCAATTCATTTTCGAGCCAGCGGAAAAACTTCACCAGCGCAACGCCGTCTTTTTTCATTGCCCGCCGAAAACCTGCAAGTTCAGTTTTATTTTTAAGGCTTTTTGGCAAAATAAGCGGCGATGGAATATTTTTTACTTTGCAATTTATGTTAATCGCTTGAAAAACAGCGTAATTTGCTTTGTTAAAATCAAGTCCGACAGTTTGATTTTCAAGTTTTTTTACAAAATCAAAAATATTTTCGTAAAGCAAAATTTCTATATTATTTTTTACAAAAAAATCTTTTATATTTTTGCTAACTTTTTGATTATCAATAAATAAAAACGCATTTTGCAAATCAACAACCGCATAGCAAACCGTTACAGGATTATATTCTACATCATTTCCGCGAATATTGAAAAGCCACGCGATTTCGTCTAACGCAGTGAAAATGAACGTATCAACGCCCATTTTTTGCATTTCAATACGCAAATTTTCTAATTTTTTTTGAGCGGAAATGCCTGCATATTTTTCAAACAAAATAATTTTTCCGCAAGGTATTTCAGGTCGGTTTTGCCAAATTTCAGAAATTAAATTTTCATTTGTAATAAGTTTTAGTGAAAATTTATCTAATTGATTTTCAATGTTTTGCAACTCATTTACGGAAAAAAGTTGCGCATCTACCGACACTTTTTCGCCGGCTTTGAGTTGCAAGCCAAGCCACTCGGCTATTGTCGGAGTGTCGGGCAAGCCCTCTTTGATAAGCGTAAAATCTGCTGGCAGTTGTTGCTCTGCCTGCAAAAAATAGCGCGAGTCTGTCCATAAAGCCGCTGATTTAGAGGCAATTACAGCCGTACCTGCCGAGCCTGTAAAGCCCGAAATCCACTGCCGCGCCTGCCAATGTTCAGCAACGTATTCGCTGCCATGAGGGTCGGTACTCGGCACAATTACCGCAGAAATTCCATTTTTCTGCATCAATTTTCGTAAAAGAGTAATCATTTTGTTTAAAATTAGAAATTAGAGGTTAGAAATTAGAAAATAAAATGATTTTGCAAAGATACAATTTTTTCTTAAAATTTTGCTGTTTCAAAAAAAAACATTACCTTTGCAGCGTGAAAAAGTGGAAAGATTTGATTGCTTGCAACCACAAGAAAAAATGCTAAAAGACTTCTCTTTTATTTTTTTCAAAAATTTCTTTCCATAATATTTTTAAACTTTAATATTTAAACTTTAATTAAATTATGGCTTATTTTTTTTCATCAGAATCGGTATCAAACGGACACCCAGATAAGGTTGCCGACCAAATTTCCGATGCAATTCTTGACGAATTTTTGGCATTTGACCAAAATTCAAAAGTCGCCTGCGAAACTTTCGTAACCACAGGTCAAGTGGTGGTTGGCGGCGAGATAAAATCGGCTGCATACGTTGATATTCAAGACGTTGCGCGCCGAGTTATTAACCAAATCGGCTACACCAAAAGCGAGTATATGTTCGATGGCAATTCGTGCGGAGTGCTGTCTGCAATTCACGAGCAGTCGCAGGACATCAATCGCGGTGTGGAACGCACAAACCCTGATGAACAGGGCGCGGGCGACCAGGGAATGATGTTTGGCTACGCCACGAGCGAAACGCCGAATTTTATGCCGCTGGCTCTTGAAATTTCGCACGAAATTCTGCGCGAACTCACAAAAATCCGAGTTGAAGGCAAGGAAATGACCTACCTTCGCCCCGACGCCAAGTCGCAGGTTACGCTGCACTACGGCGACAACGGCTACCCCGACTACATTCATACGATTGTGGTTTCTACTCAACACGATGAATTTATTTTGCCGAATGCGCAAATTTCGCAACAGGAGGCTGATAATCAAATGGTTGAGAAAATTAAAGATGACGTAAAAAATATTTTAATTCCGCGTGTTATCAAAAATAATCCCGAAAGTGCAAAATATTTTACGCATAATTACAATCTTTATGTTAATCCGACAGGAAAATTCGTTATCGGCGGACCGCACGGCGACACAGGACTGACGGGCAGAAAAATTATTGTCGATACCTACGGCGGCAAGGGGGCGCACGGCGGCGGCGCGTTTTCGGGCAAAGACCCCTCGAAAGTTGACAGGTCGGCAGCGTATGCGGCTCGGCATATCGCGAAAAATCTTGTTGCGGCAGGAGTTGCAGACGAAGTGCTGGTGCAGGTCGCTTACGCAATCGGTATCGCAAAACCTATGAATGTTTATGTAAATACTTTTGGAAAATCGCATTTGCAGATTTCAGACGGCGAAATTGCGAAAAAAGTTGAGAAAATTTTTGATTTGCGCCCCAATGCAATCGAAAAACGGTTGAAACTCCGTAACCCGATTTATTTTGAAACCGCCTCTTACGGACATTTCGGCAGAGAACCGCAAGTGGTTGCAAAAACTTTTTCCTCACGATACGAGCCGAAAAAAATACTCGAAGTAGAATTATTTACTTGGGAAAAATTGGATTTTGTAGAGAAAATAAAAAAAGAGTTTTTTTTGTAATTTTGCAGTAAAAAAAATTCTATTGAAATGCGCAAAAAAAAAATCTTAAAAAAACTTGCAAAAATCGTTCTTTGGACTTTTGTGGGATTTATAATTCTCTCTGTATCAACGACTTTGTTGTATAGGTGGATTAATCCGCCTGTTACGCCGTTGATGTTGATACGCAAAATCGAACTCGGCGCGCCAATAAATTACAAGTGGGTTGATATTGAAAAAATGCCGCAATCGTTGATAAATTGTGCGATTGCAGCAGAGGACAATAATTTTCTTTCGCACGGCGGAGTTGATTTTGGCGCGATAGAAAAGGCGGTTGAGTACAACGAAACGCACGAGAAAACGCGCGGAGCAAGCACTATCACACAGCAGACTGCAAAAAATGTATTTCTTTGGCAATCAAGGACCTGGGTCAGGAAAGGATTGGAGGTTTATTTTACTTTTTTAATCGAAACTTTTTGGTCAAAAGAGAGGATTATGGAGGTCTATCTCAACGTAATTGAAATGGGGAAAGGCGTTTACGGGGCAGAGGCGGCGGCACAAAAATATTTTCATTGCAGCGCAAAAAAAATGTCGCCGTATCAATCAGCATTGATTGCAGCAAGTTTTCCTGCACCGCTAAAACGCAATCCTGCAAAGCCGTCAGGTTATTTGAGCGGGCGGGCAAATCAAATTCTCTCGCTTTCGTACAAAATTGGCAAAATTTCTTTTGACGACCATTCTATCGAAAAAGCGAAAGAACGTTATAAAAAGCGTCAGGCTGCAAAAAAGAAAAAGCAAAAAAAACACTGATAAAATCGGTGTTTATTCGTGTTAATCTGTGACAAAAAAGTAGTCAAAAAAATCAACAACGTTGTGAAACTTGACTCATACATTTAAAAAATGAGAAAAAAGGCAAGGCTCGCGGGTTGCAGATTTTCAACACCTCTACCTGCTGCGTAGAAACGAGGAACGGCACGAAGTGGATTGAGGAGTGTAGTGCTTTTTGCGTGAAACTTTTCTCTGCATACAACAAAATTCAATCATTCACGCAAAAAAAAATCATAAATCATAATTTATAAATCATAATTTTTTCTTAACTTTCCCCTATAAATTTTTCGGAGAATTTTTATAAGTTTGTGTATAATTGAAAATTTTATGTTACCTTTGCACAAATTTTAAACACATTAAAAAATAATGAAAGATAGATTGAAAAAACCGTTGAAAAACTGGTTGAAATTTGCAATTTGGGGACTGGTTTATGTCCTTTTTATCGCGTGGGTCGGTAATTTTTGGTGGCTACTGCTGCTTCCGTTGATTTTTGACGTTTTTATCACAAAATTTATTCCATACACTTGGTGGAAAAAGACAAAAAATAAGACGCTTTACGCCGTTTGCTCGTGGATTGACGCAATAATTTTCGCGCTCATAGCGGTATATTTTATCAACTTTTTTCTGTTTCAAAATTATCAAATTCCGACTTCATCGTTGGAAAAAAGCCTGCTTGTAGGCGATTTTCTCTTTGTTAGCAAGGCGAGTTACGGACCGAGAATACCGAATACGCCACTGTCGTTTCCGCTAGTGCAAAATACATTCCCGATTTTAAACACAAAATCGTATATCGAAAAACCGCAGTGGAAATACCGCCGACTCAAAGGTTGGGACAATGTGGAACGAGGCGATATTGTGGTGTTTAATTTTCCAACAGGCGACACTATCGCCGAAAAACAGCAAAATCCCGATTATTACAAATTATGCTATTTGTACGGCAAAAATACGATTTTAGCAAATGAGGATTTTTTTGGAAAAATAATGTACCGCCCTGTCGACAAACGCGAAAACTACGTGAAACGTTGCGTGGCAGTAGCGGGTGATACGCTGCAAATAATTGATAATCAGGTTTTTATTAATGGAAAAGAAGAAAAAGATTTTGATGGAGCACAATATAATTATTATGTGCAGACAGACGGCACAACTTTGACGGAAACATTTTTTGAAAAATTGGGAATCAGTGTTGCAGATAGAAATTTGCCGACAAATTTGAGTTTCGATAGTATAATAAATCTTTACGAATTTGCCGAAAATTTGCCAATTTATCATTTCCCAATGACAAAAGAGGTTAAACAAAAAGCGGAAAAATTAAACTATGTTAAAAAAATCGCTATTGAAAAAGACGAAACTAACAGCGTTGGTTTGGGCAAAGTTTTTCCTCTGAATGCAAATTATGGTTGGAATAGAGATAATTTTGGAAAATTGATTATTCCAAAACGCGGCGAAACTGTAAATTTGACTTTGGAAAATTTGCCAATTTACGAACACGTTATTAGAAATTATGAAAGAAATTCGCTTAGTGTCAAAGACAGCGTGATTTATATAAACGGCAAAAAATCAAGCAGTTACATCTTTCAAATGGACTATTACTTTATGATGGGCGACAATCGGCACAACTCCGCCGACTCGCGCTATTGGGGCTTTGTACCCGAAGACCATATCGTAGGCAGACCTGTGATTGTGTGGCTTTCGCTTGATAAAGACAAAGGCTGGTTTAGTGGAAAAATTCGTTGGAGCAGGATTGGAAAAGCGGCAGCGAAATAGAGCAAGAGCAAAGACCGCTACGCTAAAACAACAAAGACATGCACAAGCAATCTTCATTTTTTACTCCAAAACCATAACAATAAATAACTATCAATAACAATAAACAACAAAGACATGCACAAGCAATATTCATTTTTTACCCTAAAATCATAACAACAAATAACTATTAATAACTATTAATAACAATAAAAAACAATAAAGAACAACAAATAACTATTAACAACAATAAACAACAAAGACAAAATTTGATAAACACTTACACAAGTCTTTATTCTTTGCTCTTTGTTTTAACAAGTTATGACAAATAAAGAACTTATCGCGGAATTGAGCAAGAGGATGTCGGTTTCGCAGAAAAATGTCGGAACGCTGTTGCAGGCGTATGTGGAAACGCTGACGGAAAACATCGTTGAGGAAAGGCAAACGCCGTTTCTGTCGGTGGGCTGTTTTGTGCAACACGCAAAAAACGAGCGCATGGCGGTAAATCCTGCTACAAAGGAAAATTGCATTGTACCTGCAAAAAAAACGGTATCGTTTAAATCCTCATCAACATTAAAAAACTACCTTAAAACATTGGCAGCGGTATGAACGAAAAAATTAATAATAAGGAAATTTTGGAACAGATTTCGGCGAAAGCGGGCGTAAATCTGTCTGATGTTGAAAATTTTTTAGATAATTTTCAAGAAATTTTTTTTACGGCTATTGACAATGATAAACTTCTTAAAATCAGCAAATTAGGAACTTTTCAGTTGATTTGGAACAAGCCCCGAAAAAGCGTTGATGTAAATACAGGCGAAGAAATTGAGATTGCAGGGCATTATCGTCTGAATTTCAATGCCGACAATTCGTTCAAAGAACTTTTAAATCCTGATAATGAAGGCGTTAGCGCAGAAAATGAAACACCTTTGCCGCTTGTAAAACTTGCCCAGCAGGCAAGCGAAATAAAGGGGATTTTAGCATCTTTGCAAGAAAATACTCCCAAAATTTTGCCAAAAAAGCCTGTGCAAACTCCTGAAAAAGAGGAAATTGTAGAGAAAATTATAGAAAAGGTTGAGGAAGTTGTAGAGAAAGCAATAGAAAAGGCTGAGGAAGTTGTAGAGAAAACAATAGAAGAGATTGAGGAAAAAACCGAAACTCTCGCAGAGCCTGATATTGAGGAAGATGAGTTTATAAAAAGCCTCAAAGACGGGCAGAAAATGGAGGAGGTAAAAAAGGAAATTGAAAAAACGGCAGAGGAAAAAACGGAGGAAAATGTTAAAATTAACACAGAGGAGGAGGAAAAACGCAATGCGCAACGGCAGAGTGCAATAGATTTTTTCCATAGAAAACTCGAAACTCCGCCCGAAGTTAAAGCGAATACATTTGTTTATCTTGATGAAAATGAGGCAGATGAAAATAACGAAAACATAGACGAGAAAAAATCGCGATGGTGGATTTGGCTTTTGATTGTGTTGCTGCTTGCTGGTAGCGCAGTTGCGTACTTTTTTTGGCAGCCTAAGTATTGGAACAATGTGAAAAATTTTACTGCGGAAAAATTTGAGCAAACAAAGACTTTCACAACGCAACTCTTTGAAAAAGAGCAGGATAGCACTATCGACAGCACGACTATTGCAACGCCGATTGCCGTTGTAGATACTTGCCAAACAGACAGCACGACTATTGCAACGCCAATTACCGTTGTAGATACTTGCCAAACAGACAGTGCAAGATTGACAGAACTGCACACAAATTATGTCGAATTTATCACCGAAGAAATCATTGACAAAGGCGGCAGACTAACACTTTTGTCGGAAAAATATTACGGAAATAAAGTATTTTGGGTTTATATTTACGAGGCGAACAAATCGGTTATTGCAAATCCTAACATTTTGAAAGCGGGACAAAAAATCAAAATTCCGAAACTTGACAAAAAACTGATAAATTCTAACGACAGCCTTTGTCTAAAATATGCGCAAAAACTTCATAATCAGTATGTTAAAAAATAAAACTTATACAGTTTTCATTGTAATTTAATTTTAAAATGGAACGGTTGAATTGACAAAAAATCTTTTTAACCGTTTTATTTTGTTAAATAATCCGAATTTTATTTTTTTTAACAGAAAAAGAAACGCAATTTTAACACAATTTTCTAATTTTGCAAGTTAATAAAAAATAAATTAAAATAGAAGGTAAAGGATTGATAATCAAGTCAAAAACAACTTTATACTTTATGCTTTTTACTTTAAACTTTGATAAAAAATGAATCAAACTATTGACATTAGAGAACTCAACGAGCGCATCGCAAAGCACAGCGCAAGTTTTGAGGCGGTTACCGTTGGTATGAACCAACAAATCGTGGGGCAAAAACACCTTATCGAAAGTTTGCTTATCGGCTTGCTTTCTGACGGACACATTCTTTTAGAAGGCGTGCCGGGATTGGCTAAAACATTAGCAGTCAAAACGTTGGCACAATTGATTGACGCGGACTTCAACCGCATTCAATTTACGCCCGACCTGTTGCCCGCAGACGTTATCGGAACGTTGATTTATTCGCAGAAAAAAGAGGATTTTTCAATAAAAAGAGGTCCCATTTTTGCGAATTTTATTCTTGCAGACGAAATCAACCGCGCGCCTGCCAAAGTTCAGAGCGCATTGCTTGAAGCGATGCAGGAAAGACAAGTAACTATCGGCGATGAGACGTTTAAACTGCCCTCGCCGTTCCTCGTTCTCGCCACGCAAAACCCCATTGAACAGGAGGGAACCTACCCGCTACCAGAGGCGCAAGTCGATAGATTTATGCTAAAAGTGGTAGTGGATTACCCCAAAAAAGAGGAAGAAAGGCAGATTATTCGGCAAAATATTTCCACCGAACAGACCATTATCAAGCCAATTTTGAAAGTTGAGGAGATTTTTAAGGCACGAAAACTCGTACGCGAGATCTACACTGACGAAAAAATTGAACGCTATATCATTGATATTGTGTTTGCTACGCGCTTTCCAGAGGAATACGGCTTAAAAAAACTCAAAGGTATGATTTCGTTTGGCGGCTCGCCCCGCGCATCAATAAATTTGTCATTGGCGGCACGCGCTTATGCCTTTATCAAAGGGCGCGGCTACGTTGTTCCCGAAGATATTCGCGCCATTGCCCACGATGTTCTTCGCCATCGCATCGGCTTGACCTACGAGGCAGAGGCAAACAATATCACCTCCGAAGAGATTGTAAATGAGATACTTAACGCAATAGAAGTGCCTTGATTAATGATTAATTTTTGGGCAAATTGCGTTTTTTGCCTGAAAAGCAAAATTTTCGTAATCGCAGGCGAGGCGCAAGCCGTTGCCTGCGGTAAATGAAAATTTCAAAAAGCACCTGAAAAACGCAACAAATACAGAATGAAATTGGAAAATCTGTTACAATAGACGAATTACATAATTTGGTTGAAAAACGAGTATTAGCGAGAATCGGAGAAACAGGTAGAGGAATTTATTATGAAATACCAACCGAAACGACCGATAAATATTCAAAGTTTTGCCGAAATTTTTTTATAAAAAATGGAAATAATATAATGGAAACAAACGAACTGTTAAAAAAAGTCAGAAAGATTGAGATAAAGACGCGGCGGTTGTCGCGGAATATCTTTGCGGGCGAGTATCATACGGCGTTCAAAGGGCGCGGTATGACCTTTGCCGAAGTGCGCGAATATCAGTTTGGAGACGACATTCGCTCGATTGACTGGAACGTTACGGCGCGCTTTCGCAAGCCGTACGTCAAGGTGTATGAGGAGGAGCGCGAACTTACCCTGATGTTGCTGGTTGATGTATCGCAGAGCAATATGTTCGGGTCGGGCGGCGAGTTGAAACGCGATATTATGAACGAAATCGCAGCGACTTTGGCGTTTTCGGCAATCCAAAACAATGATAAAATCGGCGTAATATTTTTTTCTGACAGAATAGAAAAATTTATTCCTCCAAAAAAAGGACGGAAACACATTCTTTATATTATCCGCGAACTGATTGATTTTCAGCCCATTGGACACGGAACAGATATTGAAGTAGTGTTGAAGTATTTTACAAATGTGATAAAAAAACGTTGTACGGCGTTTATTTTGTCCGATTTTATTGCGAAAAACAACTATCAAGATGCCGCCTCAATCGCCAACCGCAAGCACGAACTTGTGCGCCTGCGCATCTACGACAAGCGCGATAAGGAACTGCCCAATGTTGGACTGCTCAAAGTGAAAGACGCGGAAACACAGCAGCGCATTTGGACTGACACCTCAGACCGCAAGGCGCGTATGCTCTACCGCAATAATTGGGAGGAGAACGCGCTGACATCGCAAAAAATTATGACCAACGCTGGCATCGCCTCACTCGATATTGAGACGGGACAGGATTATGTGCAGTTGCTGCTCGGAATGTTTAGAAAAAGGAACGCAAGGATGTGAAAAATAATTTTTAAAATTTGCGCAATAATACAGACTTTAATCCCAAAGAATCAATATCTCTTGCAAGTTTTTTTGCTACTGCCTCACTTGCTTTGTACGACCAATGCGTATCATTAATCAGATAAACATCTTTTTCGCCACTGCTTACCATTGCTTGAAGCATTGGTTTTGTGTTGATTATGTGAATGTTCGGAACAGCAAACAAACTGTCGTGCAACGTATCAACAGGTAGCGTATTGTCGGTCATAAACGGGCGATACAGGTCATATTTATCGGCGCACACCAAAATAATAACGTTTAATCCTTTCTCTGCAAATAAATTGTTGAGTTTATGCAGATTTTGTTTAGCAAGTTTTATTGATTCGGGATTTATTTTTTTTTGAAAATACAAATCTTCTTTATAACAATAAGCCCAATTATTCCACTCGTGCGTAAAACAATCTTTTACAAGTTTGTACTCTAAAATCGGATGTTTATAGCCAACACGCAAACGAAGATAGGAACAGAAATTATATAAATTGAAATTGTTGTTGTTGTTGTTGTTATTATTTTTACGAATTTTAGGAGGCGTAAATTCCTTAAACTTCTTATCAAAATTGAGACCGACTAATCTTGCGACAAATTCTCTATCAACAGATTCGAGAATTAAAACATCGCAGGTCGTACTGTCTATTATTTCGCTGTTAATTAAACAGATAAATTGTTGTATCGGGGAAGCCCAATAAGGAGTTATTATATTAACCACATTTGTGTTTGAAAAATATGATAAATAATTTGAGTATCGAAAAATTTTTTGTTGTTCTTTTAGGCTAAACGAATCGCCCATAGTTATCACTTTCGGTTTAGGATTTATTTGCAGTTTTTGTGCTTTATGCACAAGTGTATCCATTACCCAGACTTCCTGTAAATAATTTTGCGACAGATAGTTGTCGTATTCCTGTCCGAAAGTAATTTGCGCCAACATGCCAATATCGCCGCTGATATTTGGAATTATTAAATATCTGTAAATTAGCAACAGCACCACAAACGGCACAAAATAAAAACTTGATTTTATAATAAATTTTTTCATCGTATTTTTAAAATTGAAAATAAATAAATTCTTCGTTTTCACCGCAAAACATTACAATAGAGCAAATTATTGCAATATAAATCAATCGGCGAAACCACGCATTTATTTGCGGAATTTCAAGCCCGTGTTGCTTATTTCGTTGCAACCACTCTACAACCATAAAGCAAAAAATGCTGATTACTAATTGTAAAGCCAATTTTTTTCTAATTAAAATTGAAGTAGAAAATAAACTCATATCCATTATTCCACCCAAATACTCAACAGCATCGCCGATTGTTTCTGCCCTGAAAAACACCCAGCCTACAACTACCAAACTGAAAGTCAGCAACATTTGAAAAAATTCTTTAAATGTGGGCAAAATGCGGTTTTCGGCAACGGTATTTGTGTATTTTCTGTTTTTTCCTGCCAAAATTTCGGGCAAAAACAAGAAAGCGTGAAATGCGCCCCACGCAATAAAAGTCCAATTTGCGCCGTGCCAAAAGCCGCTTACAAGGAAAATAGCAAAAGTATTGCGCACCACTTTTGCCTTTGAAACGCGGCTGCCACCAAGCGGAATGTAGAGGTAATCGCGAAACCAAGTATTTAGCGAGATATGCCAACGCCGCCAAAATTCCGCAATGTCGCGCGAAAAATAGGGAAATTTAAAGTTATTCAAAAACTTGAAACCCAGCAATTTACCAAT
>JAISYF010000181.1 GCA_031270065.1 Prevotellaceae bacterium | reverse complement strand
TCTTCATTGCCTTCTCCTGATAATACCTCGTCATATAAAGAATTTTCACAATCCTGTCTAAAATAATTGTCTGCACAATTTTCTCTTTGCGCCTCGCAAATCCTGTCTGCGAAGTTTTGCAGGGCTTCGGGAAAGTATTTACGGTATATTTCTGCCATCTGTTCATATTGCAATCTGCAATTGGGCTCTTGCATCAGTTTGCCAAATTTTACCCTACTATTAGGCGCAAACTTTTCTATAAATTCTATTAATTCCATGTCTTTATTTTTTTAATATTTATTTATTTTTAAATTTTTTAATTGTTATTTTAATTCTCAATTCTCAATTCTCAATTCTCAATTCTCAATTTATTAATTGTTAATTGTTAATTTTTAGTTTTTATATAATAAAATTCTTTTGAAATCTTTTTCAAACCAACATCAACGTTTTTCATAATTCTGATTTTTTTATCGCCCACAAAAGCGTTGCACATTTCTTCAGGATTAAGGCACTCAATATAATTAGTAACTTTGCAAAATGCGCGTAATGCCGTGCCAAAACGCTTTGATGTCCAACCCTTTACCTTTGAGGTCTGTAAAAAATCATCAAAAATCTCATCACGCCGAATTTCTACATTAACATTTTCGCCGTCTTGGGCAAAAAATACCTCTGCCCAATCGCGGAATTGGTCGCCCATTTCGCCGTAATTTATACGTTTAAGAGCGTTTGCCAAAGGCGGCTGAATAAGATAATCCTTGTTTTTGAGGTAAAATTGCAAACAATCTACCAAAAAGTTAAAATCCTCATTCCAATACTCAACTTTATATTGTTCATCGCCTATACTGTAACCAAAATCATTTTTAAGGGTGCGACATTCGTTGTAGTTGCCGCTTTGGTCGTGGTGATACCAATCTGAAAAAACAGCAAAAAGCAATCGCCGTGCGGTAGAATTGTCGTAATTTCGCGGCGCGTAGTTTGAGGTAACAACAATCTTTGGACTGTTTTTGAATGACAAAGTGAAACGCCCAATCTGCTTTGGATTGATGGTTATAGAATTTGTAATTTTTGCGTATAAATTGTTAAAATCAAAATATTTGTCCAAGTCGTCTATAAACAGTAAATCGGTGTCCTTATCGACCTGCTCAAACAGGTGCTTATCCTCTGTTTTTTTAGGGTCGCGCCCGTCAATATAGACGTGTTTTTTCAGATTGGTAAAATCTTTTTGCAAAAATTGCATAAAAAATGATTTGCCCGACCCGCCAGAACTGTCATTATCGGAAATTAAAATCTCCTCCATTGCCCACACGCACATTGCTTTGGAAAAATCTTTGTAACGATGTAGCATATATCCGATAACGTAACACTTCGCAATGAAATTTTGTATTTGTTCAAAACGCTCAATATCTGTTAAATTGCCGCCTAAAAGATTGAATTTTGACACTTTTTTGTACTCCGAAATTTGTTCGGGCGTATATTTTAAAGTTCCGTCAGCATTCTTCATGTTGTCCTCAAACTCTTTGCGCCAATGAATACGCGATGTGTTGATTATAAATCTCTGAAAATGAGAATTTTGCGCTAACATTTCAAATTTATCAAAAGAAAAATTGTCGGTACGATTGAAATTAGTAACCACGTCAAACGATTTTTCAAGCCGTTTGAAATCAAAAGGCGCAATTTTATCTTCCCAAACATATTTGTCAGTAGTGTCATATTTTTTTACAGAAATTTCATTGGCAGTAACCTCTACAATGCTGTTTTTGAAATACAGGAATTGTCTGTCGCGGTCGTTGTCCCTAAAATCAAGTTCGACAACAGGTAAGTCGTTGTAGTTGCTAACTGATGTGCGTTTGTTGTCGTCCAAAAAATAATTAAGAACCTCTATATTATATTGAAATACATTGTCAGTTGTCTTCGGCAAATCCTCAATAAAATATCTGCAATGGTTACGAATATCTTGTGGCAGCACTTCGGACACAATATTTTCCGTAATTTTTATAAATTTCTCTTTTTTACTCTCTCTATCAACGATTTTTGCAAAACCGCTTTCCGTGATAAAATTTTGCAAAAAAATTGAGTTTATTTTAAGTATTTTTTGTGTTCTACCGCTTTTTTCGTTGTATTTTTCCACATATTCCCAAAATTGAAAAGGCATTGCTTTTCGCAACAGATTTTCAAAGTCCTCCTGCTCTTTTTTTTCACGCAAAAAATCGGTTAAATCTTTGCATTTTTTGCCGTTGTGCTTTTTTGAAAGTAACCATTTCGGCAATTTTACCGTATAAATATCAATATATTTTTCGGCAATTCTGCGCCCTGCCTTTATTCCTGTACTGTCAATATCGGGTATATTGTAGATTTTTTCAGCGTATTTTTTTAGTTCAAAATAATGATGTTTTGTTAAAACATCGCTTTCGGAGTTGAGCCACACAGGGCAATAGCCGTATGCTTTGCAATTTGCACTGTCGCGCTCACCGCTACACAAAATCACTGCGGGCAAACGCTTATTTTTGTAGGTTTTGCCCTCGTTTTTTTCGTCTAAATCAAAAATTTCGCGCTCTTTTTCGTTAAAATTATCATATTCGGCTTTTAGTTCAATAAGTCCGCAGATGTAATTCCTCTCTTTTGCGCCTTTTGGCAAAATTTCCCATTTGTTGTTGAAAAATGCTTTTTTGCCATTGATCTCCTTTTCATAAGGCATGGCAAGGGGTTGATAAAATTTGAAAAATGAGGTTCCTGTCCCCTCTTTACCGGGACCTCCTTCAATCCTGCATTCGCGAGCGAAAACAGGATATGTGTCGTTGCTACTAACTACGGTTGTGGTTAGTTTGCCGCTTTTTTTTGATGTGGTCGATTTCCATTTTACTGAATGCCAGCCCAAGCCGTCAAGTATCTCCTGCGTAACGCGGTTGCCCCAGATTGCAAGTTCTGCGGCAGTAAATTTGTCGTTAAATTCCCAATCGGCAAACCAAACAGAACTTTCTTTATTTACGCCTTTGTTGTTGTTGCGAATTTCCAATTCCGAAAAGCCCTCAATTTCGCGATCTGTCGGCTGCCGTCTGACAATGTCGGGTTTTGCAATTACAAAGGAGAAGTTACCGTCAAGCACTCCATATTCTGCGCCAAGTGCCTTCAATGCGTCTTTCCACGACAAGTTGTGTTCGTGCATATACCATTCAATCGCATTTCTCATGTGCCCATCTCCACCGAAGTCAGTAGCGTGCCAAATACCGTCTTCATGTTTGAGATAAGCCGAAGGCGAGCGTTCAGGGTGTATCATAAATGCCTGCTTTGAATTTAATGGAATTTCGTATAAACTTTTAAGAATATCAAGTCCGCCATTGGATGCCTGATAAATTTTTTCTGATAAATTTTGAGAGTTAGGGGACATCTAAATATTTTTTCTTATAACTTTTCTAATTTTTGTTTCAAAATTTCTAAATCTTTTTCATTTTCAGAGCGTGTAAAGTCGGTCTTTGACTGACGAATACGCCTTTTGCACTTGACTATCTCATTTTTAATCGACAAACGTTGCTTGTCGATGGTGTGTCGATTGTTGTCGATTGTAAGACTGTCGACTGTCGATTGTGTGTCGATTTGCGCGGCAACTATTTTTCCGAGAAAAAACACTGTCAAACCGCTATATGCCGCCACGATGAACGCACTGTACTCTATTTTCCAAGTAAAAATATCGTGCAAATAGTAGTATAATATTGTAAGAATGTCGAGTGCCACCATTACGATTTTGAGAGTGTTCGAATTTACTTTAACAACAAAATAGACAGAGGCAAAAGCAAAGGTAACGCCTGTAATCTGACTGACAACGCTGCCATTGTCCAATTCTCCAAAAAGAAAAATGAACACATACGACAATTTTACCAAAATGCCGCAAAGCACTGCAACGCCAATGATATTGATTAATTTTTGCATAATTTTTTCATTGAAAAAGTTTTCTGATTTTCTTTAATTGCCATGTTTTAGGCATTGTAACGCCGTCATTCCAATTCCAGATAGTGGCGCGAGATACGCCGCAAGTAATTTCTAATCGCTTGCGCACCTTTGGTTCTTTGAGCAACCCTACAAATTCATGTTGGTAACGGTTGCGTAATGTTGTTCTGCTAATACTCATTGTTTCTTATTTTTGTTTATAAATTCCTCAATAAGACATATATTTACCTCTTACTTTGCTTATAAATATCTGCAAAATATTGTTATTATCGCCATCGACTTTGATGCCAAAGTAGTGCGAATTGTCGTAATGCGACTCATTCAAGA
>JAISYF010000091.1 GCA_031270065.1 Prevotellaceae bacterium | reverse complement strand
CCATCGTAAACCGCACAAAATATACTGTCTTTGTGCACGTCTAAACCTGAAGTTTTCATATTTGATAATTTAAAAATTATTCGTCAAATATACGAAAAATCGGGTTTAGATGTTTTTTTGACAGTCCGATTACGCTTGATAATCCCGAAAATTTTTATAAGTTTGTGTATAATTGAAAATTTTATGTTACCTTTGCAAACTAATTTTTTTTTAAATGAATAATTATTTTGCTCACGAATCCGCTTATATTGACGATGGTTGCATTATTGGCGATGGTGTAAAAATCTGGCATTTTTCGCATATTATGTCGGGTTGCGTTATTGGAGATGGCTGTAATATTGGACAAAATGTGGTGGTTTCGCCGCAGGTTACGCTCGGCAAAAATGTGAAAATTCAAAATAACGTGTCGGTTTATACGGGCGTAGTGTGCGAAGACAACGTATTTTTAGGTCCTTCGATGGTTTTTACCAACGTAATTAACCCGCGCAGCCACGTTAATCGCAAAAATGAATATAAAGCAACTCTCTTGCGCAAAGGCTGCTCTGTGGGCGCAAACGTAACGATTGTGTGCGGACACGAAATCGGCGAGTACGCGCTTATCGGCGCGGGGGCAGTGATTACGAAAAATGTGCCGCCCTACGCCCTTGTAGTCGGCAATCCCGCTCGACAAATCGGCTGGGTCAGCAAGAACGGACACAGATTGGATTTTGATGAAAATGGAGTTGCCTTCTGTACAGAAACAGGGGAAAAATATGAGTTGGAAAACGGAAAAATTAAATGATAATCCGCAAAGCAACCTAAAATTCAATTTGAAAATTTGAAAATTTGAGGATTTGAAAATTTGAAAATTCAATTTGAATATTTTGGGATTTTAATTTCAAATTTTCAAATTAATAATTATTTCTGCAAAAAACAGTGAAATTAAACATTTTTTTAGTTTTATACTGCACTCTGTAATTAAATGAAAAAAAATATTTGCGTAATTATTTGATACACTGTTAATTACATTAAAATTAAAACTTATTTATTACCAGAGTATATTATAAATAAATTTTGGCGTAAAAAACTAACTTTTTGCATTTTTTTATTTCCCAAAAAAGCATTATCTTTGCACACTTTTTTACATAAAATTTATGATGCAAAAATATTTTTTTACAATTATTTTGTTGATTTTGTTCTCGTTTTTGGGTGCGAGTGCGCAGGAAAATCAATCAATCAACAAACCTGATTATTTTATTGAAGGCGGGTTGCGCTATGGCTCTATGTTGCATCACCCCGACAATTACGACTACACCAAAGACCTGTGGTTCAATTCCTGCGAACTTAGGTTTGGCTTACAAACTCACGGCAAAAACGCTTGGGAGCGTCCACTCAAAAAACCAATTTTAGGCGTGGCTCTGAGATTTACTGACTATGCCGATTTTACTGACAGCAAAGAGCGGCGGAAAATTCAGCGCGACGTGCTTGGCAAAAACATTGCGCTTTTTGGCTATGTGCAAGTTCCGATTGTGCGTGCAGGATTTTTTACTTGGCACTTTCAACTCGGTATGGGTGCGGCTGTTTTTACCAAAATCTATTCCGACACAAAGCAATGGGAGGCGAATGAGAACTGCGAAAATTGCCATCAAGAGAATGGCTTGGTGTCGTTGCGGGTAAATCCGTACATCAATTTTCAGTCGGGTTTTGATTTTCGTCTAAATAATCGTTTTGACCTTGCATTAAACGCAAATTTCGTGCATACGTCAAACGCCTCGCTTAATTTTCCGAATTGGGGAATTAACGAAATTCAGGGTATTGCCAGCGTGCGTTACCATTTCAACCAAAGCGAAAATCCAAGTAAAAAAGCGGAATTACTTGAAAAATTTAAGCCGCATAATGCGCTGTTTTTCACAATCGACCCTGGTTGGATGTGGGCACGCTACAATAACTATTATTATTTGAAAACAGGCGTCAGTGCGGGTTATGAACGTCAATTTTTTCCGATTTTGAAAGCGGGCGCGGCATTGGAATTTCATTTATCTAACGCTTTAACTCCAACCCGCGAATACAAAGAGGTTTATTATGATGGAAAATCTTACAAAGTGCCGCAAGTGCTATTTTCATCGGCTGTGTTTGTCTTTGGCGACATCACTTTTGGGCGGTTTTCGTTTTCGGTAGGCGCAGGCGCATATCTTATCCGCACGCAAACATTGGACGGAAAAACCGCGCTGAGCAATTTTGACCTCTCGCAAACAGGCGCATACAGCGGAACGCTCGAAAAAATTCCTTGGTTCTACGAAAAAGTGGGGCTGAAAATTTCGCTCGGTAAAAAACAAAATCACTTTGTTGGAGCATCAATCCGCGCACATTTCCCTGTGGCAGACTATTTAGCATTCACTTATGGATATAGATTTTGGAAATTTTAAAAATTACATTTTTTTGTTTTTCAAAAAAACAGTATCTTTGTAACTTTATCCTAAAAATCTAAATTTATGACACAAAAGTGGCGTTACGAAAAAATCCTTGAATGGTTTCGGAAAAATGTGGCGGAGGCAAAAACGGAACTGCATTATAAGTCTGATTATCAATTACTTGTAGCGGTAATTCTCTCTGCACAATGCACCGACAAGCGCGTTAATATAGTTACCGAGAAACTTTTTGAAAAATATCCTGACGTTTTTGCAATGGCGCAGGCAACGGCACAAGATATATTACTGTATATCAATTCAATATCGTACCCGAACAACAAATCGAAACACTTGGTGGCGATGGCGAAAATGGTTGTGGCAGAGTTTGGAGGAAAAATTCCGTCTGACACCGAGCAACTGCAAAAATTGCAGGGAGTTGGGCGCAAAACGGCGAATGTGATTGCCTCTGTGTTGTATAATCAGCCGAAAATGGCGGTTGATACTCACGTTTTTCGCGTGGCTCGGCGAATGGGTTTGAGTACGGGCAAAAATCCGTTACAGGTTGAAAATGAGTTAGTTAGCAATATTCCGCAAGACGAAATTTCAAAGGCGCATCATTGGTTGATTTTGCACGGACGGTATATTTGTACCGCAAGAACTCCGAAATGCGTGGAGTGCGGAGTGAGTGAGTGGTGCGAGTATTTTGAGAAAAACAGGTAAGCGCGAATGCTCAATGAAAATACACAAATACAATTTGAATATTTTGGAATTTTAATTTCAAATTTTCAAATTGCATTTTTGTATTTTTGAATTTTCAAATCCTCAAATTTTCAAATTGTATTTTGTATTTTTGCATTTTCAAATCTTCAAATCCTCAAATTTTCAAATCCTCAAATTCTCAAATTTTCAAATTGTATTTTTGTATTTCTTTATTCTACTCTGCTTACCCTTCGCAATTTTTCCTCGTCTAAAATTTTGATTGCACGCCTGCTGACTTCGATTAAACCGTCATCTGAAAAGGTTGAAAGAGTGCGGATTGCGTTTGAAGTGGTCATATTTGCGAGGCTCGCCAAGTCTTCGCGCGAAAGTTTGCAGTGCATAAAACCAGTGTCTGCGTCAATGCCGAAATTTTCGTTGATATGTACAAGCACTTCGGCAAGCCTGCCCCTGACATTTTTTTGCGTGAGCGACATTGTGCGGTTGTCAGACACACCTATCCTTTGCGCCGTAAAATGCAGAAAAACCATAGCAAGTTTATTGTTCGATTGAATAATTTGCCAAATCACTTCAACAGGAACAAGGTAGGCGGTAGTACTTTCAAGTGCGGTCGCGTTATTGCAGTAGAGTTCTTTTGCAAAAAATGCGCGGTAAGCAAACACGTCGCCGGGCTTTGCTATTCGTACAATCTGCGGGCGGTTGCCAGAAAAACCGTCTTTGTAAATTTTTACCATTCCAGAAACCAAACAAACTAAATACTTTGGCTTATCACCGCAGCAGTAAATCATTTCGCCTTTTCTAAAAGTTTGAAAGAGAGTGTGTTCGCGCAGATATTCCCTTTCTCCTTGCGCCAACGAATCCCAAATCGGACTCATTTTATCAATCGGTTGTAATTCTTTTTGTTCCCTTGTTGCCATTGCCGATAAATTTATGTTTTATAACATTATTTTACAGCACAAAATTACATTTTTTTTGCGAATAAAAAAAATATAGATTTTTTATATGAAAATTTTTATCAAAGCATTGATTATCAACATTTTAACAAAATGAAAAATATAGAAAAATTTGAGTTTTTTATTTTTTTCAATAAATAAAGTTGCATATTTCGTCATTTTATTTCGTTTTTTTGTAGAAAAATTGATTATATCATTTTCAAAAATTCCTCCTCGCTCATAATTTTCACGCCCAACTTTTCGGCTTTTTCCAATTTTGCGGGTCCCATATTTTCACCGGCGAGAATGAACGAGGTTTTTGATGACACGCTGCCCACATTCGCGCCGCCGTGCTGTTCGATAATTTGCTTGTACTCGTCTCGGGAATTGTGTTCAAAAACACCGCTGATAACGATTGACATTCCGGCAAGTTTGTCCGATTTTTGTTCCGCCTTTTCTGTTTCTGCAAACTGCAATCCAACTGTTTTTAACCTGTTTATCAGCGTTTTATGTTCGGGCTTTTGGAAATAGTCGAGTATGCTGTTGGCAATGCTTTCGCCGATTTCATTTACCGAAATTAACTGTTCAAAAGTTGCGTTTTCGAGTTTGTCAATGTTCGTAAAAACAGCAGTGAGCCGTTTTGCAACGGTTTCACCTACAAAACGAATTCCGAGTGCAAAAAGCGTGCGCGAAAACGGTATTTCCTTTGATTTTTCAAGCGCAAGCAAAATATTTTCTGCCGATTTTTCGCCCAAACGTTCCAAACGTGAAATACGCTCTTTTTTCAATTCATACAAATCCGCTACATTCTTAACTAACTTATTTTCAAACAATAACGCAATCGTTTCTTCGCCTAAGCCGTCAATATTCATTGCTTTTCGGCTGACAAAATGCTCAATTTTTCCCTTAATTTGCACTGGGCAAGCGTCTTCATTCGGGCAATAGTGCGCTGCCTCGTCCTCATTTCTCACAAGTTTTGCACCACATTCGGGGCAATTTTCGATAAATTTCACCTTTTCATTTACAAAAAATCGTTCTTTCAATTCAACGCCTGTGATTTTCGGAATAATCTCACCTCCCTTTTCCACATACACCATATCGCCGACATGCAAGTCCAAACCCTCGATTATATCGGCATTGTGCAACGATGCGCGTTTGACAATCGTACCCGAAAGCAACACCGGTTCGAGGTTGGCGACAGGGGTTATCACACCCGTTCTGCCTACTTGGTAACTCACTGAATTTAAGCGCGTTATGGCTTTTTCTGCCTGAAATTTGTAAGCGATAGCCCAACGCGGACTTTTTGCAGTGAAACCAAGATTTTTTTGTTGCATTAAGTCATTGATTTTCAGCACAATACCATCAGTGGCGACAGGTAAATTTTTCCGTTCCGTATCCCAAAATTTTATATAGTCAAGTGTTTCCTGCAAAGACGAACAGAGTTTTATTGCGTCCGAAATTTTAAAACCCCATTCTTTCGCATTCATAAGGTTCTGATAATGATTATTATACGGCAAATTTTCGCCCAAAATATAATAAAGAAATGAGTCCAATTTTCGATTTGCCACTTCGGCAGAATTTAGCAATTTCAATGTGCCAGACGCAGCGTTTCGCGGATTGGCAAAAGGCGCAAGTCCTTGATTTTCACGCTCTTTATTCAATTCCTCAAAAATGGGATACGGCATAAGAATTTCCCCTCTAATTTCAAATTTTTCAGGAAAATTTCCCTTCAAAGTCAGCGGAATAGACCTGATAGTGCGAATATTAGCGGTTACATCATCGCCTTTCACACCGTCGCCGCGAGTAACGGCACGCACTAAAACGCCGTTTTCGTAAATCAACGAAATAGAAGTGCCGTCATATTTTAACTCGCTAACTATCTGAAAATCAGCATTTAGCAACTTTTGTACGCGGTTGTAGAAATCCGACACCTCTCCCTCCGAATAGGTGTTTGTGAGCGACAACATCGGGTATTGATGCGGAACTTGCTCAAAAGCGGCGTTCAAATCGCTGCCTACGCGCTGCGTTGGCGAATTTTTATCAAAAAATTGCGGGTACGCTTTTTCGAGTTCTTGCAGTTGTTTGAGTTTCATATCAAACTCAAAATCTGAAATTGTCGGAGAATTTTCCACATAATAATTAAAATTATGCTGCTCAATTTCACGTCGCAAAGCAAGGATTTGTTCTTTTATATTCATAAATAAATAAATAAATAAATAAATAAATAAATAAATAAATAAATAAATAAATAAATAAATAAATAAATAAATAAATAAATAACAGGTTAATGGGCGAATGATTAGGCGTTACTTGTCGTTTAATATTTTTTTTGAAATTTATAAATCTCTGTATTTTTGACGATAAAAATTTACTTTGTTCAATTAAAATTTGACAATTTTCATTATCAAAATATTCAATTTTTTTTGCTAAATAAATTTTGTGTTCGCAATTCGCCGCACGTATCTTTTGCAATATCAAAGAAACTGTAAAAATTCTTTACTTGTCTGTTTTTCAAATCTTTCTGAAATATTTGAAGGAACAGACACAGCGGCTCTTTTCGACCTTTTGTCCATTTAACCATTCGCCCAAAATTAATTAAAGTGCAAAATTAGCATAAAATTTTCAATTACACACAAACTTATAAAAATTTTCCTGCTCGATAATGTTTTGTATGGATAATTTTTTTTAAAATTTTACTCACACAAAAGGTTATAGAGCCATTTTTTCAAAAAAAATTGCAGAGAAAAATTACAAAATTTTTCGCATTTCATTACTACAACGTTTCGCAATTTAAAATTTTGTTATATTTTTGTTATATTTTTGTCATAAAAATAGTAACTTTGCAGCCGTTTTTATAGTCTAATATTTTTTAAAATATATTTATCAAATTTTTTAAGCAAATGAAAAACATATTTTTACTATCTATTGCGTTGATTTTCAGCATTTTAACTGTAACAGCGCAAACTTCCGTCAAACTACCATCGGGTACTGTTATCAGTTCCAACAACAACAATGACGGCTACAACTACAATCAAGGTACAGACGTTGGTGGCAACAAAGCGGGGAACTGCTTTGACGGCAATTTGGATACTTTTTTTGCAAGTTCCATTGACGAAAGCAACGCAAACGGAGGCAGCAAAGGCAGTCGAGGAGCAAAAGGCGGCTGGGTTGGACTGGATTTAGGTTCAAAACACATTATCACAAGCGTAAAATATGCCCCGCGTCCCGCAAATCCTGAGCGCGTGGAATGTGGAATTATTGAGGGCGCAAACTCGCCCGACTTCTTTGATGCAGTGGCAATCGGAATTATTCCACAGGCAGGAATTCCAAACCAATATTCAACTCTCGCAATAAATTCTACGCGAGGTTTCCGTTATGTGCGTTTCTACGGCTCGCTGCAAACCCGCTGCAATATTGCCGAACTTGAATTTTGGGGCTACCAAAACAACGGTAACGACACTCATATAGGGCAAATCACAAACCTGCCGACAGTGAATATTCACACCATAAACGAGGAGCGCATCAATTCAAAAGAAATTTACGTCAGAGGCTACATCACCATTGTAGATGGCTCAACGATTGTAAATGACAGCATTAATATTCGCGGACGCGGAAATGCAAGTTGGGATTTTAAAAAACGCCCATACAGAATAAAACTTGATAGTTCTACCAAAATTTTTGGCAGTCCCGCCACTGCGCGGAACTGGACTTTGCTCTCAAACGAAGGCGATAAAACATTGATACGCAACCTTTTAGCGTTTGACATTAGCAAGCGGATGGAAATGCCCTACACTCCTGCGGGAAAACTTGTAGATGTGGTGCTGAACGGCGACTACAAAGGCACTTATCAACTCTGCGACCATATTGACATTCGTGTTGGGCGGGTGCAAATTAACGAAATGGAGGCAACCGATGTTTCGGGCGCGGCTCTCACAGGCGGTTATTTGATGGAATACCAGAGAGAGCCAAAAGGCGACCAAGATTTTACTTCAAATCGCGGTTTTGCAGTAGAAATAAAATCGCCAGACGATGATATTCGCGTTGCAGCGCAGACAAATTATATCAAAAATCATTTCAATACTTGGGAAACGTCTGTTAGAAACAATAACAATATTTCGCAATATACTGATATTGAGAGTTTTGTGAGATTTTTTCTGATGGAAGAATTTACAGGAAATACAGATACTTACCACCAAACCTACATTTATAAAAAGAGAAATGATGATAAATTTTATTTTGGTCCTGGTTGGGATTTTGATATTGCTTACGATAACGATATGCGCATTGTTTATACAAATGATAATGCGCAACGGACAAATCAATGGCTCTATCACGGCGGACAGGGCAATGTGCCGATGTGTGGTTACTGTAATGGTCATTGGCAAGGCAGCATTAGCGATGATATGCGCGATATGATTGACCGTCTGCTTGCAAATACAGAAATTGCGCAAAAAATGCAAGATATTTGGGCGCGTTACCGCAACTCTGGCGCGATAAGTGAGCAGACTTTGCTGCAAGTAATTGATAATTATGCAGCGCAAATCACTGTTTCGCAAGATTTGAACTTCAAACGTTGGGATTACCTCAACGATTGGACTCACATGATGGAAGGGCGAGGCAGTTACGAGGATAATATTAATATTTTGAAAAATTATATTACAGGGACAGGCAACACCAAAGGGCGTTTGCAGTGGTTTGACGATAAAATGCAATATGTACCGAGTGGAATTAATAACCCTGTTTTCAATTCCGTAAATATTTTTACAAACGAAAATGAATTGAATATCAAAAACTTAACAGAACAAACGCAGATTTCCATCTTTGATATTGCGGGCAGAAAAATCTTTGAGGCGAATGCCGACAACAATTTTTCAACCGTTCTTCCGCAAGGTGCCTACATTGTACAATTAACATCGAAAAGCGGAAATACAGGCAGTTTTAAGGTGTTGATGCGTTAGCACACAGATAGTACAGATTAAACAGAAAAAAACACGATTTTTATAAAAAATTCGTGTTTTTTTTATTTGTATAAATCTGTAAAATATGTGTTATATAAGAGATATTACATTCCCGTTTTCCACCTCAAACAGCCGAAAACCGCTGCCCGATTCTTTAATCATTTCGTTCAGATGTTCGCGGTTGGTGTCGGTAATAAAAATTTGCCCAAAATCATCTTGCGAAATCAAATCAACAATCTTGGCAACTCGCTCTGAATCAAGTTTGTCAAACAAATCATCAAGCAAAAGAACAGGCGTTTTTCCGCTGATATTTTTCAAAAAACTGAACTGAGCCAACTTCATTGCCACAAGATAACTCTTATTTTGCCCTTGCGAGCCTGTATTTTTCAACGAAAAATTCTGCAACGTCATTTTCAAATCGTCTTTGTGTATGCCGTGCGTGGTGTAGCCTAAAATTTTATCTCTTTCGCGCGTCTGCAAAAACTGCTCTTTCAGGCTTGTATCTTGCTGTAAATTAGAGGTATAGGTTAAATCAACAATCTCTTTTTCGTTAGAAATTTTTTGATAAAAATCTTTAAAAACGGGAATAAATTTTTCGATAAATTGAGTTCTGCCTGCAAAAATCGGCTCTGCTGACGCGCAAAGTTTTTCCTCCAAAATCTCAAAAAATGTGTTGTCAATTCTCTCGTCTTTTTTCAAAAGCGCGTTTCTGTTTTGCAGTAAATGATTGTAAATCATTAAGTTATCAAGGTATTGGCGGTCATATTGCGAAATCACAATATCCATAAACCGCCGCCGCTCGTCGCTGCCCTCCGCAATCAACGAACTGTCTGACGGCGATACCAGCACCAGCGGTACAAAACCGATATGTTCGGCGAGTTTGTCGTACTCTTTTTTGTTGCGCAAAAACTGCTTTTTTCGGCGATGTTTTACCGCACACGAAATATGCTCAATTTGTTCGCCAAAAAGATACTCACCCTGTATCATAAAAAAGTCAGAGTCGTGCTTAATTGATTGATTATCAATATTATTCAGGTGGCTTTTGCAAAATGAAAGATAATAAACCGCGTCTAAAAGATTGGTTTTTCCCATACCGTTTTTACCAAAAAAACAGTTGATTTTCGGCGAAAATTCAATATTGCACTCAGCAATATTTCGGTAGTTTAATATGGTTAATTTTTGTAGAAACACAGGAGAAAAAAATTGTGTGCAAAGGTAAGCACAAAATTTGAATTAATCAAATTTTGTTTTGTACCCTGTTTTCTTGACAGAGTCCTTTTGCAAGTCCCATTATCTTTTTGTGGTTTTTCTGATTTTTATGGAAATGTCGGGAAAAAGTTGTAAATTTGCAGGTTGAAAGAATTTAGTTTTTATGCTTACAAAAGAATATGTTACAGAACTGAAACACAGAGGGAACAGCGATATTGCAGACCTCATAAATGCCCAACGAGATGTGGGTATGGTTGTGTTTATTCTTGAAAGTTTGGGACAGTTACCCAGCGACTTTCACGCTGATTTTCTGTATCATCTTTTGAGCCACAATCACGCGCAAGTTCGACTAAACGCAGTAAAAAATATTGGAAAACTCAACGGAAAATCAGATACAAAACCACTTTTGACACTTTATCAGCACGAAACCAATACGGGGGTTCGCAGAGAAATTGTATCTTCAATTGGGCGGCAAAGAAAGTGTATCAATAAGCCAATTTTGTATGATTTTCTGAATGATGAAGACCCAAAAATTGTTTGTCAGGCGATACGTGGGCTTTTGGTTTTTGAAAACGATAAAGAAATTGAAGAACATTTACGCCCGCTTGTAAATCACGAAAATGAAATGGTTAGAACAGTGATTTATAAAGAATATTTTGCAAAAGAAAAAAGTAAAAAAGATGCGTTGCCACACGCAGAAACTTACGATTTTTTGAAAAATGTAGCATAAAATATGAAGACCGAAAAATTCACAGAACAAGACAGAAAATTAGTTTTAGAAAAATTGGAAAGAATCCAAAAAGTAAAACTAATTTCGGTAAAATCGTCAAGAAAACTTTATCTTGACGAAAACGATTTACCGTTCCTTATTTTTGGAGGTGGTGGCAATTGGCACGGTATTACTGAAAAAGGAATGAGTGAATTAGGCAACTATCAAAAAGAAGGTGCTTTTGTTGTTGTGAAAAAATACAAAACAAAAATGGACATAAATGTTGGCTCTCTGTCTGTATTCTTTTCAAATAAAAATAAATTGGTCAGAACAAAAAGTAACGGCTTTCAATTTCATTGTGTTGCAACGGAAGATGGATTGTATTTAGCAAGAAATTCCCGATTTAGTTTGCAATAAAATTTCAGAAATTCATTTTCCAAATTATAAAAAAGATTTGAACCGATTAAAAGAAATATCAAAAATTATCAATATTGAAATTGCCGATGACACACCTTTGACTCATTCAGATATTGAGGCAAAATTGATATTAATAGGCAGTTATCTGAATTATAGAACATATACGCCCGACAGAGGAAAAAATAGTATTTATGGAAATTTAGGCGATTTATGTTCTGAAAAAGAAGTACCAATAGAAAGTATTCCAAAAATCAGTATTGATAAAGTTAGAGAAATTGATGTAATTTGGTTTGACGAAGAAGGTTATCCAACTCACGCATTTGAAGTTGAACATTCAACCGATGTAACAAAAGGACTTTTGCGTTTGTATCAAATCCATAAATTGCGTATTCGTTTGTATATCATTGCAGAAGAAGACAAAAGAGCAAAATTTGAAAAAGAAGTGAATGTAAATCCTTTTTACAAAATCAAAGAAGAATATATTTTCAAGAACTATCAAGAATTAGATGAATTTTTTGAGAGCGTAAAACGGTTTACTAAAATACAAGAGAAATTTTTAAAGAAAGTAGTAATATGACACCAATAATTTTTACAACAGGCGCACATTTACAACCAATTCAAGTTAAAAAAGAAGACGGAATAAAATATTGGGTTTGGACGGTAACTGAATTTGTTGATGACAGTTTCAAAGATGGCAAAGTTTTCAATCCAAAAGAAAGTGCAGAAAATTTAGAAAATCTTTTAACTGAATAAAAAACATTGTAATTGAGGCGGCTAACGAACATTTTGAATCGTTGTATCAAAGTATCCAATCGCTTGTCGAAATGGAAAAAGAAATTGATTTGACATTGACAATCAAAATGAAAGGGGTTTCAGTTGATTTGAATGTTTCAGAAAATTTGATTGTTATCAATACTTTGGCTGTAAAACGCGCCGCTTTAAGAGGTGGTTTATGGAGTACCGCAGGTAAGAGTGCCGAAAAATATCTGATGCTCACACTTTGCAAATTGTATCAAGTGCCTGAGACTAACTATAATGCAGCACATTTTGCAAAAGACAAAGGCAAGAAAGTTGATAGAGAAATTGACTTTTACCTCTTAAATAATGGCAAAGAATACTTATGTGAAGTAAAATTGATGGGCAAAGGCAATCCTGAAAGTGCAGATGCAATTTTCGCAAGAAAATCAAATGTTTTCATTGCAGATACTTTGTCGCAACAAAACAAAAATCAAGCAGAGGAACTCAATGTGTTTTGGGTGGCGTTGCGAGATGCAAATGGTTTCAGACGCTTTGGTTTGGCATTGAAACAGTTAGGTATTCCGCATAAAGACTATAATGGCGATTTGAATACGGATTTGCCCAAAATATTAGAAAAATTATTTTAATCTCAAATAATTATGGCAGAAGTACAATTTTCAATAATGCAACTGATTGAAGAATCAGCAAGTTCGGGCAACAGATTTGTTTGCCCGACAAGCAATTTTTTTGCCACGCTCGAAGAAACTATCAACCTGAGTTTTGTTTAAGAGAAAGATAAAAAAAGGTTGTATAACTGAAAAATTTTCGTTATCTTTTCCCTATAATTTTTTTTTGTAAATTTTTATAAGTTTGTGTATAATTGAAAATTTTATGCTATCTTTGCAGTTTGAATATAAATAAAAGCAGAATTGAGGTTGCCGAACAAAAAGTTGAATATCTAAAATCTAAAAAATATAACTATGCCACGAAAAGATAAAAATATTACGCCAAGCGTAACGCAGAAACTGCAATCATTGGGATACAATGTTGCCGATTGGGACGACAGTCAAACTGCAAGCAAAATGA
>JAISYF010000111.1 GCA_031270065.1 Prevotellaceae bacterium | reverse complement strand
TAATTCAAATACTTTTTATATGTTTTTATATAAGTTTAACTTTGATTGATATTTAAAATTTTTGCTGTCCGCTAAACATTTTTTACTCAAAAAATGTTAGCGGACAGTAATAATTTTTTATAAAACAAAAAAGAGAGATAAAAAAAACTCTCTTTTCGTTAAAAAAAGAATACTCTTTTTTCGGATTTTTAAACTTTAATCTCAACCGAAACGCCTGACGGCAATTCAAGTTTCATCAATGCATCAACTACTTGCGAGGTTGAAGAGTAAATATCAATCAAGCGTTTGTAAGCAGCAAGTTCAAACTGCTCACGCGATTTTTTATTTACAAAGGTTGAACGATTGACAGTAAAAATTCTTTTGTGCGTTGGCAGAGGAATTGGTCCGCTAACCGCTGCGCCTGTGGCTTTTGCTGTCTTCACAATTTTTTCGGCTGATTTATCAACCAGATTGTGGTCATAAGATTTCAGTTTAATCCTGATTTTTTGTTGACTCATAATGATTATTTTTTTAATTATTAATAAATATTTGCAGTAAAGAGTCATTTGCTCACTGCAAAGTTCCGAAATTTCGGGCTGCAAAGGTACAAAATAATTTTAATTCCGACAATAGTCGAAAAAATTATAAATTTTAAATGCTTGACATTGCCAAGTCCAACGATTTCAAAGTGCAAATTTGCAAAAGGATTTTCAAAAAATCAAAATCCCAACTTCGCTATTTCCTTAAAAATCACGCTGAAAAGTCCTATTCCGATAACGCCAGCGGTGCAAATTATCAAACTTGTTTTCATTGCAAAGTCCGATTTTAAAGGCTCTATTGGATTGCTGTTCCTGTTGATAAACATTGCTTTTACAACGAGCAAATAATAATAGAGTGAAATAATTGTGTTGATTAATGCAATGAATACCAGCACTTCAAAACCTTGTCCGTATGCTGCCGAAAATATAAAAAATTTGCTAAAAAATCCTGCAAATGGCGGTATTCCTGCAAGTGAAAACAACGCCAGCATCATCACAACGGCAAGTTTGGGATTGGTTTGATAAAAACCGTCATAATTGCGGATTTCAAGTTTGCCTGTACGGTTTTCGATTAATGCTACAACGCCAAAAATTGCCAGATTTGAGAACATATAAACCAGCACATAATACACTAATGTACTCATTCCCAACGCTGTACCGCTTATAACGCCGAGCATAATGTAGCCGGCTTGCGAAATTGACGAAAACGCCAAAAACCGCTTAATATTTTGTTGCCTAATCGCAAAAATATTCGCCAAAGTGATGCTCACAACAATCATTATGTAAAGCATTGTTTGCCATTGTGCGATAAGATTTCCGAAAACTTTTGTGAAAATTACAAACAGCACAAACACCGCTGATCCTTTTGAAATAACTGATAGATAGGCGGTTATGTTTGTCGGTGCGCCCTGATAAACATCTGGAGTCCAGAGATGAAACGGCACAAGCGATATTTTGAAAAACAAGCCTGCCGCAAACAGCACCAGCGCGAGAATTGCCAGCGGCGAAGTTGAAATTATTGTTGCCAAGTCGCTGAAATAGAGCGTTCCAGCAGTGCCGTAGAGCAGCGAAATGCCGAACAGCGACACGCCCGATGCAAAGGCTGACGAGAGAATATATTTTGCGCCTGCCTCTGCGCTTTCACGTTGATATTTGTTGATTGCCACAAGTGCAGCCATCGGTAGCGCAGCCGTTTCGATGCCGAGAAAAAAGAGCAAGAAATGCCCCGCCGACATCATAAAATACATTCCTAAAAGTGTGGAAAGCGTGAGAAAATAAAATTCGCCTTTGCGCGTGGAAACGCCTGCGGTTGCGGTAAGGGCAGGTTTTGAATTTGCCTCTATGCCAATGTTTTTGGCAGACAACCAACGGTGCGCCTGCAAAAAAATGAGCAGCGTTCCGATATTCAAAATCGTTTTGACGTAAGTAAGCATCGGACTGTATTGATACATTCCGCCTGACACTTCAAACGCCTCGCGCGGCACGCAATTCACAACCGTATGCACAAAAAACAACCCGATTGCCACAGGTTGAAAATATCTTTTCGCCCTCTCGCCCGCAAAAATATCGTAAATCAACAACAGTACTATCACTGCCAACAACGATAATTCATCGTGTAATTGTAAATATGAAAGGTAGTTCATTTTTTTTTTATTAGAACATAGACAATAGACTGCTGCGCTAATGGACAATAGATATTTTGTCAATGTTTCAATTTTTTATTGTTTTTTTTTTTTAAATATTTTGTTTAATTTTAGACTTTTTATAAAAAACCTTGCGCCTGCCTGTTGTCTATCAGCGTAGCGGTCTATAATCTATTGTCTAAAAAATCGGTTGCAAAGGTAATAAAAATATTGCAAAGCGGCAAAAAAATGGTTTTGAAAGATTTTTTTGTTACTTAATGTTGCGTTTATTAGTTGAAATTAAACACACCTACGGCGTGCAGCGTGGGGGAAATTGGCATTTTCTACCGATATTAAATGCCTACGGCATAGATTCCTGACTTTGACAATGCGACACCCAAGTGTCAAAATTAGATGAAAAATCTCGTTTTTCCAAGCACGTGCAAATGAAAAAAGTTTTTTTTACAGAGGAAAGTCATAAAAGGCAATAATTTTCAGGCAAACCCACAAAAACCACAGGCACGAGTTGCAAAGTCGCGCCTGTGGTGATAAATCATTTAAAAATTACAGGTTTGGGCAAAAATTTTACGGAACAATAATTTTTTCCACAGATTTTACGCCATTATCAAGCAAAATTTCCAACACATAAACTCCTGTGGAGGAAAGAGTTATTTGATTTTCGATATTTTGGCGGGCAATAAAAGTTCCGTAAATATTCCAAATCGACACAACGCCAGACGTTTGAGAAATAATGCGATAAACGCCGTTATTGCCTTGCACGGTCGGCTTTTCCTGATAGTCAGAGAAGGGCTTCGGATAGAGTTTGCAAGATACGATTGTTCTGCCGTCTGATGTTGTCATTTCTACATGATAAAAGTCAGTTTCGCGCAATCCATCAAGCACATAGATATAGGATCCTGTATTGTCGAGTTTTTCGCCGTTTTTGTACCATTGAAACGAGGTGTAGGTAAAGCCTGTCGGTTTGAGGACAGCAATTACATCGTTCCAATTCTGCTCAATGATAGATGCGCCCACTGTGAAAGGCACTTCGAGAGCCTCGCTTATGCAGAGGTTTGCGCCTGCATCGAAACTAATCAACAGGGTGTAACTGCCTGCGGGCAAATTTACAGGCAAATTCACTCTGATAGTAGATTCGCCTTGCACGATTGTTCCCGTAAATGGAGTAAAGCCTGCATTGCGGGTGTGCTGGTCGAAATCTACCGAGTAGCCGACTGAGTCTGTTGTTGTGGTAAAATTTAATTCAATATAGAAAAAAGTTGAGTCCTGACAGATTTCAGGCACATTTATTGAGGCGAGGCTTGCCGAATCTTTGACTGTGAGGCAGAGAGAATTGCTAAGTACGCGGCAACGGTCGTCTGTCATTGCGCCGTTGCCTGCGACTGCGAGGCGGTAATAACCATGTGCAGTGGTTGTTGCGTTGGGAATAGAAAGTGTTAATGTGGTTTGTCCGTTTACATTTGTCCAGCCGGAAGGTGTATTAATATCGCCTGTTCTGGAATAAAGCCACTGAAATTGTATCGGTTCGGCAAGCGAGCCATCATTTGAAAACGTTGCGGGGATTGATACATTTTCGCCATAGCAAACGCTTTTGTCTAAATTAGGAAGAGTAACAGGGGGAACGCAAAGGCGGATTTCGATGTCGTCCATAACAAAGTCATTGCCGTCCCAACCGGTACTGTTATTTATAATTTCTAATTTAATAGATTCATTGCTTTCCGCATTAAAGGTAAAACCGTAACATTTCCAAGTTTTGTTGTTGGCATCAGGTAAATCTCCAGTATCGAATTGCGCCAAAACTGTACCAGACATATTTTTTACAATAAATTTTAATCTTGCTTTGGAGCTATGCGAAACATTGCATAAACTTGCAAGCCAAGCCGAAAAAATCAATTTTGAGCCCGGACAAAGGTTGTTTATAGTACATTCGTAAAATTTATCGTTGTCGCCTTTGGCATCGCAAGCGAAAAGATAACCGCGCGTAAGGTCGTTGGGGTATGTGTGGTCGTCAAACTGATACCATGTATTATGTATGGCTGGGCTTTGTTTTGTGATTACATAAACTCCTCTTGCACCGCTTTGGTTGTCCAACAGCGGGTCATAAACGTATTGGCAAACTGTTGCCGGCAACGCATTTGGGCGCACAGTGGGCGAGGAGGCATCATTTCCGCCAAAATCCTCTTTAAACAAAAGCGTTCCCGTTTGCCAGCATGTATTTTGCGGGTTTGTTTCCCCGCGAAATTCATCGCCGAAAATCTGCAAAAAAAGCAGACAAGCCATTAATGTTAAAAAAAGTTTTTTCATTGGTTTATATTTTTTTTGTTTTTGAACGCAAAGCCACTAAGTTTTTATACACTTTGCCTCTTTGCGTTCAAAAAATTATTTTTAATTGGTTTAAAATTTTGTAAGTTATTGTATTTTAATCATTTTGTATGGTGTGTTTTTTTTGTAAAAAAACTCATATAAATTTCATAATAAGTTTTAATTGTTATAGGTTATGATTAATGATTAATTTTAAACTTTCTTTTGTGCCGTCTGCCATTATTATTTGCAAAATATACATTCCTGTTTTTAAAGGAATAGTAATGTCGTTGGTATCTGCGGCGATTTTTTGCGAGCCGACAAGAGTGCCTGTAACACTGAAAATATTTAAAGTTCCCGATTGCGGCGATTTCAGGCGGATTAGGCTTGCACCTTGAATAATTTGCGGATAGTCATAAACATCTGGTATAATTATTGGACGCATAGTGCAGGAGGACATCTGTGTTCCGTTGTCTGTGGTGAGCAACACTCCGTAATACGCAGTAGTATCAAGCCCTGTTGTAGGCAGGTAGAGGTACGATTTTATTTGGTCTGGCATTATAGTGCCGTTTTTGTACCATTGAAACGCTGTAAATTTATGACCGCCGTTGTATCTGTCGTTCAGCACTGCAATCACGTCATTCCAATGCTGTTCAATGAGGTTTGGAATACAGCAGTCGCCATTTTCATCATTTTCTATCGAAAGCACAGTGAGGTTTAGCGTGATAACGCTGTCGCAGCCTGCTGTTGCGGGAACATCGGCAGTATAGGATCCTGATGATGTAAGATTTTGCCCATAAAAACTGTACGTTTCGCCGAGGCAGATTTCAACCTTGCGGGTTTCGGTTATTTTTGGCTGTACGGCAAGTTCGAGTTTGATAATGCTGTCGCAGCCGTTTGTAGAGGTTACTCTTTCGATATAAGAGCCTGTTTCCGTGAGGTTTTGCGTGTAGAACGTGTATGTTTTGCCCTGACAAATGGTTGCATATCGAGTCGGCACAATGATGTCGCTCGAAAGAGTAATTGCTATCGGGCAAGCAGCAATTTCGCCGTTATACACTGCGCGGTAATAGATGCTTGTACTGCTGCTGAAGTCTGGCGTGATGGTAACATTGTTTCCTATGTTTGACACTACGTCAGTCCAATTCGGGCTTGTTACATTATTGTCGTTGCAGCCTGTGTAGCATATTTGCCAATCGTAAGCGGTATTTTCATCTACGCCTGCTGTTGCAGATTTTATCGAAGTAGAGAGTTCTGTTTGCTGATTTTCGCAAATTACTTCTTTGCTTGCGCGGGTTGAGGCACAATCGGCAAGAGGAACGGTGTGCAGGCTGCTCAGAGAGTTGTACATGTCGGGTTTTGCTGTCCAAGTGTGCATCAAAGAACCGCGGTTTATGCCGTCATTCGATTGAGTAATGCCAATTTCTACATTGATATTGTCGCCGTTAAGATTTACGCCGTTCAATACTGCGGGAAATTTTACCTCCATCGCCCACTCTTTTGTAACCGAGTTCCAAGGTTTTATTGTTGCAGAATAATTTGTAAAAGTTGCATTGCAATCCTGATTTTTGTAACTTCCGGGAGTAGTGCCTATGGTTGGATATGTAAGACCAATCTGCAAAGGCAAAGAATTTCCTCCATTTACACAAAAACCTGTACCTGCGTCAAGATAAATTTCTACTCCGTCTCCGTTATAACCATTTCCTTCGTTGTCGTCTACCGCTGTCCAATAACTATTTATTGGCTGAATATCGTCATAAACCACAACATAAAGATAAATAAACTGGTCGTCATAGAGCATACGCCATTTTCCCGCAGGATTTTTTATTGCAGAGCCGAAACTAACTTTATCTACATTTACCCAAGAAGAAACTCCCCATTCAAGTTCGGTGTCGTTGCCATCAACATTGAGCGGAGTGCAAACTTTTAAAATGGTAAAGTCGGCAGTTGCGCCCGTTATGCAGCAGTCTTTGATTGTAAGAACTTTGGTTGCAAGCGGAGTAGTAGAACCGTTAAGATAGACGCGGTAATATACTGTGCCGAAATAGTGCGGAGTAACGGTAATTGATGCGCCGCCGTTTTGATTTTGTACGGTATCGGCTGTGCTTGATAACGAGCCGTATGTTACAGTCCAAACATAGTTATTGCCTGAACCGCCTGTAAGCGTTAATGTAGTAGCATTTCCCTCGCAGAAAGAATCGCCTCTTGATGAGGTAATTTGTCCGAAAACCGCATTTGCAAAAATTATTGCAAAAAATAGTGTTGATAGTCGATTCATAATTAGAATTTAGATTTTAGATATTAGATATTAGATATTAGTATTTAGTTGTAAGTTGGGCAGCCCGTTTTTGTTCTTTATTCTTTGTTCTTATCTTACCACAACGGGTACAACGGTTCTTTCCATTGTGTCTTCGTATAAAATTTCAATAAGGAATGTTCCTTGCCGAGCGGGAAAATTAATTTCGCGTTCCGGTACATTGGCGCGGACTTTTACGGATTGCATCAAAATGCCTGTGGTTGTCCAAAGGCGAGCCAAAGCATTGTTTTTTGTCAAATAAACAGTGATACTATTATTGCCCGCCATTACGGTCGGGTAGGTTGATTGCTCGGGTTTCGGCGGTTGAATATCGTATGGACAAGATAACATTGTGGTGCCGTCATTGCGGGTAAGTTCCACATAATATTCGTCATTCGGGTCAAAAACTTTGCCCTGTCCAAGATAGATATACGAGCGGTTTTCGCCTGCAAGCGCGCTACCGTTTTTGTACCATTGATAGCCTGTAAATTCGTAACCGCCGTTGTAATATTTATTTAAAAGAGCAAGCACATCGTTCCATTTTTGCTGCATAACGCTTGACGGATAGAGTATTGAAAATTCTACATTATCAAAAATCAACGAGTTGCAGCCTGCCGCGCTTGTTAAAATAACGTTGCAAAAATATTTGTCAGGGTACACACTGGCGGGCATTGCGATTGAAATTTCGCCGTTTGCGCCAATTATACCCGTTTGCGGAGCGGAGGAAAAATTGCCATTGGTGAGTGCATTGCCAAGAAATTCTACTGTATAGTGTGTGGGAGGCACATCGTGTTGAGAGGTGGTAGAAGGCACTACCGTCAGTGCAAAACTTGCATCATCGGCGCAAATAACAGGCTGAGACTCTACATTTTCCGCATTCACTTTTGGCGAAACAGTCAAATTTAATGTCTTTACAGAGCAACGGCTGTGAAAAACAAAAACGCCGTCTGTGGTATTTATGTCAAAAATTGTGTCGCTGAAAGCGTGATAGGTATAAGGCAAAAGGTCGGCACAGATAGATATTGTTTCCTGAGTATCTTCTGACAGAAATACTTTAAGATTGTAAATTACTGTACTGTCGCAACCATTGTAGGTTTGCTCGTTGTAGGTTTGCTGACTGTCTGTTGTGCCTGCGGGAAAAGTATGTCCGCGCCAAGTGTAAGGCAGTTGCGCCGAACATATTGTATCAAAAACAGTTTCATTTAAAGTAGATTTTACATCTAAATTGAGTGTAACTATGCTGTCGCAGCCGAGCGAGGTATAAAGATTCAAAGTCTGCGTTATCATTCCCTCTGTTGCGGGAGTAATGTCGAATCCGTTTTGATTGTAGCGAGTGTCTACGCACCATTGCTGATTTATGGTAATATCTTTGTTTGCGCCGACAATAAGTGTTACTTCGTTGCTTTGCTCGCTGTCGCAGGCATTTGAGGCAAAATATTTCAAAATTTTGCCGTTGTCGGCAGCAGTAAGCACCGTTCCAGAAACGAAAGGCGAGCCGTTGAGAGTCCAGCCCTGTGCATTAACAGGAATACCTGAGGGAATGGTTGGCGCGGTAAGATTTAGCGGAGTGCCTTCACAAGCGGCATTAGGTTGAGCGATTGTGAGCGCAGGAATATCTGTATTGGTAAAAATATCGTTGATTGTTACATTTTTTATTCCTTTACATTCGCCTTTTTTATAAACAAAATAATAAACTCCGTTTTGACTTGCGACAAAGATTTTGTCTGCTGCTGTATTGCCGAAAACCATTCCTGTGGTGTCGTTATAAGCCCACCCCCAAAAATCTGCATCAACTGCGGTATTGCCGACAAGCGTATAATAATCTTTATATGTGCCACAAGAACTGTGCGGAGTTGCTGTTGGGTTTGCTGCCGTTCCCATTGAGCCGTCTTTGGTAATGTCGAAAGTTTGCGTAATAACATCATTGTAGCAGCCGTTTGTGAGGGCAAGTCCTACGTTTGCGGCTCTGCCTGCATCAGCAGAAAGTTTTACGCGGTAATAGAGAGTTACGCCTGCGGTTGCGGGTGGAGTTATAGAGAAAACAACTGCTCCTGCGCTGCTTATTGTTTGGAGCGCGCCTACTGCAGTCCAGCCTGTTATGCCGTTGGTGCTGCTCATAAGTTGTGCACAAACTGTGTCGTTGCCACTGCTAATCAGGTTGAGCATTGCTGCGGACAAATCCACAGAAATCGATACTGCATCATCGCTGCAAACCGAAATCGAAGTATTGACGGTGCCGTTTTCATAAAGATAAAGCGTTGGAATACACTTAGTTACAACAATATCGTCAATCATTAAGTCGTTGCCTGATGCTTCTCCTCTGCCGTTTTTTAGTTTTAAAAAATATTGCGTGCTTATGCTTGATGATGCGGGAGTTGTAAATTGAATTGAGTATTTTCGCCAAACAAAACTGCTTATTGAGGAATTTCCGCCAAAATTGCCTGTACTTCCCGTTTCAAAAGGAGTTGGATTAGCCCCTTCAAAAATTTGAAAGGTTATATTTGAAGATTGCTCGTCATCGTATGCAAGCGACACATACCAAGCCGAAAGTTCGTATTGCGTGTTTGGACACAAACCGCTAAGTTGCAGAGTAAAGAAAAATTGATTTGTGTTTGCATCTGCATTAATCATCATTGCACCGCTATTGGGCGTGCCTGTGTGTTCGCCTACTCTTTGCCTGTCTCTTCCGCCTCCAATTCCTGCCCAAAAACTCCAATGCGACCCTGTCGTTATTGCATATTTTCCCTCCGTCAAACTGCAATCGGTCGTATATGTATATGTTGTGCTTGTAGAATATGCTGGATTAACGGCAAGAGCCGAAATTGTTTCGTTGTTGCAAATTCTTTGCGGAGCAGAAAGTTGAAAATGCTCTGCAAAAACTTCATTTGTCTGTCCCAAAGCCGAGCAGCAAAAAATTGAGAAAATCCTTATAGTATCAAACACCTGCGTTCCGCCGATATTGCCTACCGCCCAATATAAATCAGAGTTGCCCACTCCTTGCGGTGCATTTGTATGAATAGTGTTGCCGTATCCTACGGATGTGGAAGATGTGGGTGGAGTGTTGCCCTCGCCTTTGTACCATGTAATATTTGCGCCAAAACCCGCGCCTGTTGCCGAAATATTAACGGGACCGTTTTCGCAAAACCGCTCGCCTATTGTGCCGTCTAATCCGTCTTGCGCCTCCATTTTCATGGGCAGACAGCCGTAGACTTCGATAGATTCTATTCCCAAAATATTGTCGCCGTTGTTGTCCATCGCTTTTATTAAAATTTGGAAACCGTCGTCTGTGCCGAAAGGGGCTTGTCCCGCTCTGCCTGCGCCGATACCCCAACAACCCTCAAAAGTGGTTGTAGTGTTGTCATAGCCGAGCCGAGTGTCATTTACGCTGAGTTGTCCCCAGCCGCCCCAACTTTGATTGATTACGTTGCCCTGCGAACAAAGCGAATTATTTACCGCCATGTATCTGCCATTTGCCCCTCTGTTGAGGTTGGCGTCATAAAACATATTGTTGCCAATACTGTAATCGTTTCCGTTTGGGTTTTTAAAAGTGATTTCAATATTGTTGCCTACTGGATTGCAACCGCCGTTTTGTCCGAAATTATGCAGTTTTATTCTGACATAATAAATCAATGGAAGTACAATGTTATCGTTTTGTGTAATTCCAAAATCGGCGGGGGAGTTTAACCCGCGAATAGTGTAAGTAAGGGCGTTTCCGCCGTGGCAAACAAAAAATCCGCCCGGCGCGTCAATATTTTGAAATGTGCCCATTGAAGTTGGATTTTTTACAATCGAATAGTTGTTTGTGCCTTGTACCGAGCTCGCCGTATAGGTTTTGGTGGTAGCGAGAGTCTGGTTTGCCGCACCTGCTGCGCCGTATTTATCTACATTGCTTAATTGCCAACTTGTAGGATTATTGCCCGTAACAGGCTCAAAATTCACATAGCCAACAAGCAGAGTTTGACAAGAAAGGGTTGGTTTGCTCAACCCTGTAACGCCGAAAGGCTGCGAAGGCAGAACCGTTTGGGCTTTTATTGTTAATGAAACAAAAAATAGTAGAATTACGGAAATTCTATTGAAAATATAGTGTTTTTTCATAATGTTTTTATATGCTAAAATTGTTGATTTTCATATAGTAATATTAGAGTTAAGCGTTTTTATTTAAACGAATGCAAATTTACTTAAAAAAAACGCAGGTATATATTAGATGGTGTGTAAAATATAGAAAAAAAAATGCGGTAAAAAAAATAAAATGCTGATTATCAAATAGTTAATGACCAATTTTCAATTAAAAAATATAGATTTTTTTTTTGCTTTTTAACCTGTTCGCACTGTTTTGCTTCGCTTTATTTCTTAAAAAAATAGGAGGAAATATGGAAAAAACATCATTTTTCCATATTTTTTTGTTCGAGGCTGTTTCAAAAATGTTTTTATCTCACGCAAAGTTTGCAAAGAATGCAATTTGAGGATTTGAAAATTTGAAAATGCAAAAATGCAATTTGAGGATTTGAAAATTTTAATTTCAAATCCTCAAATCCTCAAATTTTCAAATTGAATTTTTGCATTTTTGCATTATTCATTAAATTAATATTATTTTTTCCAAAAAGTTTCGTTTTCCATACCGCGCTGATAAATCCTTACATAGTCAATGTAGTAGTGCGAAGTATAATTATTTGCCTCATTCAAAGCGGTAACTCCGCTGATATTGCCTACTCCTGTAAAACCCTGTCCGCCGATAGCGAGGTTGAACAGAATAAAGAACGGTTTGTGGAAATATTTGCCGGGCGCATCAACATCGTCAGATGCAGGGCAATTCAATGTAGCATACGGCGCAACATTCGGATTTACATCTTGGTCAAGATACATTTTCATAATATTTTCGTCCCAATACATTCTAAATGTATGCCAAGAGTTTTGTATTGGGTAACTGCTAACGACGCTGCTGCCTGTGTTCGGGTATGCGCCGTTTCCGTACATATTCCAAGCGGTTCCCCAGTGCCACCAACCGCTGTAATCGCGGTCTTGCTGACCCCGATTTATGCCTCCTTTGTTGCCCATTTCCATAATGTCAGTTTCGCCGCATTTGGGCCAGCCCACCTGGTCGTAGTCGTTGCCCATCATCCAAAATGCAGGCCAAAGACCATTGGCAGTAAGCGGAATATTAATCCTGCCCTCAATCATACCGTGCGTAAAAGCAAGGTTGTTTTTGGTGTTAATGCGCCCCGAAGTGCAATGCCTGCCTTGATATTCTTCTTTGATTGCGGTAAGAATAACGCAATGCTCGCCTGTTACTGGGTGTTCTCCAATATGAACATTTTCGGAACGTGCAGTGTAATACTGTAATTCGCCGTTTCCGCCGCCGTTGTTATTAACCTCAATGTTCCAAACAGTGCGATTGAGTTCGTTGTCATTAAATTCGTCAGACCAAATTAATTCATAGCCTTCGGGAATTCCTGCAGTCGGCGGTTCTTGTACATGCAAAACGGTTACTACGCATTCTGCGCTTTTACCTCCGCATTCAACAGACACAATGCAAACGCCTTCTTTTATGCCTGTTACTACGCCGTCTGAGACAGAGGCGATTGTTTCGTCATTTACCGACCAAACGAGCGGTAAATCGGTTGCAGGCTCAACTGTTGCAACAAGAGTTACAGTTGCGTCTTCGTTAACTGAAATTTCGGTTTTGTCAAGCGAAATTGTGATTTCAGGTCCCGGTTGCGGTTCAACACAGCCAGCAACCAGCAAAGTTGCTAAAATTAAAAACATAAATTTTGTTTTCATCTTTTTTTTTTGTTTTTTTAAAATGATATTAGATTAATAATTTTTTTGCAAAATTAAACTATTCTCATTTTATACGCAATATATTTATATACAAAATAGAAATATGTAGTAATGCTGTAAGGCTTAAAGTAGTATTTGTGTAGTAACGGTAACCCTTGCAGTCGCCAAAATTAAAAGCGTTTGCACGCAATACCTCTACCTTTCATTACAGCACAATCTTAAATGATTTTCTTGCGCCGTCGTCTAAAATGATTTGCAAAATATACATTCCGCTCGGCAGTAAGGGCGAATAACTGTTTGTCCCTGCGGCGAGAGGTTCAGTTTTGACAAGCACTCCCGCGATGTTGAAAATCCGCAATACGCCGTTTTGTGCAGCATTGATGCTTATAATGTGCTGTGCAGAGTTGATGTGGATTTCGGGTATTTTTTCGTCAGGGGCGGAGTTTGCTTGCGGAACTATTGCACAGGTAAAAATAGGTTCCTCGTTTTTTCGCGTGAGTGCTACGCGGTATTCGTGTCCAAAGTTCAGTTTTCCGCCGTCTTTTACATAATAGTACGATTTTGTTTCATATTCAATTTTTGAATTATCAAGATACCATTCGTAAGCGGAAAATTCATAACCGCCGTTGCAGTTTTTATTAAGAATTGCGATAACGTCTTCCCAATTCTGTTCCAAAATCCATTTTGGGTAAAGGACAGTAAAAGGAATTGTGTAGATGCTTTCGTCATTGCCGAGTTGAAACGATATGGTAAGTGAGTAGTTGTCGGGCTTAACGTAGTTTTGATGGTCTGTTCCATTGCAATTTATTGTAGTAGAAAATTGCGGTATCGGGATTTCGATTGTTGTTCCTGTTGCAGCAGTTGCGCAAGAGATGTCCTCAAAACCTGCGTCTTTTGCTTTTTGGTCGAATGCAACGGTGTAGCAGGGCAAAGTTCCCTCCAAAATATCGTATTGCAGAGAGAAAGAAGCATCATCGGCGCAGATTTCGCTCGGCGGAAAAATGTTGATTTGATTACAGTTTTTCACTTCTACATTGAGCCTTACAATGCTGTCGCAGCCTGCTGTAAGGCGGTGAAAAACGAATTGCCCGCTTGTGGTACCGACATCAAAAACGGTGTCGCGCCACACTTTCGGCAGTTCAGATGTGCAAAGGCTCAATTCTTCCGTTTGGTCGTATGCAGGATTTACGGTAATATCCAGTGTAACAATACTGTCGCAGTCCGCTCTTGTTTTTTTATTAAAAATAATCTGCTTGCTGGTAGTGCCGACTGCAAAAATAGTGTCGCGCCAGCTGTAAGGCAATTCTTTGTCGCATATAACGAGCGGAGGCACAGTTTCGTTAAATGGTTGATTTACAGTTAAATTCAGTGTAATAAGGCTGTCGCAGCCCGCGGGGTTATTGATAGTTTTTTGAATTCCTGTTACTGAGTTGCTATAAATATCTCCGTAGAAATTGTAACTTCCTCCGCAAATTTTCACATTACGGGTTTGCTCTATATTTATGCCGAGTCCGATATGTACAGACGGGCTTGATGCGCGGCAGTTGGTATAGTCTATTCCGCCTGCACCTGCTATTGCCAGATAATAGTAGCCTGTATCCGTAATTGCCATTTGCGTAATATCAAGGTTTGCGTCTGTTTGAGTCGGCACAGCAGTCCAAGACCCCATATTCGACATATCGCCACTTTGCGAATAATACCACTGGTATTCCAAAGGCTCGGTAAAATAGTGTCCTCCGCTGCCGTTGTTATTGCTAAAACTTGAATGAATATCAATTTGAGAGCCTACACAAGTTCTTACATTCATTGCATTAAGCAAAATCGGTGGCGTGCAGATATGCACCTCAATATCGTCCATACCGAAGTCGTTGCCTTGTGTTCCGCCGTTATTGGTAATTTTTATTTTAACCGAATTAGTCGGCGTAGCGAATGTAAAGCCGTAGTTTGCCCATGGGCGCAACGGGTTTGTGCCGCTTGTGCCGTCAGGTACATTGCCTGTAAAATATGTCGCCAATTCGTTATCGTTTATATCATACGCCCTGAAAATCAGGTTTGTATGGTCGGTGTGGTCATTTTTTAGCATACTTCTAATCCAAGCGGAAAAAGTAAGTTCTGTGCCAATGCAAAGATTGTCGATTTGCATTTCATAAAACACTCTGCCGGGCGTATTTTCCGCCTCAAAAGAGATAAAATAACCGCGTTGGGGTGTTTGCGGGTCGCTTTCATAGTAAGTATGGTCGTCCATAACGCCCCAGGTTGGTCGGCAACCGTCATACCAGGCGGCAGGTGTTTGTTTGCCAATGCTATATACTCCCCAACCACACAAATTTGCTAAATAGGTCCAACCTTGCGCAACCTGTTCGTTTGGGTAAAAAATGCCTGCTGCATTTACAGCCGCTTGGTTTGGCAGCACAAACGGGTCTGAGGGGCTGTTTCCGCCAAAATCCTGTTTAAAAAGCAAAGTGCCTGTTTTATAACAACTCGAACTTGCAGGGTCATTAGGATTATTGTAGTCTGCATCAGTTTTTCCGCAAATTTCGCTTAATCTTAATTCAACAGGAATACGCGGTTGCGGCACGCCGTTTATTCTTGGCTCGGCATAAACTGTTTGAGCAGGCAAATAGTTTTTTTGTATGTCAAAGTTGTCGCGAGCCGATGGAGCCATCAAAGTCCCGCCTGTTACGGCAGAATACCACCAATATTCAATGGCGTCATCGTGGAAAAAGCCTATTTTGACTGTTACACTCGGGCAAGCGATGTAGATTGCCGACAATGGTTGCGGCGTTTGAGCAAAACTTCTGCCGCAAAGCAACAGAGAAAATGCAAATGTTATAATTAGTTTGTTTTTCATATTTTTATTTTATTTTTTTTAAATTATCTTACTACCACAGGCACTACTATTCTTTGCTGGCTTTCCTCGTATTGTATTTCGATAATGTATGCGCCTTTGCTTGCGGGAAAATCAATTTCGCGGGGAGCGGAGGCGCGTTTTTTTGCCGTTTGCATCAAAATACCCGTTACCGACCAGAGCCGAGCCAAAGCATTGTCTTCTGTCAGATAGATTTTTATGCTGTTGTCGTTTTGCACTACTGTCGGGTAGACAGAAACCGTATCTTTGGGTTTTTGCACTTCAATCGGACAAGAGTGCATTGTTGTGCCGTCCAGGCGGGTTACTTCTACCGAATATTTGTCGCCGATATTCAAAGTTGTACCGTTGGTATAGATATACGAGCCTGTTTGGTTAACAAGTTTTTCGTTGTTTTTGTACCATTGATATGCTGTAAATTCAAATCCGCCGTTGTAATATTTATTTAAAAGCGCAATTACATCACCCCATTTTTGCTGCATAATGCTGTCGGGGTAAAGCACAGGCAATTCTACTTTGTTTATTATCAATGAATTACAATTATAAATACTGTCAAATAAAGTTATTGTACAATAATATTTATCAGGATAAATCGGCTGCGGAAGGTCAATTACAAATTCCTCTAAACCGTTGAATATGCCTGTTTTATCTATAAATCCTGCATTTTTTGCATTTTGGTCAAAAACTATCTCGTAGTTTGTGGGCGGGGTTTCGGTTGTGCTGGTTACAATGGGAAATTTTACCCAAAAACTGTTGTCATCAGCGCAGATAGGGTTTTGAATTTCGTATTCTTTTGTTGTTGCTATCGGCAGAACTGTTAAAGTAAGCACTATTCCATCGCAAGTTGTACCGAAAATATATTTGCCGCTTGCAGTGCCTGCATTGAAAACGGTATCGACAAAATCTTGCTGGTAGCGGAACGGGAAGTCGTTTGCACATTTTTCAACAGTGTCTAAAAACGTGTGAGACGAGGCGTAGGTCAAAATCAGCGTGATAAGGCTGTCGCAGCCCGCAGCATTGACTTCGTTCCGCGTGTGAGTGCCGTCTGTACTGACATTGAAGCCGTTTTTTTTGTAGGTTTCGCCTATGCACAGCGAGTCGGTAATGGTGCTGTAAGTCGGCAGATTTACTGTAAGAATAAGCGTGATTGTACTGTCGCAGTGCGCTACGTTGAGTCTTGTTTGCGTGTAGGTGTTTGCCGTTGTGTAGTTTTGTCCGTTCAGCGTGTAGGTTTCTCCTTGACAAATATCAGCGTGGATTGTAGTGTCTGTTTCTTGATTTACGATAAGATTTAATGTAACAGTGCTGTCGCAGTTTTGGCTTGTTTTTCGTCTAAAAATAATTTGCTTGCTTGTTGTGCCTGCTTGAAAAGTGGTGTCGCGCCAAACGTAGCCTGACGGCAACAACTCTTTACTGCAAATTGTCAGCGGCACGGTTTCCGTTTTCGCCTGATTTACGATAAGAGTTAGCGTAACAATACTGTCGCAGCCCGCAGCGGTTGTACGCCTAAAAATAATTTGCTTGCTTATTGTACCTATTTGAAAAGTGGTATCGCGCCAGGCATAAGGCAGTTCATTACTGCAAATAATAAGAGAGGGATTGTTGGTAATGCTTTCGGTAATAACAAGATGCAGCGTGGTTACGCTGTCGCAACCGAATACTGTGGTTTTATTAAAAACGGTGTCTTTGCTGACCGTTCCTATTGGAAAAATTTTGCCGTGATAATTATAAGGCAGCGCGCTGCTGCAAAGCGTTAATGTGTCGAAATAAAAAATCTGTTCTACTTTCAAGGTCAATTCTACAACGCTGTCGCAAGTGCCGCCGAGAATTGGAAATTCGTGTGTATAAACACCCGATGTTGTATAATGCGTTCCGCCAAAATCGTAATAACTTCCTTCGCAGATTGTTTCGGAAATCTTTGTAATATTGTTGCCCACAAGCCCTATATGAACGGCATTGCTGAGCGAACTGCAAAAGAAATTGCCTCTGTTGCCCGCGCCGGAAATTGCAAGGCGGTAGTAGCCAATATCGGCTGCAAAAATGGTTTTGTTGAATGTTGCGCCGATTTCGGCAGGCAATGCTGTCCAAGCAGAGAGATTGGCGATGTCGCCTGTGGTAGAAAAATACCACTGATATTCCAAAGGCTCTGCAAAAAAGCCGTTATTGACGTAGGTTGAACCGACATTTACCGCAGCACCCTCGCACACTGTAAGGTCGCTTGCTGTAAGCGTTACTTGCGGAGCGCAAAGCCGCACCTGAATATCGTCTATGCAAAAGTCGTTTCCGCCTGAGCCTGTGCCGTTATTCAAAATTCTCAATTTTATAGAAGAAGTCGGCGTAGAAAACGCAAAGCCGTAATTGCGCCAAGTGGCAACCTGTCCGCTATTTTGTATATCTTCTGGAATATTTCCTGTAAAATATTTCATCAACACATTGCCGTAAATATCTTCTACAATAAAAATCAAATTCGCCTTGTCGGTATGATTGGATTTTGTTAAACTAACAATCCATGCAGAAAACATCAGTTGAGTGCCTGTGCAAAGATTATCAATCTGCATTTGGTAAAATTGTCCTGCGTCATCGGCAGCATCGCACATAAAAAAGTAGCCTCTTGACTGGTCGTTAGGATAGGTGTGGTCGTCAATATTGTGCCACCAAGTTGCAGTATGTGTTTGGCTTACCTGAAAAGAACTTTTTGCAATAACATATTGCCCGCGACCCATTCCTTGCGGATTAGTCGCTCTTGTGTAGTTTGTGCGTCCGTCGTCAACAGCGTTAAAAGGTTTTATGTCTGGGTCTGAGGGGTTGTTTCCGCCGTAGTCCTCATTAAAAATTACGTTGCCTGTGGCGTAGCAGCCTGAGGGAGCGGTGCTTCCGCAGTTGTCGCTAAGGTATAAGGTTACTTTTATTGAATAATTTTGCAAAACTCCGTTTATTGTAGGTCTTGCCCAAAGGGTTTGTTCGGCGTTTCCGTCTTTTGGTCTGATTATGGCGTCCCTTGTTCCGGGAATAACTATGTTTGAACAAATTGAGTCGTACCACCAAGTATAAGTAATATTGGCATTATGAATAAATCCCGCTGTTATTGATACGCCAGGGCAAGCATAATAACTTTGCGAAATAGGCACAGGTGTTTGCGCCTGCGTTTTTTGAATAAAAATCGGAATACAAAGCATTACAAAAAGTAATACTGCAACCGTTTTTCTGTATTTTATGCTGTATGTTTTCATAAAAAAATAGATTTAAGATTTTTGGTTTGTGTGTTTCAAATCAATGTGCAAAGATATTTTATTTTCTTGTATATACAAAATTATTTAATACAACATCAATACGACAGATTAAATTTTAATTTTTAATTCTAATTTTTGTAATGTTGAGATTGCGGGTCAAAGCCCGCAATGACAGGGAACAACATCGAAAGTCGGGCATAACAATTAATAATTATTAATTTGAAAATTTGAAGATTTGAAGATTTGAAATTAAAATCTCAAAATATTCAAATTGTATTTTCAAATCCTCAAATTATCAAATTTTCAAATTGTATTTTTTGTATTTTCTTGTCTTGCAAAATTCTACTATTTTTTTATAAATTTCGCAGTTTTTGTCCCGATTTTTATAAAATAAATTCCTTGCGGCAGTGCCGAAACATTGATTGTTTGGGTTTCCCTTATGGGCAATGCGCGCATTGCCCATACAACGCCGCGCCCTGAAACATCAAAAATTTCGATTTTTTCATTTTCTTTTAATTCGTAATTTGTAATTTGTAATTCCGTTGTTACAGGATTGGGGTAAATTACAATCGAATTTTCGGAAATTTTGCCTAAATCTGTTGTGCCGCCTGTGGTGCTTACGGTGAGAGAAACGCCGTTTTCGGAGATATTGCCTGCAAGGTCTTTCGCCTTTACGGTAATATCGTATGCGGTTTCCGCCTCCAAACCTGTAATGGTAACTACTCCGTCTATCGCCGTGTATTCGTCTCCGCTTGCACTCGGCGCACGTTGCGGCGCGCTCTCGCCGTTTTCTTCCGTATGCACGGCGTAGGTTACGATATATTTTATTGCGCCTGCTGCGGTAATATTGTCGCTTGCGGTTACATTCATTGCAATAGAAGTGTTTGTAGTTTGCGTGCTATTTAATGTTAAGGTAAGCATTTGCGGTCTTATAATATCAATTCTTGGAACAGGCGAGTTCGACAGCAGAACATCATCAATGTATATTGTGCCAGCTCCTACTCTATCAATAAATATAAATAAGAAATCTATCGGCAAAGCATTATTAATATCGAATACGCAATCTTGCCATTGGTCTGCAACAAAATCGTGTATTGGCACAAATTCGGTAGCCCGATCATCGCTTATTTTTAAATTTGGCGGATTTGTGTTGTTCTTATAAACTAAAACGTGAACGTACTGATAACCTGTTGTTGCAAATCCACCAGCAGTATACGGAATTTTATCGAGAATTGGACCTGCCCACCAATTAGTGTTTGCTGCTCTACTGCTTGTAAGCACCTTTGCAGATGAATTATTTGTTGTTGAAGGATTGTCGGTAATGCTGCCTACAGCACCTTCAATTGAAATCCAACCGATATTCTCTCCCTCAAAGTCGTCAATAAGCACTCCCTCTGGCTCTGACTCTGTGGTAAATTCAACAACATCAATAAAGTTATCGGAAATATTGCCCGCAGCGTCTTTTGCCCAAACTATGAGCGTGTAGGCGGTTTCGGGCAAAAGTCCTGTAACGGTGATTTGTCCCTCTGTTGCTGTATATTCCGTTGCTGCTGCAACATCTGTACTGTTGGAAACCAAAAACTTGGTTACAGTTGTCGGCTCTGACAGGTCATTATAGTCTGTCGCCACAACATTAAGAGTTACAGAATTAAATGTGACACTTACAAAACTTGCTGAAACCATTTCAGGTTTTACATTGTCGGCAGTCGGAACGTAAGCGCACTGTCCGACTTGGTATTTTATAAGATTTGCATCGGTAAAAGGCGCGTTGGCTTGCGCTGTAAGATATTGTGCGCCACCTGTAGTACTGTATAAAAATCTTAAACCAATAATAGTTCCTTCGGAAATGCCTGTTTGCGAATATGTTACAATGCCGTTTGCAGGCGTTAGCACTATTTGAGGTGACTGCGTTGATGAGGTACACCACCACATTGCAAAGTAAGTAATCGGATCTGCTGCAGAAAAAGTGTAGTTTATCGTGCTTGTGCTTGCGTCATACACTATTTCATAATGAAAACCTGCGTCATTAACTTGATAACTGTGCAAATTGCCTGAACATTGACTTTGAAAAGCGGATGTAGTAAAAGTAATTGTTTCGTTATTATCCGAAATATTACCAGCATCGTCTTTTGCCCATATTTCAACCGAATAAGATGTTTCAGCCGTTAGTCCTGTAAGCGTGATTTGTTCTGCGGTAGCCGTGTATTGCACTGCTGCTGCACCGCCTGTTGACACCATAAATTTAGTTACAGTTGTTGCTGTTCCGCTGTCGTCTTGGTCTGTGGCTGAAACATCAATAACTGCCTGATTATCTGAAAGGCTGAAAATGCTTGCAGAACCCATTTCGGGTTTTGTGTTGTCAATTGCAGCACTCACGCCATTAACATAATAGACAGTGAAAGTGTATGTAGCACCACCAGTACAGGTAACAGTTACTTCTGTTTCCTGCGCCGTTAATTGCGCTACATATAAACAAAAACCCGCTCCCTGAATTCCGCCATTATGCGAAGATACTGAAATAGCAGAACAACCAAATGTCATATAAATGCCTGCCTCTGCTGCAAATCCGGGTTTTTGAATATTCACTACTGATTGTCCTGTAACAGTGGCAATCTTATACTTTTCAGTATAGGCTGAATTACCTGAGCCGTTTTCTATCCACGAATAGGCTGTCCAATCAATTGCATTTGCGCTTGCTGCGCAAGCGCAAATTAATATCAGTACTGATATTAATTTTTTTGTTTTTGTAAAAATATTTTTCATTGGTATTTTTATTTTAGTTAATGTATTCAAAAAAATGTTTATCTATTTTAAATTCACCTTTCACTTTCGTGTAGGAGGTTAAAAAAAAACTGCTCTAAACCCATTCCCTCTTTTATCCCGAATAACTATCGGGATAAAAGAGGAACAGGAGTTAAAACGTTATTTTTTTATAAATTTCGCAGTTTTTGTCTCGATTTTTATAAAATAAATTCCTTGCGGGAGTGCCGAAACATTGATTGTTAGGGTTTCCCGTAGGGGCAATGCGTGCATTGTTCCTACAACGCGCCCTGAAACATCAAAAATTTCGATTTTCTCATTTTCTTTTAATTCATAATTCAGAATTTTTAATTCAGAATTAACAGGATTGGGGTAAATTATAAGATTTTCGCTAAAAATTTCATTTAAGCCCGATGTCAACGTAGTTGCGGACAGCGTAATTGTGTCTGCGCCTGTTGTTCCTGCGTTGCCTTCGCAATCTTTTACATTTACTAAAATCGAATATTGGCTTTCTGCAATTAAATTTTCGATTGTGAATGAAGTTGCGCCTGCGGGTACGCTTTCAAATTTCACAGTGTCGGGGCAGATGCAATTAACCATTTCGTTTTGATAAATAAATTCGTAGGTTACGCAATTGGACTCGTCTGCCGAATTCAACAAAATTTCTATCGTAGTTGCAGTTACCTCGCCTGTTTGAGCCGTGAAATCTGTCGGCGGAGTTACGTCTGGTGGAGCGGGAAGAGTTTCAGCCCAAAGCAGTTGCACATCTTCGACATTAGTATTTTCGCTTGCGTCTTTTACGCTTACACTGAAAACGTAATTTGTTGCGGGAGAAAGTCCGTGCAACACATATATTGTTTCTACGCCAGACGCAGCAGATATTTCGAGCGGAGACTCAGGGAAGTCGCCATTTATAACATAAATCACGCTGCCTGAATTGTCAGTTGCATTCAGAATAAACTCAACGCTGTTGTGGGTAACGGCAGCATCATTTATTGCTGCGCTAAAATCTTTCGGTGCTTTAATATCTGTGGTGCAATCGTCTCCAACGGTGTAGGTAAAAAGTTTTGTAACCGACATTCCGCCTGCGTAAGCAAATTTTACTTTAAAAATAACATCTGCACCGATTGTTTGACCTGCAAGCGTTTTTGTCGCGATTTTTGTATTCGGGTCATAAGCCATTCCCGATTCAACAAGCTCGCCCGTAGTCAAATCGTGGAAATAAGCATTTACTCCTGTAAAATTGTCGAAAAGTTCTATCGAGATATTTACCGTTGTGCCTGATGTTGAGAACGCATAGCCGTAACTAAATGGTGCTCCCTCCAATGTTACGTTGCTTTCGCCGTTACATTCGGTATTAACAACGCCTTCAGCAGTTGTAATTTGCAGAGTTATCGGCGAGTTGGCAGCAATATTTCCTGTAACATCTTTTGCCGTAACGGAAAAATTATACTCCGTAGAAGGCGTTAAACCTGTTGCATTAAAAGAGGTCGCCTCGCCGGAAGTTCCCTGAACGGTTTGTGGCGAAGTTGGAAAATTGCCTGTAATTTCATACAGCACATAGCCCGAATTGTCGGTTGCGTTAAGGTTTATCGCAATAGTTTTGTTGGTAACTGCGCCCTGTGTTGCGGTAAAATTTTCAGGATCCTCTTCATCGTCTGGCGGTACAGGCAAGCAGTTGTCGCCAACGGTATATGGGAATGTTTTTGTAACAACCATTCCGCCTGCGTAAGCAAATTTTACAGCAAAAGAGATATTTGCGCCAATAGTTTGCCCTGCGAGTGTTCCAGTTGCAGTTTTGGTCTGCGGGTTGTACGTCATAGGCGTTTCAAAAGGAGTGCCTGAATAGTTCCAAAGATACGCATTTGTCATTGTGCGGTTGTCATCAACCAATTCGATAGAAATATTTACAGTTGTTCCCTGTGTGGAAATATTGTAAATATAATAACCTGTTGTAAAATTGCCTTGCGATGCCTCGTTGCTTTCGCCACTGCACATTGTGCTTACAGGCGCAGCGTCTGTGGTTGCATTTACGGTCAAAGGCGAGTTTGCAGCCTCATTGTCGGATGCGTCTTTTGCAGTAATGGAAAATTCATACGGGGTTTCGGGAATAAGACCTGAAATTGACACAGATTTTTGCGTACCTGAGGGCGATGTTGCCGTAATCGGATTTGCCAAGCCTGTGTATGTGACTGTATAATAAATGTCCGACAAGGCGTCTGTTGCATTGAGCAGCAATTCAACTTTGTTATGCGAAACAGAGCCGAGAGTTGCGGTAAAATTTGTCGGTGGGTCGTTGTCAATGGCAGGCGTGTTAAAATCAAGAATTTTATAACCGTCTTCGGACTCATTGATATTGCCTGCCTCGTCGGTCGGCATAATTGTAACAGAGTAGTAATGGTTCGGAGTTAAGCCTGTTAATGTGTGGCGGACTACCTGCCCCGAATTGCCTTGCAGCGAGGACGGAAGCGTTGCGATTGCCTCCGATGCTGTATTGTCCTGACCTGACAGTTCGTAAATCACCGTTCCTGAATCATCATTAGCCTGCATTATCAACTCTACGCTTATTGAGGTAAGATTATCGTAGGAAGCGGAAAAATTGGTTGGAGCAGAGAGGTCGCCCCCTGTACCTCCGCCGAGGTCAATTCTTGGAGTCGGCGAGTTCGACAGCAGAACATCATCAATGTACATTGTGCCTGCTCCTGTTCTGTCAATCATTATCATAATAAAATCTATCGCCCAAGACTGAACATTAAATACAACATCCTGCCAACGATTTGCTACAATCGAATACATCGGCACAATATCGCCTCCTCTATTATCGCTTATTTTCAAATTCGGCGGATTTGCATTATTTCTATACATCAAAACGTGAACATACTGATAACCCGTTGCAGGAAAGCCTCCTGCGGAATATTGAGCAGCAGTGAGAAATGGTCCAGACCAATTATCGTTGCCCGTTGTTCTGCTGCTGAGGAGAACGTTAGCAGAAGAATTATCGCTGTTACTGTATGGATTTTCAACGATAGTAGGTACTCCGCTGTTGCCTGCATTGCCCCAGCCTCTGACTGCGCCCTCAAAATCGTCAATCAACACGCCTATATCGGCGGTTGTGTAAAATTCCGCTAATGTAATTGCGTTTGCCGAAACATTACCCGCATCGTCTTTTGCGCGGATTCTGAATGTGTAGGGCGATGTAGGCGAAAGTCCCGCGATTGTGATTTGTCCCGCGCTCGGCGTGTAAGCCGTAGAGTCTGTCGGGCTATTTACGTTGATTGCAACGTATTTTGTTACTGCAACATTGTCGGTTGCAGCAACATTGATTAGCGCGGAAGTTGCCGTTGCACTTACAAAACTTGCCGAAGACATAACAGGGCTTTCCTCGTCAGGAGTACTGCTGCCTCCGCAGGTTGCTGACCAGTCAATGCCCGCAGGCCAGTTTGCATAGCCCCAATTATTTGCTGTTCCGAATACAAAACCCAACTGACCGTGCGCATCATAAGGCGCGGCTGTCGAAGTAAAAGCCATTGTACAGGTTTTTTTGTCGGGACTAAAAACGGCGTATTGACCGATATTGGTTGCAGTGCCGCCATTAAGACGTACATACATATTATTGCCTGCACTCAACATTTGTACATCTGCCTCTACAATCACTTCGTAATTGTTACCGCCTGTGTTTCGGCAAGTCAGGTAAAAAGATGTTCCAGACGCTCCGCCTGAAATTGTTGTTACTGTTGAGTGGCAATATTCAACAGCCGATGCGCTTGCGGAGCAAGCACACAATAGCAATATTGCTATTGTTTTTTTAAGAAAAGTAATATTTTTCATAAAAAATTTAGAGTTTAAGGTTTTAAAAAAAAATCTATATATAAGTAAATTAATTAATAATTACATTTTGATTAAAAAAAAACGAAGTCCATATTAAATTATCTGTCAAAAAACTTTTGCAAAGGTAATATGAATTTTTTTTAAAAAAAAATGATTTTGTTGCAATTTTTCCACCCGTCTATCTATCTATCTATCTATCTATCTATCTATCTATCTATCTATCTATCTATCTATCTATCTATCTATCTATCTATATTTTACAGTAAATTTCACATTTGAAAACTTGCTGCAAAAATAATGTTTTTAGTGTATTTTTGTCGTAATTGATTTTTTGATTTTTGATAAATTCAGCGCAAGTTTGATGGAAAAATAAGGATAACACCAACACACATTTCGCAGGAATGCAACAGTTATAAGTTGTTGAATGTTGATTATTCCGTTAAACGATTTTTATACACTGTCCTGACTTCGCCACTTGGGTGTTCCTGTGGCGAAGAAGATTTGAAAATTTGAAAATTTGAGGATTTGAAAATGCAAAAATGCAAAAATACAATTTGAGAATTTGATGATTTGAAATTAAAATTTACCAATCCTCAAATTGCATTTTTGCATTTTCAAATCTTCAAATTTTCATATGCCGTAGGCATTTAATGTCGGTAGAAAATGCCAATTCCCCCCCCACGCTGCACGCCGTAGGTGTGCAACAAAATACACACCGCTGAATTATGAATTATAATTTGTGATTGGGATTGTAGGGGCGAACCTGTGTGTTCGCCCCATACACAAAGGGCGAACACACAGGTTCGCCCCTACACAAAATATTATTCCTCTTGTTGCA
>JAISYF010000100.1 GCA_031270065.1 Prevotellaceae bacterium | reverse complement strand
TAATTCAAATACTTTTTATATGTTTTTATATAAGTTTAACTTTGATTGATATTTAAAATTTTTGCTGTCCGCTAAACATTTTTTACTCAAAAAATGTTAGCGGACAGTAATAATTTTTTTTTTAGACACTAACATAACCGATTGACAATTAATAATTAACAATTCTCTGTGTTTCTCTGTGTAATCTTTGGCAAAAAAATAACACAAAAATTTTTATACCCTGCTTTCATTGCAGCATCCTGTCATTGCGGGCTTTGACCCGCAATCTAATCTTTGTAATATTGCAAATTAAGGTGCTACATCGTATTCTCTAAAATTTCAAAAGTTTCTTATATAAAAGTTATAAGTCTATAACAATGCGCAAAATATTGCGATTAATTTTGTACTTTTGCACTCAACTTTGAAATTTTGTTTTCATATTGTAACTAATTGAAAACTAACTGCAAAGTTACAAAATTAAAAAGTATTTTCAAACTAAATTATGCTATAAATGGCTAATAATCAGATAATTATCGGTATTTATTATTAAATAATGTCATAATACTAAATTTTTAATAATTTATAAATTTATCACTCATTAAATATTAAATAAAAAATGGACATTTTTGAACAGGTAAGCGAAGACATCAAAAAAGCGATGATTTCGCGGAATAAGGCAGAACTCGAAGCTCTGAGAAACGTAAAAAAGGAGTTGATTGAAGCAAAAACTTCAAAAGAAGCAGCGGGAAATCTCACCGATGCCGTTTCAGTAAAAGTTATCGGCAAACTCGTTAAGCAGAACAAAGAGGCTGCGGTGGTTTTTAAAGAGCAAAACCGCGAGGATTTGTCAGAAGAATATCTTGCGCAGGCAGCAGTTATGGAACGCTATTTGCCCGCGCAAATGTCTGATGCTGAACTTAATAGCGCAGTCAGGGCAATAATCGCGCAGGTCGGCGCAACATCGTTGCAGGACTTGGGCAAAGTAATGGGCATCGCCTCAAAACAACTTGCAGGCAAAGCAGACGGCAGAGCAATTTCCGAAAAAGTGAAACAGATTTTAGGGTAATAGCAGAAGCAAGGCGCGCCTTTCCCCTACAAAATCATTCCCGATAAAAATCTCTGCTATTTGCTTGCGCGGTCGGCATAATGACTAAATCGTTGATGCAGACGTGCCTCGGTTGCGAAACGGCGAAAAGGATTGCCTGCGCCACATCTGCAGCAGTAAGCGGCTTAATGCCTTTATAGGGCTGGGCTGCTTTTTCTTTGTCGCCTTTGAAACGAACAAACGAAAACTCGGTTTCCACCGCGCCGGGACAAATGTTCGTAACCCTAATTCCATACCTGAGCATATCAATCCTCATTGCTTTGCTTAAAGCATCAACAGCGTGCTTTGTAGCGCAATAGACGTTGCCGTTTTCATACACCTCCTTGCCTGCAATCGAACAAATATTGACTATATGCCCGCTACCCTGCTCTATCATTTTCGGCGAAACGGCGCGGGTAATATACAAAAGCCCCTTAATATTGGCGTCAATCATTCGCTCCCAATCATCAATAACGCCGTCTTGAACGTGATTTAAGCCAACCGCCAAACCCGCGTTATTTATTAAAATATCAATTTTTTGCCAATTTTCAGGCAATGAATTTATGGCTTTTTCTACGAAAACATTGCTACGTACGTCAAAACAGAGCGCGAGAACTTCGATTTTGTGCGTTTTTTCTAAATTGGCTTTTAATTCAGCCAAGCGTTCCTCTCGCCTGCCGGTGATAATCAGATTAAAACCATGAGAGGCAAAGAGTTCCGCAGTTGCTTTGCCAATTCCAGCCGTGGCACCGGTAATTAATGCTGTCATTTCTTTTTAAGTTAAAAGTTGAAAGTTTTGACATCAACTTTGCTCAGCCAACACAGGCATTAAGCATAGTTGAAATGCAAATGCAAAGTTACAAATTTTATTTTGTTGTTTGATAAATTTTGAGTAATTTTGCAGGCATTTTTTTTATAATTATACAAATTAATAAAATAAAATACAATAAAATATAAAATCATGGAAAATCTACTTTTAAATCAGGTAACAGAAAAGGCAAACCTTTGGCTTTCAGGCAATTACTCTGAGGAAACAAAAAAGGAGGTTCGGAGAATGCTCGACAGCGATGACAAAACCGAACTCATTGAAAGTTTTTACCGCGACCTCGAATTTGGCACAGGCGGACTGCGCGGAATTATGGGTACAGGCTCAAACAGAATGAACATTTACACTGTCGGCGCGGCTACGCAAGGATTGAGCAATTATTTAAAGAAAAATTTTGCAGACCTGCCGCAAATCAGCGTTGCTGTGGGACACGATTGCCGCAACAATTCACGTCTATTTGCCGAAACCGCAGCAGACATTTTTTCGGCAAACGGTATCAAAGTTTATCTCTTTGACGAACTGCGCCCAACGCCCGAAATTTCATTTGCAATACGGTATTTCGGCTGCCAAAGCGGCGTAATGGTTACCGCAAGCCACAATCCCCGCGAGTACAACGGCTATAAAGCGTATTGGAATGACGGCGCACAGATTATCTCTCCGCACGACATAAATATTATCGCCGAAGTGGAAAAAATTAAATCGCCTGACGAAATTCATTTTGCAGGAAATAAAAATCTTATCGAAACAATCGGCGAAAATATTGATAAAATTTATTTAGACAAAGTAAAAACGATTTTGCTTTCGCCAGACGCAATTTCTCGAAATAAAGATTTAAAAATTGTTTATACGCCAATTCACGGCACAGGTTATCGACTGATTCCGCGCGAATTGAAGGAAATTGGCTTTGAAAATGTGATAACCGTTCCTGAACAAATGGTGGTAAGCGGCGATTTTCCAACTGTAACCTCGCCAAATCCAGAAGAACCCGCCGCGCTTGATATGGCGATTAAAACGGCAAAAGAATTTGATGCCGACATAGTTATGGCTTCGGACCCTGACGCTGACAGAATGGGAATTGCAGTAAAAGACGACAAAAACGAGTGGATTTTGGTGAATGGCAACCAAACCTGTATGCTTTTCACATATTATATTATCACGCGGAAACGCCAACTCGGCGCGCTAAAACCAACAGACTTTATGGTAAAAACTATCGTAACCACCGAGTTGGAAAAGGTAATTTGCGATAAAAACGGTGTGGAATTGTTCGATTGCTACACAGGTTTCAAATGGATTGCCGCTGTGGTGCGCGAACTCGAAGGCAAACGCCAATATATCGGCGGCGGTGAGGAAAGTTACGGCTATATGCCTGCTGATTTTGTGCGCGACAAAGACGCTGTCGCCTCTTGCTCGCTGATGGCGGAAATTACCGCGTGGGCGAAAGACAACGGCAAAACGCTCTTTGAACTTTTGCAGGATATTTATGTGGAGTATGGTTTTAGCAAAGAAAAAGGCATTTCGATTGTGCGCAAAGGCAAAACAGGCGCAGAGGAAATTGTGGCAATGATGAAAAATTACCGCGAAAATCCGCCAAAAGAGATTGCGGGTTCAGAAATTGTTGAAATTAAGGACTATCAAACCCTTTTGAAAACCGATATTTCCACAGGCAAAACCGAAAAATTGGATTACCCTGTACCCTCGAATGTGCTGCAATATTTTACGGCAGACGGCACAAAAGTTTCTGTCCGTCCATCAGGCACAGAGCCGAAAATCAAATTTTACATCGAAGTAAAATCTCCTCTCGCAAGCCGTACAGATTACAATAAAGTTGATGCAAAATTGACAGAAAAAATTGAGAGTGTAAGAAGAAGTTTGGGAGTGTAAAATTCGCTACATAGTAACCTGAAAAAACGCCTCGTTTCACAACGCTGCGTTTTTTTGTTGCTTTACATTTTGCTTTTATTTACACCGATAGTTGGTGCAAGTTATAAATAAATTATAAAATCTATTATGTTTCACAACAAGATACTTTTATTGTATTACATAAAACTTATGATGTATGATAAGATTTAATATTAAATAAAATTTTGATTTTTCGTTTTACTCTAATTTTCATGTCGTTAATTAATCCTTTATTCCTTCTACAAGTTTAAGTCCCCATGTAATTACATTTGCAAAAAAGATGGAGTTATAAACTGCAAATCTATTTGCGCCGCCGCCGTAATCCGGTTTTGGTTTAGGAAAATGAGTTGCATCTAACTTAAATGGACATATAGTTCGCCATGTATCAATCGCACTTTTTGGTGTTCCGTCGTGTGACATAAAGCCACCGTCTCCGATAAATATAAACGGATAATCTTTACTTGCAAAGATTGTGTAACCTGATGTCGTTCTATCTCTGCCTTCGCTCCAATCGTAAGAATCGGATATAAGATACAAATCATTAACATTTAAACCTGTTGCTACCTGAGGATAAGAGGCATCTTCGCCCCAATATTTTCCGCGTATATCGCCGAAAGGTCCGTTTAAAGCAGGGTGATTGATATTTGAGAACATAAAGCATCTGCCTGTTAGCGAGGTACTCATTGCACCAGCCGGGTCATCCTGCCAGTTTCTTATCTGTATGCCTGTGCGTCCAAACAACGCTTGCATAAATTGTGTCCAAAGAGAAGAGGCTACGTTTGAAGTACCCATACCTGGTGCTAATTCTCCTGATGCATTGTTATCTCCAAAGAGTATTAACAAATTTCCCTCTTTGCAATAGTCGGCTAAAATTTGCCCAACAGTTCTGTTTTTATTATCTTTATAATTAAGCCATCCCGCATTATAAGCGATATAGATAATATCTGGGCGGTCAGGATTGTTTTTTGAAAGATACTCGGCAAGTTTTTGCGTGGCAGCGGAATAATTGGGAGCAGAGCCATGAACACCATTCAAATCATTTATATTTAAATTTGAATTGCTGCCGTTTATCAAAGTAAGCATTTCTATTGGAACAACGCTTTCGGGCAAAGTGCCGAAATTTCTCGTATCTCTTACAAATTCGTAAGTACCTCCGTTGTCGGCTGCATTTGCTGCATTTGCGCCTGCAAAATTATAGCCGTAGCCTGATGCCGTGCCATATACAAGAATTTTTTTGGGGCGCATTACTACCTGAACCGTTACCTCACAGACAACGGTAGATGTTGTGCTGTTCGATTTTATGGTAAATTTGTAAGAACCAGCAGCATTGGGCTTGCCTTTGCCGTAGAGGGTAATGCTTATCTTGCCCGTTGCCAAAATAGGAGTGGGATTGCTTACAAACTGTATACCATTAACCACGTCTGTTTCGCACAAAACCACTGCGCCTAAATTTACATTTGTAACATTAACCGTAATTGTGATTATGTTTGTGGTGTCAAGTTCAGTTCTTACTTTATAAATGCCTGCCGATTTTGCCGTTCCGCAATTCATTTCAAACTTAGGCTCTGCGCCGTTGTTGATATGGATTACTGTTCGGTCGCAAAGTTCTTCGTCAAAATTTTTCAAGACGATTTGGTCTCCGACAGTTAAATCGCTTTCGGGAACAGAGAAATTTATAGGTTTGCCCATACCTTGCATTCTTACAATAAAAGTGCCTGTTTCCAAAAACTCGCCGTTTGCCTGAAAATAGTAGCCGTTTGACGGATTAGGCACTGCAATAAGGTTGTAAATGCCTTTTTCTATCACCTGTACGGTAACATCAAGGTAATGCTCCGGAGTCAAATCTCGTCCGTTGAAATACCTTTTATATGCACCCACTACAATATCAACAATAGAAGTTGAACACTCAACTTTGATAACCGCCTTGCCTGCGCTGCCGCAGAGGCTTTTCCACTCGGATCCGTTCCAGAACTCCTCGCAGTCAGTATCAATGTTGTAAATAAACAACCCGCGTGCTGCAACAGTATCAGCCGCATTAACTATAAGTGCATTTCGTTCTGCCTCGTGAATACGCGGCATATGCAGCCCACGTTTTTGTTGAGTCGTTACCAAATCAAGCAAAGAATATTTGCTTGGCTCAACGTTGTCGCCGATTGTTACCTGCGCTTGCAGATTAATCGCGCAGAAAAAGAATAATACAAATACAAATTTTTTCATACTACTAAAAAATTAAAAGACGTTAATAATATTTATTATGTTACTGAATTTTCAAAAAGTTGAAAAGGACTATTCTCACGAACCATCTTTTTCCAAAATAACCTTACTTTAATAACCAAAGTTATTTTTCCCAAAACAACTTTGCTTTAGCTAAGTTATTTTTTTATAAATTTTGATTTTTATTTATATAATGATGAAACATATTTTATCTAATCATATAAAATTGTTATAGCAAATGTTTTTCAACTGCAAAAGTAAAATTATTAATTTTCGCAAAAACAATATTATATAAAAATAATAATAAATATAAGTCAAAATCATTTTTTTTACCTATGTTTTTTATAGATTATAAAATATTGATATTCAAAAGTAAATGATATGTGAAAGTAAAATCTGCGAAAAGAAAATTACTAACTTTATGTCTGAAAGCAATAAATAATCAAAACAATAAAATTCAACAAAAAAATGATTTTAACTGTATCTTCGCTATTATTTTTTGAAATTTATATACAAATCAGACAAAAAAATTGTATTTTTGCACATATTTCTAATTAAATAAATTTTATATTATGGATTTTATCAATGCTTTAAAAACCAAGTTGGTTATCGGTTTATTTATTATGCTAAACATCTATTTATGCATAATAGATATATATTTTTTTGTGCAAGATTTGCCGATGTTTGGAATAATGCTTTTGGCTCTGATTTTTATAATTTTTTTGTGGCTGATAACAATCCGCCTCAATTCCCTCAAAAAATTAATTATAGTTCATTGGGTTTTTATAGCCATTGCGATGTTTTTTATTTCGTTGTTTATAATATTATGTATATCAGATTTTTTTTACATCATACTCTATTTTCCTGTAATAACATTAAGCGTAATGGTGTTTGTAAGCAAAAAAGCGGCTTTTTACGTTTCTCTAATCAGCATAATGCTTTTACTGTTAATATTAATGTTCTTGCATTATTTTCCACAATTAGATTTTATTGTAACAACCGAACAACAAAACAATATTTTGAGAAATGCAACAATTATAATAAATATTCTGCTGTTTATATATTTGCTTTTCTGCGAGTGGCGCATAACGGAGTTGTATAACGTGCGTACTGAAGATTTGATTATTGCCGAGGCTACAAAACAGGAAAAAGAGAAATATAATATTCTCTACAATAAGATAGTTGAATGTTTTGAAAAAGACCAGATATACAAAAAACAGGATATTTCTATGGCTGAACTCGCCGAAATGCTTGACACAAATATTAGTTATATCTACTACGCCCTAAAACAGCAAGGTATTGAGGACAATTTTTCGACATTTTGCAACAAATACCGCATAAAACACTTTAAAGAGCGCATAAACAAAGGCGACTACAAGCAATACACCATAAATTTCCTCTACGAAAGCAGCGGTTTTAAACACCAAAGTTCGTTCAACAAAATTTTCAAAAAACTTGAAGGCATAACGCCAAGCGAGTATATAGCGATGCGGAAAAGTAAAAAATCGTAAAAAAAAAACATAACACATTTTGCGTTATGTTTTTTTTTATTGCGTTCCAAAATTTTACTCAATAATCAGCACTTTGGTTTTGTCGCGTGGTTTTGCCTCAGGCGATTCGTTGGGGTGTCCGAGCGCGATTGAGTAGATAACTTCGTAGTTTTCAGATATTTGCAGTTTTTCCATTACAGGTTTCGCTGCCTCGCTGTTCAGAAAATAGTTGCCGTTTGCCACAACGCAAGTTCCCAGTCCCATTGATTGCGCGGCGAGCAAAATATTTTGCCCAAGCCAGCCGCAGTCAAGTTGCCCAAAAAAGTTGGATTTGTCGTTTGCAACCACAATCAACACTGGCGCGTTAAAAAAGAATGAACGCGGCTCTAAATTAGGATTTTCCGCTTTTTTCAGAGCAATAACGCCCTCTTCGATTGCTGCAATAAGCGCACTGTTTTTGATTACACGCACCTGCCAAGGCTGCAAATTGCGCGCACTTGGCGCATTAATTGCGGCGTTGATAATGGTGTCAAGCGCGCCGTCAGACACCGGCTCTGCGGTGTAAGCGCGAATACTGCGCCGATTAAGAATGCTTTCCAGAGTTTCGTTTTTCTGCTCAACTGTCTGATTTTCAGCAGTTTTGCAGCACGAACTCAAAATTGTTGCTGCACTAATAACCATAAGAAATAATTTCTTCATTTTTTATTTTTTTTTAATTAACAATAAACTTTTTCGAGGCTGCAAAGTTACATCTTTTTTCTGAAACAAAAAAACGCATGGGCAAAAAAATTTTTTTGTTACTTAATGTTGCATTTGTCAGTTGAAATTAAAAAAGACAATAATTTTCTATTTTTTACAAACTCCATCTAAACCCAACATAAATTTTTCGTCCGTGCGCTGGTCCCCAAATCATTGTGGCATCGAAGTTGTTGGAAAAAGGATTTTCCACGTCTATAATCGGATTTTTCTGAACAAAATTCAAAAAATTCTCTGCGCCGAGATAAATTCCCCACTTTTTGAAATTTTTTGTAACCTGCGCATTCATTATTATATATGGCTTAAAAGTGCTGTTCCACAGCGGATTAGCGGTATCAGGCTGCGCCAATCTGCCGCCGCCGTTTGCCTGCAAAGTGTAGTCGAACTGCCATTTTTTGAATTTTGTGTAGTACGACAGCGTCAAAAGCGATTTCCAACGGCTTGTAAATGGTTTTTCGCGCAAAACGCCGCCGATTGTCTGCTGCACATCAGTAATTCGGTGCGCGGCGGTGAAACTAAACCCGCTAAAAACCTCCATACTCGCCTCTATTTGAAACGAATGAGAGTAGGATTTACCGTTCAATTCGCTGAAAATCACGCTGTGCGGGTCGCTGTCGAAGTCAATAACCGCCTGATTTTGAAACTGCGTATAGAAATAATCCAACATTACAGTCAGTTCGCGGTTTTTGAGCGGAATGTAAAAATTCGCCGAAATTCCGCCGTTCCACGCGCTTTCGAGCAGTGAATTTTCTGCAAAATTTACCTGAAATTTGCGGTTGCTCGCCAAAAGATTATTGTTTTCCGCAAGAATATTTGCCGTTCTGTAACCCTTTCCGACAGTTGCCCGCAGGTGAATTTGCTCAACAGGCAAATATTTGACGTGCAGGCGGGGCGTGGCGAGAAATTTGTTGAAATACCTGTTGTAGTCGCCTCTGATGCCAGCCACAACAATAATTTTATCGCACAAATCGTAGGTATATTCGGCAAAAACTCCTGTCGTAAATTCATTTTTAGGGCGAAAAATACCATCTGCCCAATTATCTATTTTCAACGGCATCATTTCTTTTATTCTGTCAAAATTCACACTCCAACCAACGGTAATTTTATGTTCTTTTGTAAATTTTGTAGAAAAAATTAAGTTGGAATATAAGGAAAGTTGTTCGCCGCTATAACGCTTAAAATAAATTGTGTCATTGGGCGTACCAAAATATACATTTTCCCTGCCTAAACGTTCTAAATCTTTAATGCTTTTTGAAATTTCCAATTCCTGATTTCCAAAATCCGAAGTCATTTTTTGAAAATTTCCGTTGACAATCCAGCCCAAACTACGCTCGTTTTCCACATCAAAAACATAACCGTTTTTCAAAAAAACTTCGTAACGCTGCGTTGAAATATCAATCTTATACGGGGTTTCACCGTAAAGTTGCCCGCCCATTCGCTTTTCGTACATTCCTTTCAGAAAGAGTTGCGACATAAACCCGCCTTTTTGATAATACCAACGATTTATGCCGTTAAACTGTTTAACCATCGGCATATCAAGGAAATTATCACGGTTTCTGTCCTGTTTCCAAAATTCATCGGAATAGTGCAGAAAAACGCCTGTTGCAAGCGTGCTGTCAATCACGAAAGCCGCATCAACATTTGCCTCAACACGCGCTGCCTCGTTGGCATAAAGATTTACCGACACTTTGTTTGCCGTCTGCGGCTTTTTGTACTCCACGTTGATTTGCCCTGTAACCGCCTCGTAGCCGTTGATTACCGAGCCAACACCCTTTGAAATTGAGATGCTTTCCATCCACGTGCCCGGAATGTAGCCTAAACCATAGGGCGAGGCAATGCCTTTGAGGTTGGGTATATTTTCGGTCATAAGTTGAACGTAAGTGCCTGATAATCCGAGCAGTTTGATTTGTTTTGCGCCCGTTGCGGCATCGCTGTACGACACATCGACAGAGGCGTTGGTTTCAAAACTTTCGGACAGATTGCAGCAGGCGGCGCGTTTCAACTCCTCCGCTGTGATTTTCTGCACGTTGAGCGTGGTTGTGCGCATATTCATTACGCCAACCGATTTCGACACTACTACTTCGTTGAGCATTTCCTTGCGTTGCAGCGTGTCGTTGTGCAACGTGTCTATTTCCTGCGCAAAAATATTGAACGGAAAAAATATTGTGAGAATTAAATATTTGATTTTCATTTTAAAAAAAAGTTTAAAAATTAAAATATAAAGTTTAAAAATTTTTAGCACACAGATAACACAGATTTGACAAATTTACACGTAATAATTATATGTAAATTATGAAAAATTCTGTAATTCTGTAAATTATCAACAGAAAATCAAATAATCAGCACCGATTTTTTGGAAAGAATATTGCGTCCGCAACGGTTTGGCGGACTTTTTTGCGGAATATAAAAAAATGAACTGTTTTTTGAAAAATTATCAATTATAAGAAAATCTTTTGCCAGAATTATTGACAAATCAACAACTTTCGGCTCAATTTTCAAATTTTCATACGAAAAAGTTGTTTGAAAATCACTTTTTAGATAGATAACCTTGCACGGAATATCTGTTTTTTCGCCCTCATTTCCGCAACAATCGCCTGCTGAATTTTCCGACATTCCGCACAAATCCACCTGCGCAATACCAATCGTATTACCCAGACAGCAGCATTTTACTACGTTGTATCCCACACTAAACGTCAGCAGCACCGCCGCAAAAACCATTGTAAAAATATTTTTCAACAAGTGTTTCATATTAGGCACAAAGGTAAGAAATAATTATGAATTATGCAATAAAAAAAACTTTCTGGAGTTTCGCGATGTTTTCGTGGTCGGCAAACTCTGTTCCATTATCGCCTGCAATCGTAAGAACGTGATTTTTGTAAAAAAAAATCAACAAAACTATTGTTGTCTAAAAAAAAAATCTGTACTTTTGTTTAAATTTTAAAGGGCTTATTTTATGAAAAATTTACAACCTCATTGCGGAAAACTTATTTCGGCAAAACTCAAAGAAAAAGGGCAAAAAATATCCTGGCTCGCTAAAAAAGTGAATTGCTCACGCAGCAATTTTTACAAAATTTTAGAAAAAGACGACATCGGTTACCAATTATTGTGGAATATTTCTGATGTTTTGGACTATAATTTTTTTATGGATATTGCTATTCAATTTCAAAAAGCAAAAGCGAACAGTTAAAATTTTGTCTTAAAAACAGGACAAAAAGTATCTAAAATGTGCAACAATCTGTTTCTAAAAATGCAACAAGTTTTTTATAAATCACGCAATTTTTATTTTTAATTTTGTAAAATATTTTTAATAATTTTTTTTGCAATTTTTTCTAAATTTATGTTGAATATTGTGTTATTGCTACAAAAGATATTGCGACAAAAATGTTATTATCACTCTCTATTTTTATACAAAATATGCAGATTATTTGACAAAAAATCGAAATACCGTATTAATATTGTGATACATTGTGCAAAAAAAGATTGGGGACACGCCTGGCTAACACGCAACGGAGAAACATTTGGAATTAAAAATAAAGAAGTTTTGCCGTTTGTGTTAAAAAAAATAGGAGAAAACAACAAGTACATTTATTGGATAACAACGTAGAATACAAAAATATATGGCAAATTTATACCTGACTCATAAATGTAATCGAGGATGTCCATTTTGTTTTGCCCGCAATGTGTTAAAAGAAAGCGGCAGCAATATAGATGAATTGCTGACGATAGACGATATAAAAACATTGTTGGCGCATTTTTCGGGGCAGTTTCGCGAAATTGGACTGTTAGGCGGCGAACCATTTATTTATCCGTATTTGAGAGAGGTGCTTGATTTGCTGTGGCAACACAAGATTGTTCCTAAAATATTTACAAGCGCAACAAATCCATTACCCGATGGCATCCGTAATTTGGATATTGCACAACAACCGATTAATTTTGTGGTAAATACAGGCACAAAAGATTCTTATAGCAAAAAACAATACAAAAATTTGATTGATTTTTTCGATAAATTTCATATTGTATCATCGCTCTCTTATACTATTTTGGATTTTGATTCTGACCCTACTTTTTTGTTTGACATAATTGATGAATTTAAGTTGTTTAGCCGTTCTATTCGAGTGGGAATAGCATTGCCGATTTATAAGGGCGGCAATCAATATGTTGATAAAAAAGATTACAAAAAATCGGGCAAATTTATGGTAAAGTTTGCCCAGATGGCGTATGAACGCAATGTAATTTTAGGAATGGACTGCGGTTTTACCGCTTGTATGTTTTCCCCGTCAGAAATAGGAATATTGCAGCGTTGCGGAGTAAATTTTTCTTTTGTTTGCGGTGCCGCTCTTGATATTGGACAGGGATTGAACGCTTGGAATTGTTTCCCTCTTTTTCAACTGCATAGAGAAAATGTTTTGGAGGCAGACAGTTTAGATAAACTGATAAAAAAATTCAACGAAAAAATAAATGAATACTTTAAACAGCAAATTGGCATTTTTGCCGAGTGCGCTAATTGCAAATATCTTAAAAGAGGTATGTGCGAAGGCGGTTGTAAAAGTTTTAAATCTATATAGTTATGCCTAATTTAATGTTAACAAACTGGTGCAATTACAAATGTCCGTACTGTTTTGGCATTGACTGTATGTCGCCAAAAATTGCGAAAAAGAATATGCCTTTACAAACATTCAGGGATATTATAACTTGGCTGTCGAAAACTTCTGAGAAAACAATTCACCTGATGGGCGGAGAGCCGACTTTGCACCCTGATTTTGAGGATATTGCAGCATATCTGTTAGAAAGAGATTTTCATATTACCGTTTTTAGCAATTTAGCGACAACACAAGCGCAAGGTTACGCTCAAAAATTATATGATTTGCCTGTTGAATGGGTGGTAAATATCAATGCGCCAAGCACTTGGAACAGCGAGCAGAGGGAAAGAATAATGAAAACGCTAAAAATTCTTGGACAAAGGGCTGCAATCACTTTCAACGTTATGCCCGATGACGATAACAGTGGTTGGGCGATAGAATTAATCAAAGAATGTGATTTAAAAAAGTGCATCAAAGTCGGGTTTGTGTTGCCGACTGTTACAGGTTCAAACTACTATTTGAATGATGAACAGTATGAAATTGTAGCGGAAAAAGTAGTTGAATTGGCGCAAAACGCAGAAAAAGACAGCATTCGTTTGGAATATGAGTGCGGCGTGCCTACTTGCGTTTTTTCAGAAGAGCAGTTGGGATTGCTTTGGGACTCCGGTTCTAAATTTGAATCAAGTTGCTGTTCTCGAATGGACATTACTCCAGATGGAGAAATTATTTACTGTTTGCCGTTAGCAACGCGGCAGGCAGTGCATTTTTCCAAATTCGACACTTATCCCGAAACAAAACAATGGTTTGAAATGAAATTGATGCCTCTGCGCCGTTTGGGAAGAACTGAAAATTGTTATAAATGCAACTTAATGCGCTCCGATTCTTGCAATGGCGGCTGTTTGGCAAAAATGTTACTTAACGCAAAAAATATATAGAAATATGAATTCGCAAATTTATGGCATCAACTCCAACATCAGTTGGAAAGTATTGAAAGACAATGTGGTAGCCGTTAATTTAGATAACGGCAACTATTACACGTTTAATTTTACTGCAAGTTTAATTTGGCAATATCTCGACCAAAATAAAACCATTGCGGAAATAGAACAACTAATAAATACTCAATTTCCTGATACAGAAACAGTAGAAAAAGATGTTGAGGAAATAATTAGTTATTGGCTACCCGAAAAACTTATCTCTAAAAAATAAAGTTTAACATTTTAATTTCCTGAAAGTTATGAGTAAAATTTCTGAAAATGCAGGTGTAATTCGCATATACGAAAAACCTGAAACAAAAAAGCATGACGCAATGAATACCGTTCAAGGCAGTTATCTGTATTATACAACTTTGTATCGTACATATTATTATTACTACACCTATTATTACACTTCGTTGTATTATTATCATTAAAAAAAAGTGACAACAACAAAAATTGTAATTGCGGGAATTGAAATCACTTTTTGGACAGAGCATTTGTCTGACGAGGAATTCTTGAACGAAATTTTTTTGTATCATACGGAACAAAATCCTGTTCCCTATGATAGAAAGGAGTGCCACGACGTAATCATTTCATCTTTAACAGGTAAAGTTATTACAACTGACGAAAAACAATTAGTTTGGAATGGCTATATCAATGAAAATATGCCTGTTAAGTGGTACAATGTAAATGATACGGAAGACATTGTTTGTATCGGCAATGATATTGTTATCAAACATTTGCCGCAGCGTTTCATAACGATTTGTCATTTAAGTGAAACAAAAGCGAAATTTTTTAAATCGCATCGTCCTCGTTTGACAAACTATATTTTCTTGTTGCTGCACAACATTATGTCTATGCACAAAAAATATTGCGTTCACGCTTCTTGCGCCGCCAAAAACGAAACAGCATATCTGTTTTTGGGAAAATCTGGCGAGGGAAAAACAACATTAAGTTCCATTTTGGGCAATGCCGGCTGGGAGTATATGGGCGATGATTTGGTTTTTATTTCTGAAAATGAAAATCACGAAATTATTGCAGACGGTTTTTTGTGCAAAGCAAAATTGCTGAATGCAAAAATGCAAACAAAAGATGCTATTGATATAATTAAAAATCAGAATTTTAATTATTCTTACAGTAAAAAAATAGGCACAGTTGTCAAACTTCAAAAAACGGCGGGCAACAACTCTTCTTTGTTGCCTGCATCGCAAGCGGAGTCGTTTGCATGGTTAATGAGTTCGGGCAATAATATAAGAATTCAATATCACAAACAACATTGGATGAATGTTGCAGAAAAAGCGTCTGACTTGCCCGCATATACATTAAAATTTGCAAATAAAGAACTTTTTGAACCGAGCATATTGGTTTAACAATGATTTTTAATAACGAACAAATATTAGAACTTTTAAAATCGGATAATCTGCATTTTCGCAAAATTGCCGCAAAAACTATTGTTGATGAGTTTGACAATTACAGCGATTTGTTTTTTACAATAATTTTAGACAGCATCGATTGCGGAGAGTTAAGCGAATTTGCACGACAACGCTTTCCTTCACTCCGCAATGGTTTTGAAAGTGCAATTTTTTTTAACTCATCAAAAAAATATCTTTATTTTGCAAACCAAGCCCGAGAACATTGCCTGTTTTTAGAAAAATTACAACAATTTTTTGAGCGTGATTGTTGTTTAGATAGACAAAAATGCTTGATACATAATTTGTTAAAAATTTTTGGCGGATTAAAAAATGATATTTCATACCTTTTTCCGCAATATAAGGAGTTATGCAAAGAGCCTATTGTGTTAGACAACAGGCAGTTAATGGTTTTTATCACAGGCAAATGCAATCTGAACTGTTCGTACTGTTTTTCAAATGAGATGCAACAAACAGAAATGCCGCTGTTGGATTTTGAGGAAATTTTGCAATGGGCAAAGAATAATCAAATTACGCAAATATCGCTGTGCGGCGGCGAACCGACATCGCATAGCCAATTTGATAAAATATTGGAACTAATCCAAAAAAATGGATTAAAAACCTATTTTGCATCAAATTTTACGATTGACTGCACAATGCTGAAAAATTTTAATGCAAATATCATTGACAAAATTTTTATTCACCTTACCAAACAAATTTTTAAAATTCAGCAACTCAAAAATCAATTACTGAAAAATATAGAATTTGCAAAAAAAAACAATATAGAACTGCTTTTCAGAACAAATATTTATGACACAAATCCGACAATAGAAACGTGGTTTGAGTTGATGCAAAAAACAGATATTAAGGCACTGAATATTGCTTTAACTTTTCCTGCAAAGAACAAAAACAATGAATTTGTAAATATTTCTAACTTTGAACAGTATTATTCTGTTTTAGAAAATATTATAAATCAATCTGTTGAAAAAAACATTGATTTGTCGTTTGCCAAGCCGATACCGTTGTGTGTTTTTGACGAAAAAACAAGTCAATATCTGTTGTCTGCGCAAAATTTTTACCCTTTATGCAATGCAAACGAACAAAATTGCACACGAAATCTTTGTATAAATCCGCAAAAAGAATTTCACGTATGTTTGGGAATAACAGACGTTTCGTTGAAATTTCAAAAAAATATAACTTGGCTGGAAATAGAAAATTTCTGTAAAAAAACAATATTACCATTATTAACCAAACCGTTATTTGCAAAATGCGCCGACTGTTTTCTTTTTGACAGAAAACTATGTCAAGGTGTCTGTTTGTCATATAAATCAGATTTATGAAAAAAAAAATGCCATATATCCGTTCATTTTTCCGCATATTCAGACAAATATTTGTAAATGGTTTGCTGCGGCAAGGTTACAGACAAAAAATACCGACATCAATAATCATTGAGCCGACAAATGCGTGCAATCTAAAATGTTCGTGTTGCCCGCAGGGAAATGTGTTGCAGGCAGGACGGACAAAGGGCTTTATGTCGCGCACAACATTTTTGGAAATATTGAAAAATATTGATGTACCGCTAAAAGAAATTTCTCTTTATTTGCACGGAGAGCCGTTTTTGAATAAGGATTTGGATTTTTTTGCCGCTCAAATTGATAAAATGAAAAATACGCTTACAACAATCTATTCCAACGGCTATAATATTGATATGGAACTCTTGCAAAAAGTGCTGAAATATAAAAAAGTTCGGTTTTCTTTTTCGATGGATATTGCCACACAAGAAATTTATGAAAATATACGGTTTCCTGCTAAATACAGCAATGCAATAGACTTTTTGTCGGTTATAAATAATGTTTTTGCAGAAAACAACAGAAAATATGAATTAACAATGATTGCAGATAAAAACATTGACGAGCAACAGTTGAGCGAACAGTTATTTTCTCAATACAGTCAATTAAAAAAAATATCATTTGGTACAAAATTTCCCTGGCCTGAACATTTTTATACAGGCAATTTAGAAAATAATATTTCTAAAAAAAGAAAATTGTGCAATCAAATTATAAACGGAATTTCTGTATTTTGGACAGGCGAAGTGTCGATGTGCAGTTACGACTATTCTGGAAAATTAATTATTGGAGATTTAACAAAACAGGCATTAAGCGAAATCTACAACTCACAGCAAGCGCGTAAAATCAGAAAAAAGCATTTTTTTTATCAATGCAATAAAATATCCATTTGTAAAAATTGCATTTTACCGAGATTTAACAGTAAAACAACAGTTTTTAATCATACAAAAAAATGAAAACACGCAAAGAAATACAACAGGAACTCAATACACTCAAATTTGTGTGGAACATGGCAAAAGGCGAACATACAAAAATACTGATAGTTGTAATTATCAGTATTTTAGCAGGAATAATACCCGCTGGCATTGCTTTTTTCGCTAAAAATTACCTCAATTCATTTTCTGCAATCATTGCCAATACTTTTAGCAATGATAACCTGATTTTGTTTTTATCATTGATTTTAGTCGGTATTTTTCTCAAAATAGCGTCAGGCATCATAATGGGTTATGCTATGCCTAATGTTAAAAAAAATATTGATACGGCTTGCGTAAAAAAATTTGCAATGCTTCCGCATACATATATTGCAGACTGTTTAGACAATAGAGTGATTATGTCTGTAAGTATGGAGTCTGGAATGATTGCGGCTTTAATACCGATGGTATATAATTCATTTATAAAGGCACCTGTTACCGTTTTGGGTTTTGTAATTCTGTTGTTGTTTGTATCGCCGTTATTGACGCTAATTTGCATTTTATTGATTTTTACCATTGTTGTCGGCGTTACGTTGTTTAGAAAAACAATCAAAGAATTAAACAAAACTACTTATGATAAAATTGGCGATTTGCACCAATATTTTGCTGAATGGTTAAATGGCTACAAAGTTTTTGTTGTTTCTAATGCTGTAAATTACATAGAAAAACAACTTCTTAACATAGTGAATGACCTCAACAAATTAATGAAAAAAATGACGAAAATTGGCGCGTTTCAATCGCTGTTAATTGAGTTGGCAACTATAATTATAGTAATTTTGTTTATTACAGCGGCAACCAAAAGCACATTTACAAATAAAACATTAAACATCGGCGAGTTTATACTGTTTCCGACAGCAATTCTTTTTATACGCGGAGAAATATTAAAAATTATTGACGGTTATATGCAGTTAGCAAGAACAGAAAGTGCGGCAAAACGAATTCTCGGTATCATAAATTATCCCGTTGCAAAAACGCTTGACAAGGAAATTTTAATCGAAAAAATCAATTCATTAACTTTAAAGAATGTTTCTTTTGCTTATAAAAATTCGGAACATATTTTGGATAATGCAAATGCAACATTTACGAGGGGAAAAATACACACAATTATTGGGCGCAGCGGCGCGGGCAAAACAACTTTTATAAATCTTTGCCTTCGATTGCGGAACGCGGAGAGCGGTTTAATTTTTTACAATAATAAAGAAATACAGTCTATTGCAGAACAAAGTTTGATGGATAAAATTGGTTTGGTAGAGCAAGAACCTTTTATTTTTGAGGGAACTCTTGCCGAAAATATATATTTTGATAAAACTCCCAATATTAAATATGTGCTTGAATTATTGCAAAATTTTGAGTTGGCACATTTAGCAAAAAACGAATCTGAATTTTACAATACCCGCATCGGACAAAGAGGCAGATTGTTATCAACAGGCGAAAAACAAAGAATTGCTCTTATCCGCGCATTAGTAAGAAATGTTGATGTAATATTTTTTGATGAGGCGACAAGTAATCTCGATACCTGTAATACAAAAAAAATAATAGATTGCATCAAGGATATAGCCAAAGACAGATTGGTTATCTGTGTTAGCCACGATATTATGCTTATAGAGCAGTCAAAAATAATTTATGAAATAAGTAGAGGAAAAATATATGAAAAACAATATGGAAAACAGTAACATCGATTTTGTAAAAAATACATTGTTGATTAATCAATTTTACAAAATTCTTGCTTTGATGGAAAACGACTGTCAAATAGTTCCGCTAAAAGGAATGTCATTGCTTTTAAGTTTGTATCAAAACGATATTTCGCAACGCAATGTTGGAGATATTGACATTTTGATTTCTGAAAATAAAGTAGAGGCTGTTTCTGATATATTGCAAAAAAAAATGGGCTATGTTTTTAAAGATAAAAACTATAAAAACGGTATAAAAGTCAGGCAAAAATTTGACATGATTAATCCCAATCAAAAATTTTGCGATTTAGATATTCATCTTGGGCTTTTAAATAAAAAGTCATTCAGAACTTCTGTTGATGGAGATTTTACTGATTTTGCGTTAAGCCGTCTGCGCAAAATAGAACACAACAATACTGTTTTTTTTCTTTTATCACCGATAGACGAATGGCTTTATTTAGCGCAACATTATTGTTTTCATCTTTTTTCAAACGAAAAGTGGCTGAAAGATTTATATCTTTTGCAAAAAAAATTTTCTGTGGAAGAAAAAAACGAATTAATATATATTGCAAAAAAACATCATTTTGAACGTGTTGTTACCGCCGTTGCCATACATTTAAGGAATACGTATGCTCAAGATGATATTATAATTCCAAAATTAGTTACAAAAAAATACAGAATTTTTGATTTAATATTGAGTAATACAACGAAAAAATATGCTTATAATTTTTCAAACCGCATTATTGCCCTCTATTGGCAATTTATATTTATTGACAATGCAAAAGCGCGTTTTAAGTCGTTTTTACAACTTGTTTTTCCTTCGCCAATCGTATTGTCGGATATTTATAAATGTAAATTAAAATTGAGTTGCATATTTTATTTGTTGCATATAATATTACTGTTTATTCAATCAATTTTATTTTTCCCATTTTTGTGGTTTAAATTAAAATTTTCTACACCTTATATTTCACACGATTAACAATAGAGCGTCCAAGCGTGATTTCGTCTGTGTATTCGAGCGAGTCGCCCACAGCGATACCGCGTGCGATAGCGGAAATTTCAATGTCGAAAGGTGCAAGTTTTTTGTAGAGGTAAAGGCAAGTTGTGTCGCCTTCCATATCGGGGCTAAGCGCAAGAATAACCTCTTTTATTCCGCCATTTTCTACACGTTTTATCAGCGAGGCTATTTCCAAATCATACAGTCCGATGCCGTTCATTGGCGAAATTACGCCGCCGAGGACGTGATAAAGTCCGTTGAACTGCGCCGTATTTTCCACAGCCATCACATCGGCAACGCTCTCTACAACGCAGATTGTGGAAGGGTCGCGCCGAGAATTTTTGCAAATTTCGCAAACCTCCTCATCGCAAAGATTTTTACAAACTCTGCAATATGAAACTTCGGAACGAAATTTTAAAATTGAATTACCCAGGTTTTCCGCTGTAATCTCCTCATTTTTAAGCAGATGAAGCGCAAACCTCATCGCCGTTTTTTTGCCTACGCCGGGCAAATTAGCAAATTCTTTCACCACATTTTCAAGCAAAATTGACGGATACGACTGTTGATTTTCCATTTTCTTTTAACTGTTTTTACAAACTGAATTTTTAATAATTGAGAGTAAAATATAGAAAACAATTATCCACAAAAACGCATTTAACTGCAAGAAAATCAACAAGATAAGTGCGCCTGAAATCAAAATCCAGCGAAATTCGTTGCCTTTCCAACTGTATGACTTAAATTTGAGCGAAAACATCGGCAAATTGCAAACCAGCAAAAAGCAGGAAATTGGAATTAATATAATCGTAACTAACGGAATATCAGCGATTTGTACGCTGTAAGAATTTGCCAAACCAGCCCAAAAAATTGCGTTTGCAGGCACTGCCAAACCGATAAACGAGGTTGTTTGCCTGTCGTCAATATTGAATTTTGCCAGACGCAAAGCCGAAAATGCCGCGATTGCAAGCCCAATCCACGCCCAAAGTTGATGCGGGTAACTGCTATTTTCCCACAAAAGCGTAGAGGCAAGCATTGCGGGCGCAAAACCGAATGACACCATATCTGCAAGCGAATCAAGTTCTTTGCCGATATTTGAGTACGCTTTTAGCAGCCGAGCCGCGAAACCATCAAGAAAATCAAACGCCGCAGATACAAGTATAAATATTAATGCCTGCTGATATTCCGCTCGAAATGCGCTCGCCACAGCCAAACAGCCGCAAAGTAAGTTGCAGATAGTCAAGAAGTTAGGTATATGCTTTTTCATTATTTATTAAATTTTTATTTTTCTGCGAAGTTACAAAAAATTTAGACACAATTTATTCACTGACCGAAATTTCCACAAACCGAAATTTCCGCAGACCGAAGTCAGCGGTTTATCAAGTACTGTCGCTTGCGCGACAGGCAGGATACTTTATTGTTTCCCCTGCTAACAGTGCTCTTATTACAAAAACCTTCCATTACTTTAAGAAATGGAAAGTCTAATAAGTCAAATTTTATTCTTCTGCAACACAGCGCGCACATATTCCGACCGCCCTATCCATAGCACCGCTGATGGCAATTGAGATATTATTTAAATAGATCTGGTTGTCTACGTACGTACTGACCCAGTAAGCCGAGATATCAGGGAAAAAGATACCAGTATTTGACATGCGTAGACCTATAATGGGCAGGAATATTTTTTCGTTAGCAGAGTTAGTTATGATGGCACCGCCGTAAGTGGTGTTATTAGATGACATGTCGCGTATTTGCCAATTATTATTATCAGCGCTACCCCAGTCTGTATCTTGAATTGGAGTATCAAGACCAGTGCCACTGATAATATCCCACAAATTCCAATTGGAGGGAATACGCCAACCAGAAGGACAGGGATTGTTATCAGTGTATTTCCAAACAAAACCAAGAGAACCCTGGTCATTACGGCTATAACCTGTTGCAATACCCCACAATCCGTCGTCATGATCGCCGTCATAATACCAGTCATTATCACCATACGAAGCACCTGGACCAAATGAAGTGATAAATTTACCATAATGGTCATCGCTATTTGCTACTTGATGATTAGCATCGTAAGCAGGAGTACTGCCGCCGTTATTATAATCAATAACATCAGAAGTATTGTCAGGAGTTGTGCCGAAAGGCAATATTTGATTTTTGTGGTCTGTTTCGTTTTTACTCCAAACAGTATTTTGGTGTCCGTCAGCCACACGCCCCCACTGGTAAAAGTCGCCAAGGTCAGCAGCATTGTTATTTGGAGTATAAACTTTTCCTCCTTTCCAGTCTGCGCTTTGTCCAAGACTGAGCAGAGCGACTTTCATTTCGCCTCCTTGAACAATGCCATTGTAGCCTCTTTTTAAAGTAAGGTATCTAACGCCGTTTACGTCTATGCCGTAACCCGAAGTATTGGTTCCGATAAAGAGAATATCCATACTTGCAGTTTTGAATGTGCCGTCTGAATATTCAGCCGCACAGGCAAACATTATGCTGTCGCTTTTGTAA
>JAISYF010000123.1 GCA_031270065.1 Prevotellaceae bacterium | reverse complement strand
ACAAATATTTCCTGTCCACGAGCGTAAATAGTGCGCACAATAACCGCAGTTTCAAGTCCTGTAACAATATTTGTAGCCGAGCCTGAAATAATTATCTCTTTTTCTATTTCGCCGTCTGCATAAGAAACATTGATAGTAGCCAAGTGGTCACCTGCTTCTGTCGGAGCATATTTTACAGTAATGGTTTTCGGTACTTGCACTGCGAGAAAATTTATTTCGCTCAAAAACTCTGTTACAGATGTTGCACTCAACAGTCGGCTTGGACTGCCTGCGGGCAATGCCTCCGCTTCGAGAGTAAATAATGGATTGTCGCTTGACACTTCGATAGTTTCTGTTTCATCAAGATTTTTGCCGTCAATGCGGAATTGCGCCGTGCTTGTGCCATTTGGATTGGTATGCAAATCCACAATGCCGAGAGATAATGTTTCTATCTCTATATCGCCGTTGTAAGTTTCAATCATTGCGCAAGGGGTGGAATGGTAGGTGTAAGCATCAACATCGGTAGGCGATTTTACAAAAAGATATGCGGATGTAGGTGTTCTTTTGTAAGTTCTAAACGAAGTACTCTCATTGTAATCAATATTTCTATCGTTGTCTACTTGAGCATTAATTTTTGCTATATTTGTTGATGCGTTAAATGTAATAGAATATCGACTGTTTGCGTCTAAATAAGGAGATAATATTAAATATACTTTGTCATAAGTTGAGGATAAATAATTACTGCCATTTTTAAAAGCGTAATTATTATCGTTTGTAACCAATGTCCAAACGCCTGCATTGGTTACTGCGTTATCAATTTTTGCACCGCTCCAAGTTATTGTCTTTTGAGACATATAGTATTCATCATATTGCACTGCAGCCATTGCAACTTGATAAGTTGAGGCGTTATTTTTTGCTGCGGAAATTATGTATTCATTATCAATTTGCAGTTGACTGCTACTCGTAACTAATTCAAATTGTGTGTCTACTATCACACTTTCTCCTTTTTTATAAACCGCATAAATAGTTGTATTTTCTGTTGGAAGGTATGGACTTGTTAAGAATGTTGGGCGGCTGTCGGTTTCTTCTACTAAATATTCTTCTGACCAGCCTGCAAAACTCCATCCCTCTTCTTCGCAAGTAGGCGTTGCTATCGGCAATTCTACGCCCACGCCTGCTATTGTTTCGGTTGCGCTTGCCTCTTCGCAAGTGCCACTGCCTGCATTGTAGGTTACAGTATATTTTGGGTGATACGAGATAGAAAAATTGTCGATTGCGGCAGGAGGCTGCGCTGTATAAATATCATTTTTCCAAAAAAATACAATATTGTATAATCCTTCTGATGTAATTGTTATATTTTTTGTTTTTGTTGTGAAGTCAGCAGTTGCAGACGCATTGCGGTTGTAGTAAGAACTACCATCGTCAATGACATTCCAACCTGTTGGAGTTGTATTATAATACATTGTTGATACGCCTGCTGTTATTGTCTTATCAGCAGGAACTAAAAATGCGCGGAAAAAATCAGTACTGTAACTCTCGCCATAGCAACGCCAATCATAACTAATATCAAGCAATCCTTTTTCTGTAAGATTTATTGTTTTATAAGCAAAAACAGAATAGGTTGTGTTTGAGGCATAATTATTTGTAACCCCCTCATCATCAGAAATATACAAGCCACCTGAAACAGCATAATCGCCGCTTGATGTGCTGCCGATATACCATTTATTAGCAGTAGAGCCGTTTGCAAAGAACCAACCGTCATTTATAGAAAAGTCGGTAGAATAGGGCAAAGTCGGGATTGTATTTAAGAAAATTCCATCTGTGCCAACCCATTCAGACGTTACCGACTCGCAGTTTGCACGTACCCAAACGTAATAGGTCTGGTATGCTGTGCCTGTAAGCGCGTATTCTGTACCGCTAACGTGCGCCGCAGGTTCTGTGTCCGCTGGTGGCGCAGTGTTTTCTGTGCTTACATAAATATCGTAGCCGTTTGAAGGAACATATATTGGCGCAGTCCAAGAAACAGTTGCGCCCGAAAGCGTAACATCAGAGGCAATTACTTCCAAAGGTGCCTGGTAGCAGGCAGGCAGTTCCGAAATAGAAAAATCGTCAATATAAATATAGTATTGATAATTTCCTTGATACATAATGCAAACATATTTTACATTAGCATCCAAAACTTTTTCTACAAAAGACGTTTCATCAAAAGATGTATTTGTAGCATTGATATAACTGTCCCAAGTAAAAGAGGTATAACTTTTGTCTGTTGTGGAAACGCCAACCCTTATTTTATCAGTGGCTGTTGAGGAAGAATATTTTGTATAATAAAACTTTAAAAGTTTTCCTGTTCCGTTAAAATTCATTTCAGGAGTAATAAGATATTGTTCTTCCGTACAACTACTACCATAATTTGATGAAAATCTAAAAGATTGTGTGCCTGATTTTTTCTTACTTATATTATGTGTCATTAGGTTGGATGTATTACACGGTGTTGATTGTCCGTCTTTATAATACATTGTCCAGCAATCGGCGGGGGCGGCTGCGCTCTCAAACCCTTCTACAAAAGGATATACAGTATTAGCAACGCACAACGTTTTGAAAGCACTTGTGCCTGTTCGCCAATCGCTTTTGTCGCTTTCGGAACAAAGCGCGCGGACTTGCACATCATACGAAGTATTGGCATCAAGTCCTGTAAGCGTTATTGTTGGACTTGAAACAGGGCTGTTTGGTGCGTCAGCCCAACTTTCTGCGCCTGTTGTTTTATACTGCACTTCCCAAGAAGTTTCTTCGCCTTCCGCAGTCCAAGAAACTGTTGCACTGTTTTGAGTTACGGCAGAATAAGACAAAGCACTTGTGCGAGAACAACCCCCAGGAGAAGTTATTGTTATATCGTCAATATACGGAGTTGATGCAATTCTATAAAATCTAATCTTTGTAGGAACTGTTGTGTTTATATCTACAGAATAGGATGTGTATGTAGCAGATAATGTTTGTGAAGTTCCTGGTGTCCAAGTTCCACCATTATTTGTAGAATAATCAATTCTAACTTTTGTCTCGGCACTTTCTGCTTTCCTACCATAATAAGAAACAGAAGTTACTCCGTTATTTATGGTTGGCGATATTAATCCCGAAGCCGTAGTAGTGGCAAATTGACAAGCCGTTGCCCCTCCATTAGCAGTAGAGGTGCTTCTTGCACGGAATAAAGTCCAAACACCAGAATTTAGCACGTATTCGCTACTGTAATCTTCACTGCCGTAAGCATCAGGCAAACCAGTTTCAAAATCTTCTGTGATTGTTTGCGCTTTTATACTACCTGCGTAGCAGGTAGTTATTATAGCAGTAACTGCTATAATTTTTGAAAAAAAATTGAGTTTTTTCATACCTTAAAGAATTAATAAAAAATTAATAAAGAACTAATAATAAAAATATTTTGAATTTTGCAAAGGTAATATAAATTTCGCAAAAATTTCTATTTTTTTTTGATTTTTTTTATTTTTTATTTTATTGCCTGATTTTCTATTAGTTAGATAAATCATTTTGGTTATTTTTAATTGTTTTTTATTGAATTTTGCTGCAAAAGTATTGAAATAATATAAAAAACCTGTAACAAAAAAATCAAATTTTCGCAACATTTTGATTTTTTTCTGTGCAAAAATGCAATGCAAAAATGCAATTTGAAAATTTGAAATTAAAATCTTTCAAATCTTTCAAATTGCATTTTGCATTTTCAAATTAATAATAAACAATATTTGTTTAAAATTTAAACAAACTCTAAATATTCTAAATGCCCAACAGGTTTTAATACTCTACTTTATTTTCCGACTTTTTCCATTCATTAAACGCCTCCAAGGCTTCAGTGTGCAGATGTTGAAGAGCGGGAATTTTGCGTTTTTCGGCTGGCAAATCAAGTTCATCGTAGATAAATGAGTCGTCAAAGCCGATTTTTGCAGCGTCTTTTTTTGTGTTTCCGTAATAAAGTTTGCCGATGTGCGCCCAATAAATCGCGCTCAGGCACATCGGGCAAGGCTCGCAGGAGGAGTAAATTTCACACCCTTCAAGCGAAAAATTTTTAAGTTTTTTGCAGGCTTTTCGGATTGCTGACACTTCGGCGTGCGCTGTTGGGTCGTTGTTGCAAGTAACTCTGTTACAGCCTGTTGCGAGAATTTTACCATCTTTCACAATAACCGCGCCAAAGGGACCTCCGCCTTTTTTAATATTTTCCTGTGAAAGCGAAATCGCCTTCTTCATAAATTCTTTTTCAAACATTTTCTTTCTATTTTTTATAATAAAAAATTTCTACAAAAGTAGAAAAAAAAATCGGAAATACAAATTTTTCAGTTTAAATAACTTTTCAGCCGTTCAATTTCCTCCGTCCAAAGATTTTCGTCTGGCGTTTCGAGGATTAGCGGAATTTCGTCAAAACGGCTGTCCTGCATAATCCAGCGGAAAAGATTTTCGCCAATAAAGCCGTTGCCCAAAGTTTCGTGTCTGTCAACGCGCGAGGCTACATCTTTCTTAGAGTCGTTCAGGTGCATACCGCGCAAGTAGTTGAAACCCACTATTTTATCAAAATCGCTAAACGTTTTTTCAAACCCCTCGCGCTCGGACAAAATATAACCGCCTGCGAAAGCATGCGCCGTATCAATGCACACACCTACACAATTTTTGTTTTCAACCTGTTCAATAATTTCCGCCAAATGCTCAAAACGATAACCGACATTTGAGCCTTGCCCCGCTGTGTTTTCGATTACGGCAGTAACGCCAGAAGTCTTTTGCAGAGTGATATTAATCGACTCGGCAATGATTTTCATACAATCTTTTTCGGAAATTTGATTAAGATGTGCGCCGGGGTGGAAATTAAGGCGGTCAAGCCCAAGAATTTCGCAACGCTGCATCTCGTCAAAAAACGCCTCGCGTGATTTCTGCAAGCCCTCTTTATCAGGCGAGCCGAGATTTATCAAATAACTATCGTGCGGCAAAATTTGTTTTGCAGAGTAACCGAACTCTGTGCAATAAGCCTTAAATTTTGCAATAGAACTCCCGCTTAGCGGCGGCGCAACCCATTGCCGTTGATTTTTTGTAAACAGAGCAAACGCAGTCGCCCCGATATTATGCGCGTTAATCGGCGCATTTTCCACGCCTCCGCTTGCGCTAATGTGCGCTCCGATGTATTTCATTTGTTAAAAATTTTTCTGCAAAGGTAGTAATTTTTTATGATAAATTTGAGGATTTGAAAATTTGAAATTAAAAATCCCTAAATTTTTCAAATCCTCAAATTGCATTTTCAAATATTCAAATTCTCAAATTTTCAAATTGAATTTTTGTATTTTCAAATTGTATTTCTGTATTATGAAATTTGTGTCTAAAAAATTTGTACCTTTGCACAAAATTTCTAAAAAAGTTGGTTTCACCGTGGCATTATTTTTTTCAATATTGTACTATTTGCTGCTACTGTTCTATTTTTATGTGGTTGCAGCGTGCGTTTCCGTAATTTTGCTTGACAACCGAAATCCCGTCAAGTCAATTGCGTGGGTTGTTGCTTTGATTATGTTGCCCGTTGTGGGGCTGGTTTTTTACCTCTTTTTTGGTAAAGATTACCGCAAAAATAAAATTTTTTCACAAAAAGGATTAAAAAAAATCTATGCAAAACCCGAATACGCGCTTGGACTGAAAGAGTTAATAACTTCTGATATTCCGAAACATTTGCAAAAAACGGCTCGGCTTTTGTACAAAAACAGTGGCGCGCACCTTTATATCAACACAAAAGTTGAAATTCTTACAGGCGGCGAAAACGCTTTTGAGCGGATTTTTGCCGATATTGAAAGAGCAAAAGAGCATATTCATATCGAATTTTATATTATTGAAGATGATAAAATAGGCAATGAACTTCGCCGTCTTTTGATACGAAAAGCGCAGGAAAGAGTCAGAGTCAGAGTGATTTACGACTATCTCGGTTGTTTTCGTTTGTCTGACGCATATATAAAATCGCTGCAAAATGCTGGCATTTTTATTAAGCCGTTTTTGCCTGTAAATCGAAAACTTGGATACCGCAAAATCAACTACCGCAACCACCGCAAACTTGTAGTGATAGACGGAAAAATCGGCTACACAGGAGGGATTAACGTTGCCGACAGATATGTTTCGGGCAATCGTCTTGGCAAATGGCGCGACACTTCCGTAAGGCTCGAAGGTCCTGCAGCGCATGGCTTGCAAAATATTTTCCTAACCGATTGGTTTTTCGTTGATAACAGGGCAGTTACCAACGAAAAATATTACCCTGAACCCAATACTTTTTCACAAAATGTGGTGCAACTTGTCAATTCTGGTCCCGATACGCAGTGGGAAGCGATTTTGCAGGGAATTATCACTGTTTTCAGCAATGCGCGGAAAAATATCTACATTCATACGCCGTATTTTTTGCCGCCCGAAAGCCTGATTACCGCAATGGAAATGGCTGCGCTAAGCGGCGTTGATGTTCGGTTGATGGTGCCTGCAAGAAGCGATACGCCGCTGGCAAGTTCGGCGAGCAGTTCCTATTTTCTGCGGATTTTGGAGGCGGGCGTGAGAATTTACCTGTACAAACAAAATTTCCTGCACAGCAAAGCAATTACTGTTGATGACGAAATTGGAATTGTCGGCACAGCAAATATGGACATTAGGAGTTTTGAGCAAAACTTTGAAGTAAATGCTTTTATTTACGACAAAAAAACTGCCGAAACTCTGCGCTCTGCATTCAAAGCAGATGCAAAATTCTGCGATGAAATTGTGCTTGAACATTGGAAAAACCGCCGTTTTATTGACAAAATCAAAGAATCGTTGGCAAGGCTTTTTAGTCCAATTTTGTGAGGTTTTTTTCTCTTTTATACAATAAAATGATTAATTAATGAAAATAAATAAGGAATTAAAGTTATAAGGAGTTAAGTGGAAAATTGAAAATAAAAAATACGGGAAATCCCAACTTTTAATCAATTAAACCATAATAATTAGCCACAGAAAACACAGATTTACACGAATAAATTAATCAGTGTTATTCAGTGTAATCGGTGGCAAAAAATATAAACAGATGAAAAATAAATTTTGGTTAATAATAATATTGTCGGCGGCGTTTTTTTCTTGTAAAGAAGAGCCTGAAGACTTGCCGTTGGAAAACAGCGAAATTGTCGGCGGCGGAATAGGCAATGCCAAATTATTGCAAAATGCTGACAGTCAAACTGTTATAGGAGCAAACTCGTGGGTTGAAGTGCGACAGACGGCAGGCGGAAAAAAGAGTGTTAAAAAATACGAAACCGCTTTGCGCGACTCGCTAAAACACCAAAACGCTGAAACCATTGTACAAGATTTCACGCTCGGAAATGCCTCTGTAACATATACTTACCGCCAATCTAAAACGCGCACAGAGCAAAAATATCTAACTGTAACAGACTCGGTTATAACAATAAATACCGCTTATGAAAACGGTTTTTCGTTCAATATCGACTTGGTTTATCAAACAGCGTTTTACGATGACGGATTTAGTCAAAAAGAGTTGGATTTTATTAAAATTCCTTTGGAAAATATAGAATTTGATGATTTTTCTTTAACCGATTTGGGTGCGGTTGAGGAAAACGGCACTGTTTTTGAAAGAAAACGCTATGAACAAACTGTTATTTTGAGAAATATTAACGGAATTTCCTGTAAATTTAACGTTAGTTGTATTTTGAAAAAGATTTTTAATGTTTCAACAGGCGAAATTCTTTATTCCGAACTTGTAAATTCGGGCATAAATATTACGGGCAACAATGAGGCAAGCACCCTTTATCAATCGTGGATTACAGTAATACAGCACAAGCGGAACGGACAAAATGAGCAAAAAACTATCACCGTTCCAAACCTCGAAGGCTCAATTACGGGCTTGCCTATTTCCGATTTTACCACAAATAATTTAGATTTTATTAACAATATCGGAACGCTCGAAAATGTGTCGGAGAATTTTGTGGCGACAGTCGGCGACTTTGTAACCGTAAAGCAGGTTACGCGCAAATATACCACCGATGCAGCGTATAATATGACGGCAAATATTGTACATTCTACGGCAGTTTATTTTGACGGCGCAACCACAATCACGCTGCCAACGCTCAAACACGAAGATATTTCAGACTCGTTTGCTGAGGAATTTTATAGAGAAAGTTCAGACGCAGGCGGGCGTTATGCTCAGTACAGAATTTTTTATACCGTTTCGGGCAAATTCGGCTCGCGGCTGCATAGTGTAACTCGAAATTTTTTAGTGAAAATTTATAAATAATGAGTCAAAATCAACAAAAAATAGAACTTATTTCGCCTGCAAAAGACTCTGAAACAGGTATTGCAGCAATTTTGCAAGGAGCAGATGCAGTGTATATCGGCGCGCCGAAATTTTCTGCACGCTCTGCTGCAAGCAATTCCGTTGAGGACATCGAGGAACTTGTAAGTTTTGCACATCGATATTTTGCGAAGGTGTATGTTGCGCTGAATACGATTTTGAAAGACAGCGAACTTGCTGAAACACAGCAACTTATCTATGACCTTTACAAAATTGGGGTTGATGCGTTGATAATTCAGGATATGGGAATTTTGGAACTTGATTTGCCGCCTATTGAACTGCACGCCTCTACTCAGTGCAACAATCGGACTGTGGAAAAGGTCAATTTTTTGGAAAAATGCGGATTTTCGCAGGTGGTTTTGGCGCGGGAATTGTCGTTGGAACAGATTATGGAAATTCGCAGGAAAACATCTGTCCGTTTGGAATGTTTTGTGCAGGGCGCATTGTGCGTGTCGTACAGCGGGCAATGCTACGCGAGTGCGGCGGTTGCGGGGCGTAGCGCAAACCGCGGCGAGTGCGCGCAAATGTGCCGACTGCCGTATTCTTTGATTGAAGCAAACGGCAGGCAAGTGGCTGAAAATCAACATCTTTTGTCGCTAAAAGATTTATCGGCTGCGGATTATTTGGAAAAAATGATAGACATCGGCATAACCTCATTTAAAATCGAAGGGCGGTTGAAAAATGTTGATTATGTGAAAAATGTTACCGCTTTTTACCGCAAAAAACTTGACGAAATTTTGCAAAAAAAATCACTTTTTAAAACTTCTTCGGGCAATGTAAAACTGAATTTTATGCCGAATTTGCAAAAAACTTTCTATCGCGGCGAAACGTCATATTTTTTAGAAAAACGCGAGAAAAATATTGTCGAGCCGCGCACTCCAAAATCCACAGGCGAGCCGATTGGCAAAGTTATCTTGTTGAATATCAATAATTTAGTTATAAAAACAGATGTTGAAATAAATAACGGCGATGGACTTTGTGCTTTTGATAGAAACGGAAATCTTGCAGGTTTCCGCGTCAATCGCGTTGAAGGGAACAGGATTTTTCCGAAAACGATGCCGAAAATCGAAAAAGGCGCGTTGGTTTACCGAAATTTTGATATAAAATTTTCAAAGATACTTGAAAATGTTTCGGCAGAACGGAAAATAGCCGTAAAAATTGAGGTTTTTGATAATCTCCACAAGGGTTTGATTTTTAAAATCACTGACGAAAATAATCGTTGTGCAGAGGTATCTTTGCAAACGGAACTCACGCCCGCGCAAAATCCTGAAAAATCGCGTGAAACATTAGAAAATACGCTCAAAAAACTCGGCGACACAATTTTTGAACTCGTTGATATTAAAATAAATACGTCAGAAAATTGGTTTATTCCCGTTTCTAAAATTGCGCAGGTAAAACGAATTTTAGTGGAAAAATTGCTTACGGAACGGCAAAAAACTGCTCCAAAAAACGAAACGACATTTTGTAAAACCTCACATATATTTCCAGAGCAAAGTGTTGATTATCACGCAAATATCTACAACCAAAAGGCGAAAGAATTTTATCAACGACACTGTGTTTCGGAAATTGCGCCTGCCTTTGAACAATTTGCTCCGCACCCTGCTGAAATTATGCGTTCAAAGCATTGCATAAAGTTTTCCCTCAACCTTTGCCCTAAGCAAAAACCTGATAAACAGACAGTTGAACCGTTTTATTTAGTTCGCGGAAATAATAAATTTCTACTAAAATTTGATTGCAAAAACTGCGAAATGAGCGTAATTTTGGAATGAAAAATCAAATTAACCACTGATGAAGTCAGCGGTTAATTAAGTGCTGTCGCTTGCGCGACAGGCAGGATACTTCATTGTTTTCCATGCTAACAGTGCTCTTATTACAAAGACCTTCCACTCCTTAAAGAAATGGAAGGTCTTATAAGTCAAATTTTATTCTTTAACACAGCGCACGCATAATCCGCGCTCCCTTTCATAACCTCCTCCTCCCAAATAGGAGTATGTTGTTCCCATATAGAGCAGATAGCTGTAAATGTTGGCGTTGACGCCGCTAGTGTTGAAGCCTGTACTGGACCAGTACACCCCGTTGGTTTCCGGAGACTGAGGACAATCCTCATACATGTCGCGGAGACCTATCCATGGCAGGAATATTTTTTCGTTGGTAATGTTAGTTATGATAACTCCGCCGTAAGCGTTGTTATTAGATGATGCGTGGCGACGTTGCCAATTATTATTGGTAGCACTACCATAGTTTACGAGTGGGAATACGAATAGGTCTGAGTCTGGTGATGGTTCATCAGAACCGTTGCCACTGATAATATCCCACCAATTCCAAACGGAAGGAATACGCCAGCCAGAAGGACAGGGATTGTTGGCAGGTATATTCCACTCAAAACTAAGAGAACCCTGTGCGGCACGGTTCCTGCCTGCTGCAACACCCCACAACCCGTCATTGTGATAGCATGTTTGCACATCATTAGCATCTCCACATTCAAAATACCAGTCCTTATCACCATTCAAATTAGGACGGTGCATATTTATATAATCTGTCCATGAGTAGATAAATTTACCATAATAATAAGTATTCTCCTCTACTTGATGAGTTTCATTATTATAAACAGGAAAAATAGGGGTGCAGTTAGAAAATCCTTCATAACAATTATTATAATAAATAATAGCAGAAGTATTTCCTTCGCCTATTGATGGCTTCCATTGATTGACGTGGGTTGCGTCTTTACTCCAAACAATATTTTGGTGTCCGTCAGCCACACGCCCCCACTGGTAATAGTCGCCAAGGTCGCCAGCATTGTTGTTGGAAGTAT
>JAISYF010000051.1 GCA_031270065.1 Prevotellaceae bacterium | reverse complement strand
ACTGAATTTCGCGGCTTGCATAATGGCAAAATTTTGCATTTGACCGAGCAGCAAAAGAAACTTTTTGACAAATCAACAGCAGGCGATTTGTACCCAGAATATTATCTTTTGGACGTAACCAATTTTGACAATGTTGCCAAAAGTACTCTTGATGAGTGGATTTATTATTTCAAAAACAGTGAAATCAAGGAAAATTTTACCGCCAAAGGTATGAAAGAGGTCAAAACTCACCTTGAATACGAAAAACTTACTGCCGAAGAAAAACGCTGTTATGAAAAAGCATTAGACATAAAACGCGGTTGGAAATCCTCTTTTCATACTGCAAAAATGGAAGGAATTGCAGAGGGCATTGAACAAGTAGCCATAAAAATGCGACAAGACAATATACCTTTTGAAACGATTTCCAAATTTACAGGTTTAACCATAAAAGAAATTGAAAATTTAAAATAATTTTCCTTTTATTGCTGTCCGCTAAACATTTTTTTGAGTAAAAAATGTTTAGCGGACAGTAATAAATTTATTTTATAGAAATTTAACTGAATTTTTTGCAACATTTTCGATTTTCTTACGTCTTATTATTTTAAACAACAATTATTTTATAACTTTGCAAAAAAATATTAATCTAAAAAAATAAATTTGTATGAAAAAACTTATTAAATTTTCAAGTTATCTTTGCGGTTTGGTTTTAGCCGCAATAGGTTTTACTTCGTGCGGTGGTGCAACAAAATACGGAATGCCCCACGCTGATTTTGGGGTTTCGGGCGTGATTATTTCTGCCAAAACAGAACAGCCGATAGAAAATATTAAGGTTGTTGTTAATTCTGACGCTTATAGTCCGCAAGAAACACAAAGGACTATAACCGATGAAAATGGTAAATTTTCAACATCTTGGCAAGGTTTTCCGCAAGATGAAATAACGCTGAAAGTTTCGGACATTGACGGCGAACTAAATGGTCTATTCAACGATACTACCATTGTTACACCAATAAGTGAATTTCAGCACCAAAGCAGCAGTGAGGAGTGGTATGATGGTTGGTATGGAAAAAATTTTGAAATAAAATTAACGCTGAAAGAAGAAGTTTTTGCGCCTTTGTATGGCGTGCCTGCTGCACCTTATAAAAAATAAAAAAAGTTGTGTAATCTGCAAACAAAAATTTCGGTGTAACTATGTTGTTTTTCCCAGAGTTGCAGAGAAGAGGCACAGCCGCAGAAAAAAAAATGTATAAATCTGTTAAATCTGTGTGCTAAAAAAACTAAAATATGAAAATACCATTTAAAAAAAAAATTGCGCTTGAACTTTTCCGACAAATCAAAAAAAACGATGTAAAACTGCACGAACTCACTTATCTTTTTTGGGAAACAACTTTGCGGTGCAACCTCCGATGCCTGCATTGCGGCAGCGATTGCAAAATAGAAACGCCTGTAAAAGATATGCCCAAAGAGGATTTTTTGCGCGTGATAGACGAAATTACACCCTTTGTCAATCCTAACAAAACGATGATTGCAATCACTGGCGGCGAGCCACTTCTCAGGCAGGACCTGGAGTCTGTGGGGGCAGAACTCCACAAACGCGGCTACCCCTGGGGCATTGTTACTAACGGAATGTTGTTGAACGAAAAACGGCTTAAATCGCTGTTGCAATCGGGCTTGCGCTCGGCAACGGTGTCGCTTGACGGCTTGGAAAATTCACATAATTGGATGCGCAACTCGCCGCAAAGTTTCAAAAATGCAGTCAAGGCAATTTCGCTGTTAGCCAACACTCCGAATTTTCGCTTTGACGTTTGCACCTGCACCACTCATCGCAATATTTCTGAACTTGAAAAAATAAAAAATTTGCTTATTTCGCTCGGCTTAAAAGAGTGGCGAATTTTTACTGTTTCACCAATCGGCAGAGCAAAAAATAATCCAGACATGCAACTTGATAATGAGCAATTCCGCTCAGTTTTTGAGTTTATAAAAAAGACAAAACAGGAGAAAAAAATTGCCGTCAATTACGACTGCGAAGGCTTTTTGGGTAACTACGAGGGCGAGGTGCGCAATCATTTTTTTACTTGCCGAGCAGGAATAAATATCGGCTCAGTGTTGGTAGATGGCTCAATTTCCGCTTGCCCTGATTTGCGCGGAAATTTTATTCAGGGCAATATTTATAAAGACAATTTTTGGCAAGTTTGGAACAATCGGTATCAGGTTTTCCGCGACAGAAGTTGGGCGAAACGCGGCATCTGTGCCGACTGCAAAGTGTGGCGTTACTGCGAGGGCAATGGTATGCACCTGCACGACGACAAAGGCGATTTGATGTTTTGCCATTATAATTATTTAATTTGAAAATTTGAGGATTTGAGGATTTGAGGATTTGAAAATGCAAAAATACAATTTGAATATTTGAAATTAAAATCCCAAAATATTCAAATTGAATTTTCAAATCCTCAAATTGCATTTTTGCATTTTCAAATCCTCAAATTTTCAAATTGAATCCTCAAATTGAATTATAGGTCGCTTTGCGGATTATCATAAATTTATAGAGGAAAGATACA
>JAISYF010000197.1 GCA_031270065.1 Prevotellaceae bacterium | reverse complement strand
TACCATATTACACAAAATGCAATACCGACTGGCAAATATAATTTTAAACGTTGAAAAACAAGTTCTATATTCAACGTTAGGCAATCGTTATAAATATCGATTATAGATAGAATCAATATAAGTAGAAATGATATTGATAATATTGTAATAGATATAATTATGTCTTTCTTACTTTGTGCTAATTTTTGAAACATAAAAATTTTCTTTTAACAACGTCTATTATCGGCAAAAATATTTTATCAATATTTATTGCAATTTTGTCTTTCCATAATGCAATAATATCTTTATTTGTGTCGCTGTCATTGTTTCGAGTTAGAAGTCAAGTGCAAAGGTAGTGAATTATTTTTGTAAAAAACAAACTTTTTTATAACTTTTTTATAAAAAAAATGAATAAATTCTATAAATGGTTGATTATCAATGTGTTATATGTGTTTTCTCCCTGAATACACTGCAACACACTGTCATTGCAGGCTTGTCTGAACTCATTGAATTATTTATTAGATTGCGGGTCAAAGCCCGCAATGACAGGGAGAAGCAGTATTTGTAAGGTAAAAAAATCTGTAAATTCTGTAAATTCTGTCAATCCTGTAAAAAAATCTTTTGTGTTCAAGGCACTATTTACAAAATTGTGCCAGAGGAGAAAAATAAAAAAACTGCCCTGAAACTTTCGGGGCAGTTAATTTAATATTACTGCAAAGTCCATTTTACGCCTTCGTGGTCTTTAAACCAAGCAAGCCCTTTGCCTGAAACAAGAATACCTGTTAGTTCATTGGTGTCGATGCGCCTTAACTCAATAGTATCTGTTAAGAAAGGAATAAACTCATTAGGATTTTTCGGGTAACCCATCCCTTTGTCTTTTGAGTCGTCTTTTTTAAATTCTCTTTCTAATACACCATAATTATCATTATCACCAATTCTATAACTATAGTGTATAGTAAGACGAGTTCTGTTAGCCCATACAGCCAAACTATAACTTAATCTTGCAGAATTTGAAGAACATTTAAAAGTAATATAGGAACTATGCTCTTCGTAGTGTAAGAATTTACTCTCTCCTGCTTCGGGGTCTTCTTCTCCTATTTCATTTTCGCAATAGGAGTGATAATTATAAGATGGCAACTCGCATTTAAAAGATAACGTTTCTCCATTTTCTGAAATATACGTAACTATATCATTTTCATTGTTTTGGAAAAAACTTTTTATCTTTTCTTCTGGCATTGGCGACCAACCTTCGGGCAAACAACTTTGATTAGGATTTACAGGTTTGCAAGCAAACAGCAGTCCTCCGATTAAAATAATGAATAACTTTTTCATAAGTTATAGTTTTAATGATTAATAATAATTTTAAATGAATAGGTTTTGTTGTTTGATACAACCAATAAAATATATTGTCCGTTTTCTATATCTTGTACGTTCAAATTGTCGAAAACATTAAATGTTTTGATAATTTGTCCATTTAAACCATACAGCACAACAGACGATATACTATTGTCAGGTGTTGCCTCTACTCTAACAAAATCGCTTGCCAAAGTTGGAAATACATTGATATTACTCGAAACTTCTACATAATTATCGTGCCTTGACGGTGCAAAATGTCCGTATGCACCGTTTTGACTTGTCCCGTAAATCATTAACGAAGGGTCGCCAAGCAGATTATATTTCGCCACTTCACGTCTGCGCGTTTTTGTTTTACAGGCGTTGTAGTAATTAGATTGTCCCCAAGCAACCACTTGCCCTATTTGATAATTATGCGATTCTTTGAAGTGTTTTAAAACCCTTCTTGAGAAGTACCTGTCGGGTTCCACATAAGAATTTGTAGTTGCGCCCAGAAAGGAAACTCCGCCATTTTTAGAGTACGTTGTCCAACCTTCTCCAAAAGTATGGTTATGGTATGAATAATCATTTAGCAAACAAGCAAATCCAAAACCAAAAGGCAGATAAGATAAATGACTATTTTGGAGATATATTGTACCCGCATTACTATATAAATAATAAGGTGAATCAATATGAGTACTGCTTCCATGACCATCGTAAATAAAGACAAAAGGCTCTACTTGATTATTGCCAATAAGTTCATTTATCATGTGTATTAGACCTTGCCCATTACGTCCGTCAAAATATGTATAATAACTACCCAAACCTCCATCTTGCAGCATATCTATTGTCCAGTTCATATCGCCTCTAAACCAACTGGAATAATCGCCACTGCCAGCAAACAAAGAAAAGTGTCTGTCCCTTTTTGGCGTGTTAAAAAGCGCAAGTTCTGTTTTTATTGTTTTCTTCGTAATATATTCTACTTCGTCCGTATTATACACGCTCCATCTTCCTATTATAATTTCGGGGTTCATATCCTCTTTTTTGTAGTCATCTACGTTTTTTTCAATACAGGCATAGTAAATATCTGTCGGGGGGTCTTTTGTATCTCTGGCATATCCTGCGGAATATGGGATTTGATTTGTATTACCTACCAAAAGCAAAAAGCGAGGTTTTGTACTGCTATTATTGTACAAATTTTTTATAAAACGCCTTATATCTTTCCAATACGCAGGCACATCATTTGGAACATTATAAACCATTACATTATACCCTATGCTTTGCTTATAAGCAATAAATTCGTCGAGAGATTTTCTATAAGTGTTATAAGTGAGTATCACATAGTTGCCCTTATCTGCTGCTTTTTCTTTCCATTCCAGACCTTTATATGTATCATAAAAGGTCATAGCATCGCCATAATGCGTTCCGCTCACATATTCGTTAATTAAATCGAGAAGCGAAGTTGTATACGAAAAATAAATGGTAAAAGTAACACACTTTATTATATCTGCGTATTTTTCGTTTGGATTATACCTCAAAGGGTAAATATTAAATGTTGCCCCCGTAGTTCCCATAAAACTGTATGTATCGGAAATAGAATACCAAGTATCAAAGAAGCCTGCACCATTTGTTTGGTAGTATGAGTGCATTGGTATTGTAAAGGCATTCATAGAACGCATAATATTCATATGTGGAATATACGGATACCGAAAATAAATCCTTTGTGTAGTAAAATTGTTAATTGATACAGATATATTTGTCCAGTCGTCAGGAAATTGCAGATTTAAACTTCTTAAAGGCAATGCAGGATAACCTAAACTATCAAGCGCGTCATACTCTCCTGTTAAAAACTCAATATGCGAAAAGATATGGCGTCTATTTACATCTAAAATATTGCAAAATGGACATTCTTCAATATCTTCAAGCCTTATTCCGTTACTGATTACAGTATCGTTCTCAATCATATATTCTGGCGAACAATAATTGATTACATACTTGTTAGAATAAATATCTAACGTTAAACCCTCCTCAACGACAATATGAATTGGGTTTTGTGCAAAAACGTTTTGTGCAAGCGCGAATGTTGCCATAAAAACAACTAAAATATATTTTTTCATTATATATAATTTTTAAAATTAAACGTTTGATTTCAAGCACATTTTTTATTTTTTTCGCTTAAAATCGTTAATAAAATAGGAATTTCTGCATATTTTCCGAACTTCGCCCCCCTAAATCTACTTGATTGATATACAAAAAAAACAATCGTTTTTCGGCGTTTCAATTAAAAAATCGGCGGAGGGACAAGCCTTATGCCAAGCCTGCCTCTGTATATAATGAATGATATGGTATTTAAGAAAAGTGCATAATCGGCGCACATTGCACAAATTATACAAGCAAAAATTTTGCGGGCTTTTTATTAGATTTTT
>JAISYF010000164.1 GCA_031270065.1 Prevotellaceae bacterium | reverse complement strand
TGGACGGTGATCAGATTAAACCAAATCAGCGCGTTACCCCCATTGCTTCACAGGGTGTTATGAAATTTAATTTTACCGTAAATGCAGAATACACCTTTTCGCCGATTTGGGGTATGTATTTGGAATATTTTTATAACCCATACGGCGGTAATGCACGCTATCAGAATGAATTGGCGTTCCCTCATAAAGAATATATAACAAGCGACGGTTTTCATTTCAGAGGAATGAATCACGAACTTGGCATTGGGGCATCGTTGAATATTCTGAATCTGTTTTATAACTGTCGTTCTCAGAAGTGGCAATGGTATCTTAATGCAGGTATGTCAGGCAATCTGTATAAGATGACGTATCACGAGTCGTATCTGTCTGGCGACCCCACTGCATGGCCAACAAATCACTTTTTGGGCGAATATCAGGGGGGTGCTTGGAACGGCATACCATCAGATTATGACCGTGCTCCGGGAGATATACTCGGTTCAATGCCTGAAGACAAATTCAACGGTTATGACTATACAATGTCTTTGCCTATTGGTACAAGTATTGAGTGGAACGCTACTCGATGGCTGGCTGTGGTAGCAAACTTCCAGTATCATATCAGATTAAACAGCGATAAGTTTGACGGCAGCATAGCTGGCAACGATAATGACGGCGGTATGTATGCAGGCATCGGCTTGCGCTGGAAAATCAACAGCCTCAACCGCAAGTTATATCACGTCCGCGATATGGCAATGTGCCAATACGAGCAGAATATGGCTTTGAATACTGTTAAAAAACTTGGCAACAGAATGGACTCTTTGGAAAACAGAGTTGATTCTTTAGATAAAAAAGTTGACGGTTTCGAGGACAGAATTAAAGCATTGGAAGATGATATGGACAAACTCCGTGACTCAGACGGCGACGGTGTGCCAGATATCCGCGACCGCAACCCGAATACGCCTCCCAACACATTGGTAAATTATTGGGGCGTGCCTGTTGACGACGAAGGTGAAATACCCGAAAATACATACCACAACGGCAATTTAAACAATCCTATTGCCAACCCTTACGATGTTGATGAAAACGGAATTCCGAATATAACGCTAAGGACTATCACGGACTTGCCTTTCTACGGAAACAGCACGAATAAACCAGACAACAGGTTTAGGAACGGCGACCCCAAAAAGCCTGTCGCAAACCTGTACGACTTAAATAATAACGAAATACCCGATTATAAGGAATTCGGCGATAAAGACGACCTGGACGGAGACGGAATGAATAATGAAGACGACCCTGATATTGACGGAGACGGAATACCAAATGAACAAGACCCGACTCCTTACGGAATATCGTCTTACCGCACAAAAGACGGCAGAGCGGTTGTGATTGAATATGACGACGACATTGATGGAGACGGAATTCCTAACGAACAAGACCCTGATATTGACGGAGACGGAGTACCAAATGAACAAGACCCAACTCCTTGGGGATTGCTCTCAGGCGCAAATAAAAACTTAAAGCCAGAAATTGCAGACGGTGCTTATCACAATGGCGACCAGAAAAAGCCAATTAAAGATACTTATGACGTAAATGGAGACGGAATTCCAAATTACAGGCAGAAAGGACCAAAAGACGACCTCAATGGCAACGGAATACCGAACTATCTTGACCCTGATATTGACGGAGACGGAATACCAAACGCACTTGACCCAACGCCTTACGGCGCAAGCAATGAGGTTAAAAAATCGCAAAACAGCGGTACTTCATACGGCTCGAGCAACGTAAGAGGAGGAGTTTCATACGGCAGCAATAATTCTGGTTCATACGGCAGAGGCAACTCAGGTTCATACGGCAGAGGTAGCTCAGGTTCATCTTACCAGCCAGATACAGGCATTGGTTATGTGCCGACAACAGAATGTTCGGGACAAGAGGAAGTATATTTTGCAACTGGAAAATTTATCTTGACAGCAGTGTCGCATACAACTCTTGCCAACACAGCTCGTAAAATGTACGCCTGCCCAGACGCAATACTCGAAATTCACGGCTATTGCGATGAACAGGGCAAACGCTCAAACTACGACAATGTTAAATTGAGTAAAAGCCGCGCTAAATCCGTTAAAGAAACTTTGATAAAAAAATATGGCGTTGATGCCAAGAGGATTGTTGTAGTAGAAGGACACGGCGCAATTCCCGGACCTACCATTGATTATCTGCCAAACCGCAGAGTAGATTTGGTAATCGACAAATAAGAGAGAGTGAATTAATAATTAATACGAAGGCAGGCATCTCATTGGTTGAGGTGCTTGTTCTTTTTTGAAGATTTGAAGATTTGAGGATTTGAAAATTTGAAAATCAAAAAGATGAAAATTTGATATAAATTCAAGGAATTTTCAAATTTTCAAATCAAAAAGATGATGATTTGATTTACAATGCAAGGAATTCTCAGATAAGAATGATAATAATATTAGGTGCTTGTTCTTTTATTGTGTTTTATATTGATTTTTTTTGTAACTTTGCAGCCGTTTTACAGAAATTTGAAAATTTGATGATTTGAGAATTTTCTATACATTCAAGGAATTTTCAAATTTTCAAATTAAAATGATGATTATTTGCTATAAATTCAAAAAGAAACAACAAATTTTCAAATCAGAATGCTAATGATTTTCTATAAATTCAAGGAATTTTCAAATCTTTCAAATTTTCAAATTTTCAAATTAAAAAAATGATAATGTCGAAACATAATATTTGTAATTTTTGCGGAAAAGATGAGCGCTATGCAAGTATATTGATTACAGGAAAAAACGGAGTGCAAATTTGCAGAAACTGCATCGAAATAGCGCATCAAATGGTGGCGTTGGAGATTTCTATAAAAGCCGATTTCAGCACAAACGGCATCTCGCATATCTCGCATATTCCAAAACCAAAAGAAATTAAGGATTTCCTTGATTTGTATGTGATTGGACAAGACGCGGCGAAAAAAATTTTGTCGGTGGCGGTGTATAACCACTATAAAAGAATTTCGCAGAAGGTTGATTTTGACGATGTTGAAATCGAAAAATCGAATATCATAATGGTAGGCGCAACGGGAACAGGCAAAACTCTGCTTGCCAAAACTATCGCGCGCAAACTCAACGTGCCTTTTACAATAGTTGATGCCACAGTGCTTACCGAGGCAGGTTATGTGGGAGAGGACATCGAAAGCATTCTCACGCGGCTTTTGCAGGCTGCCGATTATAACATAAAAGAGGCGGAACAAGGCATTGTTTTTATTGACGAAATTGATAAAATCGCCCGCAAAAGCGACAACCCGAGCATTACCCGAGATGTGAGCGGCGAGGGAGTGCAGCAAGGTATGCTCAAATTACTTGAAGGCGCAGTGGTGAACTGCCCTCCGCTAGGCGGACGCAAACACCCTGACCAAAAAATGATTGCCGTTAATACACAAAATATTCTCTTTATCTGCGGCGGTGCATTTGACGGAATTGAAAGAAAAATTGCCCAACGATTGAATACCAACGTAGTAGGTTTCCAAACAAAAAAAGAATTTATTTTTGATAGAAACAACCTGATGCAATATATCGCGCCTCAGGATTTAAAAGCATACGGACTTATTCCCGAAATTATTGGGCGTTTGCCTGTGCTGACCTACCTCGAACCGCTTGACAAAACAGCATTGAGGCGGATTTTGATAGAACCGAAAAATTCGATTATCAAGCAATATATAAAACTTTTCAGAATGGACAACGTAAAACTGACATTTGACGAAAATGTGCTTGAATATATTGTAGATAAAGCGATTGAATATAAACTCGGCGCAAGGGGACTGCGGTCGATTGTGGAAACGATGATGACAGATGCAATGTTTGATATTCCGACCAACCACTGCGAGAGCCTTAATATTACGCTCGAATATGCCAAAGAACGTATCGAAATAGCCTCGAAAAGATTATCGGCGTAAATTATGGGCGGATTTTAATTCTCCATTTTTTCAGGCAAATACAGGTATTCATTAATTTTATTACTAAACAGATAAAATATAAAACAAAATCCGCTACAACTCCTGTTATGGCGGATTATGCTTTTTTGCAATATAAGTGTTTGCTACTAAACTGCTTCAGCAAGTTTTACACCTGCCTTAAATTTTACAACTTTTTTTGCTTCAATTTGGATTTTTGCTCCTGTTGCAGGATTTACTCCTATACGAGCAGCACGATCTGTAATTGAGAATGTGCCGAAACCAATTAATGCTACGCTTTCGCCTGCTGCGAGGGCTTCAGTTACTGATGCTTCAAATGCGTCAAGAGCTTTTTTTGAGTCTACTTTAGTAAGACCTGTTTTTTCGGCGATTGCGCCGACTAATTCATTTTTATTCATAAGAAAAATAGTTTAAAATAATTATTACATAAATTTTTTATAAAATTCGGCTGCAAAGGTAATATGTTTTTTTCTTTTAAACAAACATTTTTGTAATTTATTTTTGCAGATGAGCGTTTTTTTTTTTTTTTTTTGTAAAATTCTATTTTTTTAACATAATACCGTCATAAAAAGGTCAAAATTTTGAATTTTACCGCTAAATTTTTTGTACTTTTGCAAAAAAAATTTCTGTATGGTACAATCAAGATACTCATTTTTGGCGAATATACCGCCTGTAACGCTCAATTTATTGATTATAAACGCCATTTTTTTGCTTGCCGACACCGTTTTAGAGAGCAGATTTGGCATAAATTTAAGCAAATTTTTGGGTTTGCACTTCATAGAATCGGAACTTTTCAATCCTTTACAATCAATTTCGTATATGTTTATGCACGCCAATTTTACGCATTTGTTTTTTAATATGTTTGGCGTGTATATGTTTGGTTCTGTGCTGGAACGAATTTGGGGAGGCAAAAAATTTCTGTTTTTTTACTTTATTGCAGGCATCGGCGCGGCGTTGGTGCAAGAGGTTGTGTGGTATGTAGATTATATTTCGCTCACAAAAAACCTTGACGCGCAAAGTTTTGGCGCAATAATGGACATTGTTAATAATGAGGGGCGCGACTTGATTGCTGAAAACAAAAATTATACAGATAAAATTCTCGGAGGAGTAAATGTTTTAATAAATGTGTCGACTGTGGGCGCATCTGGTTCGTTGTTTGGCGTGCTTTTTGCGTTTGGATTTATGTTTCCGCAAGAAAAATTGATGATGATTTTTATTCCGATACCGATTCCTGCGCGGATTTTTGTAATTATTTATGCCGTTGCGGAGTTATTTTTCGGTGTTGCCAACTTCAAATTCGACAATGTGGCGCACTTTGCGCATCTTGGTGGTGCGCTGTTTGGGCTGATAATAATTTTTATTTGGAGAAAAAGAGGAAGACTTTTTAATTATAAATTGTAAATTAAAAAAACTTTTAGTTTTTAACGTTTAACTTAAAATGAAAGATTTTTTATTAAAACCGTTCCGAGAAGGCAACTCGCTGATGCAACTTATCTATATTAATGTGTGCGCCGCGTTTTTGCTGCTACTGCTCAACGGTATTCTTGGGCTTTTCAACATTGACTTCATTGGTTGGGCAATCGAGTATCTGCAACTGCCCTCGTCTTGGAGCAAACTCACTGTAAGGGCTTGGACACTAATAACTTATATGTTTCTGCACTTTGGTTTTTTGCACCTGTTTTTTAATTTGATATGCCTCTATTGGTTTGGGCAAATATTTTTGCAGACCTTTTCTAAAAAGCAACTCGTAGGCTTATATCTGCTTGGCGGGATTGCTGGCGGGCTGTTTTATGTGCTGTGTTACAGTACTTTACCATTTTTTGCAGACAAAGTTGCGGTGCTTTGCGGCGCGTCTGCCGCAATTATGGCGATAACGGCGGCGGCGGCTTTTGCTGCGCCGAATTTACCGTTGCGGCTGCTGTTTTTCGGCGAAGTGAAGTTGAAATACCTTGCTGCGTTTGCCGTAGCAATGAGTTTTTTCGGCATAACGGGCAAAAATGCGGGCGGCGAAATTTCGCATATCGGAGGCGCGCTTATGGGCTGGCTCTGGTTTGTTTTGCTGAATAAAAATGTGGATTTAACAAAACCGTTTGACAAAATTATCACTTTTTTTGTCAATATTTTCGATTTTGATGGAAAACCGCTGAAAATTAAAAAGCCGAAACAGCAATTTCATTACCGAAAATCTGACGAGGAATATAATCAGGAACGCGCAAAAAACAACGCCGAAATTGATAAAATTCTCGACAAAGTCCGCCTGTCAGGCTACACAAACCTGACAGAAAGCGAAAAACAGAGACTTTTTGATTTGTCTAATAAAATATAGTTGTTTTTAACCTCCCGCGCTTTGCGCACTCCCTAAAATAAGGAGGATAGTGGTAAAAAGAAAAAAATGAATATTTTTAAAAAAATATTAAGTCATATATTTCTGATAATCAACATTTTAGTTGCTTGCGCATATCTTTTTGCATTGCTCTCGAATGTTGTGCCGCCGTATAAAATGGTGGTTTTCAGTTATTTTGGGCTGGCGTTTCCGTTTATCTTGGCGGCGAATTTATTTTTCGTTATTTTTTGGGTGTTCCGCAAAAATTGGTTTTTTCTTATTTCCGTCATTATAATAATTTTTTCGTTTTCTCACGTAAATAACTGTTTTTCAGTGCCTTATAAAAGTTTTGGCAAGCACAAAACTGAAACCGAAATCAAACTTTTGACCTACAATATTTCGGCATTAGGAATTCTGCAACGTTCTGACAAACACAAATTTTTCGATTTTATAGCCGAAACTGATGCCGATATTGTTTGTTTTCAGGAGTTTGGCTATTATTACAGCAAAGATAGAGATAATTTTCTTGCGGAAATGAAAAAAATATATCCGTACAAACATATTTGGTACAAAAATCAGAGTAAATATCAATCTTGGGGAGTGGCTACTTTTTCGAAATTTCCAATTATTTACAAGCAAAAAATTAATTTTGAATCTAAATATAATGTATCTGTTTTTTCAGATATTGTTGTAAATCAAGATACTGTCAGGGTTTTCAACAATCATTTAGAATCGAATAAATTTTCGACGAAAGATATAAAAAAGCGTCAAAATGACGGAAACGGTTTTTCGAGCAGCGAAATTGCAAATATTTCGTCAGTTCTGTCGCGGAAATTGGCTGATGCGTACAAAATTCGGGCTGTGCAGGCGCGGATTGTGGCGCAGGAAATCAAAAAATCGCCCTACAAAAATATCGTAGTTGGCGATTTCAACGATGTAGCCGAATCTTACACTTACAGCAAAATCAGAGGAGGCTTAATTGACTTATGCTCATCTACTTCGTGGGGTTACCGTTATACTTTCTACACCAACGGAATGTATGTAGGAATTGACCATATTTTGCTTGACAAAAGTTTTGTGCCGTTGAGTTCTAAAATTCCGCACAAAAAATTTTCCGACCACTACCCAGTAATCGGAAAATTTGGAATAAAATAGAATTTAATACCCTAAAATTTTCAGCATACTTTTGTAACTTTGCTCTTTGGCAAAAAGTTTTGTGGTGTATTCGCCTTCCTCGTCTCGGTCGATTACTACGAGTTTCGGGCTTGGAATAAGGCAGTGCTGTATTCCGCCGAACCCGCTCAAACTCTCCTGATATGCGCCCATGTGGAAAAATCCGATATATTGCTCTTCATCTGCTGTAATTTTTGGCATAAAAATTGCGTTTGAATGCGCTTCGGCGTTGTAATAATCCTCGCTGTCGCAAGTCAAACCGCCCATGTGCACGCGCTCGTATTCTTTGTTCCAATTATTGATTGCAAGGAAAACGTAACGTTGATTTATTGCCCAGGTGTCGGGTAGAGTAGTCATAAAACTGCTGTCAATCATATTCCACAACTCTCGGTCGTTTTGCTGTTTTTGGTTGATAACGGAGTAGAGCATTGCGCCGCTTTCGCCTACTGTATATGAGCCAAATTCGGTAAAAATATGCGGTTCAGGCACGCCGTTGTTTTTGCAAATGGTCTGAATTTGCGCCACAATTTCCTCCGCCATATACTCGTAATCGTACTGAAAATCAAGGTACGCCTGAATTGGAAAGCCGCCGCCGATGTTTAGCGAGTCAAGTTCCGGGCAGATTTTTTTTAATTCGCAATAAAGATTTACCGACTTACTCAACTCATTCCAGTAATACGCAGTGTCTTTTATTCCTGTATTTATGAAAAAATGCAGCATTTTTAGTTGCACATTCGGATTATTCTGAATTTTCTCTTGATAATAGGGAATAATGTCGCTGTATCGTATTCCAAGACGCGAAGTATAGAAATCAAATTTAGGTTCTTCCTCTGATGCAATTCGTATTCCTACGTTAAATTTCAGGTTTTCATTAATGTTAAACAGGTCAAGTTCAAACTTATTATCAAGTACGGGAACAACATTTTCAAAACCTAGCGACATCAAATATTCGATATTTTCCACATATTGAGGTCGTTTAAATCCGTTGCATATAATAAATGCGTCAGGCTTTAAGTCTCCTGTTTCATATAAATTTTCGAGAATATTGATGTCAAAAGCAGATGAAGTTTCGATATGAACGTTGTGTTTTAGCACCTCCTCCATCACAAAAGAGAAGTGCGAACTCTTTGTGCAGTAGCAATAATTGTAGTCGCCTTGATAATCAACTTTCGCCATTGCCACGTTGAAAGCGCGGCGTGCCCGCTGAATATTTTGCCCGATTTTCGGCAGATAGGCAATTCTGAGCGGCGTACCGTATTGCTTGATAATGTCCATCAGAGGCACGTCAAACCAATTCAGTTCGCCTTCTTCCACTTTAAACTCATCGTTTGGAATATCAAACGCCTGTTCAATCAAATCAACGTATTTATTCTTCATCTTTTCAAAAATTCAAGTGAGTTATATTGTAAAAATTTTTGCAATCCGATTAAGTTAGATTTTTATAAAAAGATAAATCCGCGAAAATCGGGCTGCAAAATTACAATATTTTTTTGAATGTGTAAAATTTTTTTGAAAAAATATCTTGCAATTAGAAAAATAAGTTTTTTAAATAACAAAAAAAAACATTACGTTACTGCTTTTAACCGTTTTTTTACGGTTAGAAAGGGAATTTTTTTTGTTGAAGATTGAAAACAATTAACATAATTTGCAGAATTTACAAATAAAACTAAAAATTAAAATATGTCAGATTGTTATCGTGAGGTTTTCAGAGAATTTAAGTATTTATTATGTATGCAAACGCAACACGTTTCCGAAATGTGTTGTTTTAATATTTTCCTCTTACAAATATCGGCAAGTGGTCGCTGAAACCGCCGTTGTACTTCATTCCAATGTAGGTGCGGAACGGGTGTGAGCCGAGCATTTTGTCGTTCTCCAAAAGCCATTCAGGCGCAAAAACTTCCGTAGTTTGCGGTAAAATATTGATATTCAATGAATTATCAAGCAGATTGCCTGACACAATTATCTGGTCAAGCATTCCCCATTCGCGCTGGTGGCAATAAGTGCCGATTTTGCCTTCGACGTGAATTTTGTAAGCGAGGTTATAAAGATTTTGCGGAGAAATTTCCGATAAATTTTCGGGTAAAGGATTGGCTTTTAGAATTTTAACAATAGAATTATTGTCAGGGTAATCATTAAAATCGCCCATAATCACTACCGCAGCATTTTTATTGATTAGAAAAACGCTATCAACATTTTTTCTCAAAATCTGCGCCACTGTCTTGCGCCGTTCCTCGCTCTCCAACTCACCGCCGAGCCTCGAAGGAAAATGATTTACAAAAATGTGCAGCGTATCTTCGCTTGGCGCAGTGCCGCAAGCATAGAGAATATCGCGGGTAGTGCTGGCGGAATTGGGAAATTTCACGTTAATCGCTCGCGAGGAAATCGGAGTAAAAAATTCAGGCAAATACAACATTGCCACATCAACGCCGCGCGCATCTGGCGATTCGTAGTGAATAAATTTATAGTTAAGTTGCTGTAAGCCTGTACGTTGCGTAAGGTCATACAATACATTTTTATTCTCAATTTCGCACAAACCAACAATCGCAGGCGGAGTCCATTGCCCGACGGCAACAATCACTTTTGCAATATTCGACAATTTTTGTTTGTACCTGTCATAAGTCCAACCGCGCAGTCCGCCAAAAAGATATTCGCGGTCATTATAAAGCGAATCGTCTTTTGTATCAAACAGATTTTCAACATTATAACTCATAATTTTAAACTCATTTTGAGCAAAAATTTGGTTATAAAAAACTATTGAAAACAGGACAAAAAATAATATTTTTCGTGCAGAAATCAATATTTACGATTAAAAATTTCGCTGTAAATAAACGCTTTTTGCCAATCGGCAGCGTTGTTTAGTTCCGCATCTATTTGTCTTACAGCGGTTTGTGAAATTTCGGAACGTTGATAGTTGTGCCTTTCAAGTGCAAAACGGTCGTTCATAACGGGCGCAGAGGCAACTATTTTTTGCGGTTTAGGCTGCGGCGCAACAGACTTGCGTACAACAGGTTGCGGCACAGGAATGGGCTGTGGTATCACAGGCTGCGTTTGCGTGAGTTCGCGCAAAACATCCTCGAAAATATTCTTTGTTGGTTTCTCAACAGGTTGAGTTACAGGCTTTTGCTTTTTAGTTGCAAATTTTTTTACAATGCTCGAAATTATCGAAATAGCAATAATAGCCACATAAATTATTATTTCAAAATTGTCTTTCATAACGCTTTTTTTATTTTAAAAAGATTTGCAAAGATACGCATTAATTTTAAATTATTAATTATAAATTTATGATTTTTTTTTGTACCTTTGTGCGCTAAAATTTCGTAAGGACATAGCGATATGCCCTTATGTTTTAATCATTAATAATTCTAAATTTTTTATTGAATATTATGCAAATATCTGAAAATAAATTAGTTACGTTAGAATATAAACTTTTTGTAAAAAATTCTAACGGCATAATGGAACTGATGGAAGAAACCACAGAGGAGAATCCGCTGAAATATTTTCACGGAATTGGAATGATGATGCCAAAATTCGAGGAACTGATTGCGGGCAAAAATGCGGGCGAAAATTTTGAATTTTCGATTGCCTCTGCCGATGCTTATGGCGAATACAGCAAGGAAAATATTATTGAACTGCCTCACAGCGTTTTTGCCGAAGATGGCGAAATTGACAGGGACAGAATTTTTAAAGGCGCGGTTATTCCGTTGATAGACAGCACAGGACAGCGGATTAACGCTGATATTGTGTCAGTTAATGAAAATACGGTTACCGTTGATTTGAACCACCCGTTGGCTGGCGAGGATTTGTTTTTTAAAGGCAAAATTATTGACGTGCATTTTCCGACTGAGGAGGAATTGCAAGCCTTAACTTCCTGTAACTGCGGCAGTTGCAACTGTTCGGCTAACGGTTGTGGAAATTGCGGAAAATAAATGAATAGTTTTGGTAAAAATATTGTTTTGACAACTTTCGGCGAGTCGCACGGAAAGGCGGTTGGCGGGGTTATTGACGGGTTTCCAGCCAATTTTTCCGTTAATTTTCAGGCGATTAATACTGAACTGCAACGCAGAAAGACGGAAAGTTTCCCCTTTTTTTCGCAACGAAAAGAGGCTGACGAAGTTGAGTTTTTTTCAGGCATTTTTGAGGGCAAAACCACAGGCGCGCCTGTTGCGTTTCTGGTAAAAAATACTGATACACAAAGTGCTGATTATGAGGACTTAAAAGATGTTTTTCGGAACGGACACGCCGATTTTACCTGTCAAGCAAAGTACGGCATTAGGGATTATCGAGGCGGAGGCAGAGCATCGGCGCGGGAAACGGTTGCGCGGGTAGTTGCAGGTGCGTTGGCAAAGCAGTTTTTAGCAAAACAAGAGATTTTTATAGACGGTTTTGTTTCGCAAATTGGACAAATATCTTTAACAGAGGAGCAATCGAAACAAAAAATGCTTGCCGAAATTCAGAAAGCGCAAGAGGAGCAAGATTCTGTTGGCGGCGTGGTGTCGTGCGTGATAAAGGGCGTTCCTGCGGGTGTAGGCGAGCCTGTTTTTGACAAATTGCAAGCGCGTTTGGCTTACGCGATGCTCTCAATTCCAACTGTGAAAGGCTTTGATTACGGTTGCGGTTTTGATTCCGCAAAAATGCTCGGTTCTGAAATGAATGATGTTTTTGTGTATGAAAATGCTCGAATAGCGACAAAAACCAACCGCTGCGGCGGTATTCTCGGAGGTATTTCCACTGGCGGCGATATTTTTTTTAGAGTTGCATTTAAACCTGTTTCAAGTATTGGAAAAATTCAGCAAAGCGTTGATTTACAAGGCAATACGCGCCAATATCAAATCAAAGGCAGGCACGATGTTTGCATTGTTCCACGCGCCGTTCCCATTGTGGAGGCAATGGCTGCGCTGGTGCTGATTGATTTTATTGCGTAAAAACGCAAACTTGCAACTGACTATATATCTGCAAGGCACAGAAGAAATATGTAAAATATTTAGTCCTAATAATAGACAAATTATCTTTTAATTCTAAATTTTTAATTAAAATTATGCAAGTATCTGAAATTGGGGAATTTAACCTGATAAAAACTTTAACAGAAAATATAGAACTCAAAAACGTTTCGTCAGAAAAAGGCATTGGCGATGACGCTGCTGTGATTTTTACAGGCGAAAAACGGCTTTTGGCAACCACCGACATTTTGCTTGAAGGAATCCATTTTGACCTCACCTACACGCCGCTCAAACATCTCGGCTACAAGGCTGCCGTAGTCAATTTTTCCGACATCTACGCAATGAACGGACAGCCTAAACAACTTCTCGTAACTATCGGATTATCAAAGCGTTTCGAGGTTGAGCAGATTACCGAAATTTACAGCGGCATCGCGCTTGCCTGCGAAAAATACGGCGTAGATTTGGTAGGCGGCGACACATCGTCATCGCTCACAGGTTTGACTTTGAGCATTACCTGTTTGGGCGAGGCGGACAAGAACAAAATCGTTTATCGCAATGGAGCAAAAGAAAATGACCTGATTTGTGTATCGGGCAATCTCGGTGCGGCGTATATGGGTTTGCAGATTTTGGAACGCGAAAAACGAATTTTCCAATCGGTGCAAAACCCTGATTTTCAGCCCGATTTTAGAACAAAAGAGTATGTTTTGGAACGGCAATTAAAACCTGAGGCGCGGAAAGATATTATAGAAAAATTGGCAAAAAATAATATTTTGCCGACTTCGATGATGGATATTTCAGACGGGCTTTCGTCTGAAATTTTGCATATTTGCACGCAAAGCGGCTGCGGTTGCGCGGTGTATGAGGACAAAATTCCGATTGATTATCAAACTGCCGTTACTGCGGAGGAATTTAATATGAACCTCACAACTGTTGCACTCAACGGCGGTGAGGACTACGAACTGCTTTTCACCACGCCGCTTGCCGACTACGACAAGGTTAAAACGCTTGACGATATTCACGTTATAGGGCATATTTCGCCCGCAGAGAGCGGAAAAATGCTCATTACCCGCGACAATCAACAAATCGAATTTAAGGCGCAGGGCTGGGTTGGTTTTTAGTTTTTAAATTTTAACTGAAAAAAAAATGAAAGTAACTGATATTTTAAAAAATAGTGAAAAAAAATTTGCCTCATTTGAACTTGTGCCGCCGCTTAAAGGCAGCGACAGGAGCAAATTGCAACAAAATCTGGCGCGGTTACTTGAATTGCAGCCGCCTTTTGTCAATTTCACTTGCCACAGAGATGAGGTGCAGTTCGTTGATAATCAAGACGGTAGTTTCAAAAAGATAACCGTTTCAAAACGTCCATCTTCGTTGGCTATTGCAGCGGCGGTGTTCCAAAAATTTGATATAGAACTTGTGCCTCACGTTATTTGCGGCGGCGCGTCGAAACAGAAAATTGAGAACGACTTGATGGATTTTTCGTTTTTGGGTATCGAAAATGTGATGGCTCTTAGGGGCGATGCAATGATTGGACAGAAAAATTTTGTTTCTGAAACTGACGGCTATTCCAATGCGTATCAGTTAGTTAGCCACATCGCAGATATGAACAACGGCAAATATTTAGATGCCGATTTGCACCAAACGGTCAAAACCGATTTTTGCATTGGCGTGGGCGCATACCCTGAAAAGCACCGCGAGTCTCCCAATCTCGAAACCGATATTTTGCGCCTGAAACAGAAAGTTGATGCGGGCGCGAACTACATCGTTACGCAGATGTTTTTTGACAATCAAAAATTTTACAATTTTGTGTCAATGTGCAGAAAATCGGGTATTTCTGTTCCGATAATTGCGGGATTAAAACCGATTTCTACATTAAATCAAATTCATAAATTGCCTCAGGCTTTTTCGATTGATATTCCGCAAGAGTTGGTGTTTGAGGCGCAAAAATGCAAGTCCGACAAGGCGGTTTATGAACTCGGTATCGAATGGTGCGCTACCCAAAGCCGCGATTTATTGGCAAGTGGCTTCAACGCAATCCACTATTACACAATGGGCAGAGCCGAAAATATTATAGAAATTATTAAAAAAAGTTTTTAAAAACATGAAACAGTTAATTTATTTTCCATTATGGTTTTTTAAAACGCGGATTTTGGGTAAAAAAATCCCGTTGCAGTCGGTAATTTTTATTACCGACAAATGTAATTTGCGTTGCAGGCATTGCTGCATTTATTCCACAAAAAATATGATTACAAAAAAGTATAAGCAAATCAAAAAAGAGTTGGAATACTGCTATAATCAGGGTTCTCGCTTTGTAGATTTTGAGGGAGGCGAACCGACACTGTGGCGAGACGGCGAGAAAAATATCAACGATTTGTTTAATTTGGCGCGGGAAACAGGTTTTTTTACCACTACCGTTACAACCAACGGACAAAATCCGTTTTCAAACCTGAAAGCCGACAGTATTTGGGTTTCGGTTGATGGTTTTGAGGAATTTCACGACGAAGTGCGCGGAAAACACACTTTTGAAAGGCTTGTCCGCAATATCAACTCTGCAAAACACCCGCATTTAAGCATAAATATGGTGGTTAATAGCCTGAATTACAAGTCGGTAGAGCAGACAATCGAATTTGCAAAAAACAATCCGAATATCGAAATGATTTCGATAAATTTTCATACGCCCTATAAAAATACGGAATATTTATTTTTGGATTGGGACAAGCGCGTAGAGGTAATTGACAAGGTAATTTCCTTAAAACGAAAGGGTTACCCGATTATGAACTCAATTTCGGGCTTAAAGCGAATGAAGTATATGGATTTTAAAAAATATTGCTGGATTTCAAATTTTATTCACATCAGCGGACAGAAAACGGTCGATTGCGGCGGCTCGCTTTTGGGGCTTTGCAACAAGTGCGGTTTTTCGATGTCAGGCGAAATGCACAGCCTGATGAACATAAACCCTGATACGATTTTTGCAGGGCTAAAATTGAGGTTGAATAAATAATAATTAAAGCGTATCTTTGCGCCGAAAAAAATATCATATAAAAACAATGCAAAATATTGTATTAAAACAAAAAATTTTTGATTTCAATCCGCCACTTTTGATGGCTATAATCAACGCAACGCCTGATTCTTTCTACTCTGGCAGCCGTTGCGATAACGAAAAAAAAATTATCGAAAAGGTTGAAAAATCTCTGGCAGAAGGCGCAGACATTCTTGATGTTGGCGGCTATTCTACCCGACCTAATGCCGATTTTGTGAGCGAAAAAGAGGAAATTGACAGAATTTGCAAGACATTGGAAATAATCCGTAAAAATTTTTCTGACACGATAATTTCGGTTGATACTTTTAGGTCGAAAGTTGCAGAAATTGCTGTAAATCAATACAATATAGATATTATAAATGATATTTCGGGCGGAATGCTTGACGAAAATATGTTGCCCACAGTTGCCCGCCTCAATACGCCTTATATATTAATGCACACTCGCGGCACTCCGCAAGAAATGCAAACCTTGACCGATTATCAAGATTTAGTACCTGATATATTAAAATATTTTGCAGAAAAAATCGAAATTTTGCGAAATTTAGGTTTTACTTCAGATATTATTTTGGATTTGGGTTTTGGTTTTGCAAAAACAACAGAGCAAAATTACGAACTTTTGCAAAATTTGCCTGTTTTCAAGTGTTTTAATTTGCCGCTTTTGGTCGGAATTTCGCGCAAAAGTATGATTAACAAAGTTCTCGGCATCACGCCCGAAACTGCCCTCAACGGCACAACTGTCCTCAACACGATTGCTCTGTTGAAAGGCGCGAACATTCTGCGCATTCACGATGTAAAAGAGGCGGCTGAAACAATAAAATTAGTAGAAACAACTCTTAGGGGGATTTCTAAAATTTAACTTATTTGTAAATCAAAATTCAATTTGAAAATTTGAAAATGCAAAAATACAATTTGAAAATTTGAAAATTTGAAAATGCAAAATATAATTAACAATTAATAATTTTTTTAAAATTGAATTTTCAAATTTTCAAATTTTCAAATTGAATTTTCAAATCCTCAAATTTTTATTGTAACTTTGCACCGATTTTTTGACAGAGTTTTATTGGACTTCGGCTCTGAAAAAAAAATCAAAAGAAAAACGGTAATTTTTAGAAGTCCCCTTAAATTTTAACTCAAAAAAATATGTCAGTTCATACACCTGAAGATGGTAGAAAAGTTACAACATTTCGATTGATTGAAATGAAACAGCGGGGCGAAAAAATTTCGATGCTTACCGCCTACGACTATACAATGGCGGGCATTATCGACTGTGCAGGCATAGACGTAATCCTCGTTGGCGACTCCGCCTCGAATGTGATAGCGGGCAATGTTACCAGTTTGCCAATTACGCTTGACCAAATGATTTATCATGGAAAATCGGTGATGAAAGCCGTAAAACGTGCGCTTGTGGTAGTTGATATGCCGTTTGGAACGTATCAGGGCAATTCCAAGGAGGCGGTAGCATCGGCAATCCGCATTATGAAAGAAACGCATGCCGACTGCATAAAACTCGAAGGCGGCGCGGAAGTTTTAGAAAGTGTAAAGCGCATTTTGTCGGCGGGCATTCCAATTATTGGGCATCTCGGTTTAACACCGCAGTCAATCAACAAGTTCGGCACTTACGCTGTGCGCGCAAAAGAGGAGGAGGAAGCGAAAAAACTGCTCGAAGATGCGCATTTGCTTGAAGAGGCGGGTTGTTCCGCGCTCGTTTTGGAAAAAATTCCTGCAAAACTTACCGCGCAGGTTTCCGCCGAGTTGCGAATACCGATAATTGGCATCGGTGCGGGAGCGGCAGACGGGCAAGTGCTTGTGCTGCACGATATGTTGGGTATGAATCAGGATTTTTCGCCGCGATTTTTACGCCGATATGCAGATTTGAACGCCGTTATGACCTCCGCTGTGCAAAACTACATAGAAGACGTTAAAAACAGTTATTTTCCAAACGAAAATGAGCAGTATTAAAAAATTCAGGAGCGAAATTTTTTGTTCCTGTTTTTTTATTTCGTAATAAAATATCCTGTGTACGTTGCTAAAAGTCCAACAAAAACCGACAAAAGTATGTAGAAGACGGCAAATGCAATTTGTCCGTTTTTCAATAACAAAAAAGTTTCGTTTGAAAATGCGGAAAAAGTTGTAAAACCGCCCAAAAAGCCTGTTGTGAGGAAAAGTTTTGTTTCATTTGAAAAATTGAATTTTCCTGCAAAACCAAACACAATCCCGATTAAAAAGCAGCCTAAAACATTGACTGTCAGCGTATTCAACGGGAAACTGTTTTTATTACCGATAATAACCATCGAAAGCAGATAACGGCAAATTCCTCCGAAAAAACTTCCTGTTCCGATTAATAAAATGAATTTCATCTGTTTATATTTATTTTTAACCAAACGAATAGAAAGTCGAAAGTTGCTGGCTTCCGTACTTTCTCCTTAACTCCTTTAACTCCCAATAACTACAAATAACTATAAATAACTATAAATAACTATAAATAACTACCAATAACTACTAATAACTACCAATAACTATCAACAACTCCTTTTTCTAAAAAATTTTTTTCCAACTCTCAATCACTTCGCGCATATTTTTAAAAATCATATTTGCGCCCTTTTTTTTCAACTCTTCAGGTTTGAGAATTCCTGTATTTACGCCGATTGTGAAAAGCCCTGCAGCAACGGCAGAATGCACTCCAAGCGGCGCGTTTTCCACTACCACAGCCTGCCATTTTTCTACGCCTGCCTTTGCCAAAGCCATTAGATATGGCTCTGGGTCGGGCTTGCCGATTTTGCAGTCGAATGCCGTAACCATTTTTCCTTTTTCAAAAATATTTGGAAAATTTTTGTCCAAAGTTTCCAGCAACGATACTTGCGCCGAACCTGTTACCACAAAAATTTGCAAACCTTTGTTTTTCAGCATTTTAAGCAATTCAAAAACATTGGGAATTTGCTTTGGCGCAGGAAATTCGTTAAAATATTGCGATTTTAAATCGTACATTTTTTGTCGTTCAGCAGCATCGGAAACGTAGCCGTATTGTTTTACAAAAAGCTCGTCAATAGTGCTGTCGCCAGTGCGCCCCTCGTTAAGATAAGCGTCATAAAGCGAAAATTCAAGCCCAAACTCATTCATCGCTTTCACCCACGCCTGCGCATGATACGGCATAGAATCGAACAAAATACCGTCCATATCAAAAAACGCTGCTTTTAAATCAAAAGTTGGGTAATTTTTTTCAGCAATAAAATTTTTTAATTCTAAATTCATCTTTTTTTACCTTTTTAATCGGCGCAAAGGTAACATAAAATTTTCAATTACACACAAACGCATAAAAATTTTTTGAAAAATTTATAGGGGAAAGTTAGCATAAAATTTTCAATTATGCACAGAATTATAAAAATTTTTCGGAAAATTTACAGGAACAAAATTACCTGTTTTTTTTGTTTGATTTTAATTGTAAATTTTTAATTATCTGATTATCAGGTGTTTTTTGCTTTTGTCTGTTGTTATCGTTTCAACAATTTTTTTGTAAGGCTTAAAAAATATTAATTTTTTTTATGTGAAAAATTTAACCCCATTTCGCTCATAAAAGTCAAAAGCATCTTCGCAGGCATCTACTGTGATAAAACGACAAACTTGTTTGGACTTTGGGGAGGCGCGAAGGAAGAAGACGAAGTCAAACTTGTACGGACTGTTTTCAGGCGTCTGGCGCGTTTTACGCCGAAAAACAAAAAACAGCGGTAAAAATTTCTTTTATCGCTGTTTTAATTATAAGGATTGTAAATTCGTTGTTTTTTCAGTAAGTGAAAACTTACCTTGTTACTAATTTAAAAGCATTTGTACCTACTTTTGAAGCTACAAAAATGTCAGTAGTTCCTGATAGTAATGCTCTCAAGCCTGCGTCATAATTGCCTTCAATTGAAAGTTTTATTGCACCATTGATAGCACACATACCTTTTACAATTTTATATGCTGTGCAGGTGTAGATATCTCCACCAAATGAACAATAAATTTTCAAACCAGTATCTACCCAAGAGCCATTAAAATAATTACACATTTCATAAGCAGCATCATTTGCATATACTAAAATATCAACAACAGAAGTGGAAGTAGATTCTGTATATGCTAATAGTTCAGTACTTGCAGAATATTGTTTTGATACATTATTCACTGCTAATTCTTGTGCATTTGCACTAATTCCAAAGCCGATTACGGCTACTAATATCAAAAGATATTTTTTCATTATTATTTGCCCATACCCTTGGGACTTTTTTTTGTGCATCTGGTACGCAAATCGTTTAAATTTCCTGCTCTGTTCGGCTTCACAGGTCTTGCCCGTTTTTTAGAAAGTATCTGCTCTTTCCTGCAATATGATTTGAGTGTTTTTGCAGTTTCACTCCGCGATTTATGGGCAGTTTGCAGTTCTGTATATGATAGGGCGGTCGGAGCCGTCGTCGGATTTTTGACAAAAAAGAAAGCGAATCTGAAATATCCACCCTTGAGGTTGTAGGAAAATACCCGTTAATGCAAATAATCAAACCCGCATTTCTGCGAGTGATTACTATTGAACTTGCATTAACTTTTGAAACTTCCTACATTCCAAGAGCAAGGATAGCAACGCTATTCTATATGTCTAATAATCTGTTATTTATCAATGTCATGTTTCTACATTTTTTTCGATTATAGATCAACTGCAAAATTACAAAAATGTTTTCACATTTGAGGTATTTATATCAACAATTTGAAAAATAATCCGTTATGGTTGATCCTGTATTCTTTGCCATATTATCTTGAAATTTTTGCGAAGGTACAATTTATTTTTGAATTAATGCGCAATCTTATATTTTTTCGCGATTTTTTCTCACATTACTATCTATATAATTGGACTTGCAATCGGAAAAACTTGTTTCGTGAAAATCGGAATTGCGCAGTCGGGCAAAAGTTCAATTACCGATTTCAATCCGCTTGCAGGCAGGACGCAAGTCAGGCGTGCGGCATTCTCTTTTGATTAATAGTATTTTTCAATTCCGCCAAATCCTGCTATCGTTTTATTTTCTTTCGTTTTGCTAATGAAGTGGTTTAACCGCTTCTCAAATTCTTCAAGACGTTTCCTTGCGGTTTCAATGTACGCAATTCGGATTCGCTTATATGAGTCGGAAAATTGTTGATAGTTTTTCCATACTATTTTATCTTCTTTCAATCTGTCAATTATATCATTGGGGAAAATAAAAGGTTCAGATAAAACATTTTGTATTTTATCCTCAAATTTTGGGTGTATCATTTTATTTTCTAATAGCCATTTCAGTCTTTCTTTGTTGGCTTGCGAGTAAGTGCTTTTAGGGTTTCTGGGGGTGAAACGCTGAATTTTATGTTCTTTGTCAAGTGATTTTATCGTACTGTCAATCCAACCGAAACAAAGGGCTTCTTCAACCGCATCATTGTATAAAATACTTTTTTTTCCTGACGACTTATTGGGAAATACAAACCATATTTCATTGGCAGTGTCAAAGTTGTCCATTAGCCACTTTCTCCAATCGTCTCGATTTTCAAAATACTTTATTTTGTTTTCTGTTGTCACACAAATTATTCAAACTAATTATTTTCCTATTTTTAAAATTTTCCTGTAATTTGTGAAATATCAAACTTGCCGTCCATCGTTTGAATTTCTATTTTTCCTGCGAGAATATCAAAAAAGAAGTCGCGGATTTTGTCGAAGGTCAAAGTGGCGGGCTTGCCGTCTTTGCCAATACCCATATCGTAGGTTTTAAGCAGTTGGGTGCCAAGCGAAGCGGCAGTAAGCAAAAAATGATTTTGAAACTTGTCGGTATCAAGCAAGTCGGCTGCTAAAACTTTTCCGATAACGGTATAACTGCGCAAGGTCTTTTGAATTTCTTCATTGGTAAGCGTAGATTTCACCTCATCTGTTTCGGTGTTCATTTCTATTTTGCCCGAATTGGCTGCTTGTGGGAGCCCTTTGTAAAGCGAACCCAAATCCGCCAAACTCAAATTGTAGAGTTTTGTAGAGGCATCGGTAGTGATTTTTTCGATTGAAAATGCACTCGGCAAAAGCAAACTAATCATTCCTGTGATTTGGATTTGCGGTGTGTTGAATGTTCCGACAATGGAATTTTTCATATAAATCTCCTGTGTTGCAAACACGCCGCCGATTACTACGCAATCTTCCAAAGTGATTTCGTCTGCATAAATACTGCCTGCCACAAAAGCATTGTAAAGCGTTACCGATTTTGCGTTAATATCGGAATAAAAAACGATTTTGCAGTTTGCGGCACGGGAAACGATAGAATTTGCCGAGCCGACACTTTTCTTAAATGCCACATTGCCTTTTGCCTCGCTATTGACATAAAGTTCCAACTGCATGAAAACCGCGCCCTGAATTTCGAGGTCGCCGTTTTGGATTTCGAGCTTGTGGGCATAAACAGGTCCTTCTACAACCGTGTCGCCCTGCACTGTAATCGTGCGATTGAGTTCTGCAACTTTTTCGGGCAAAATACTGCCTTTTATCAAGTTGTCTTTCAACTGTATGTTACTTTCGTTAAAACGAAGTTCTTTTAATTCTTTCATTATATTTTACTTTTAAAGATTAAACGAATTGGATTGAATTTACATTAAAAATTTTGACAAGCATATTTTTCACGCGCTCATCGTGTTGATTTGCTGCGTTGTACGCACTGTTTACTTCGGAGTTGAAATAGCGTTGAATATTATCCTTTTGCTCTTTTGTGCCGTTTGACCAAGATTGCGATTTGAAATTTTCAACCATTTCATTTTGATTGATTTTCGGCAAAAAATCGGCTTGATAAACATTCTTTCTTATCTGATTTTTTTCACCGTTGGTTTCTACAAAGCAAACGGGCGAAAATTGTGTGGCGGCAACGCTTTCATTGAGCATACTTTGGTTGATTATGGATTGCAGTTTTTTCTGTTTCCACAAAAAAACATTTGCTTGATTGATAGCATTGAATGCTCGTTTTTTAGCCACAGAAGCGGAAATTTTTGCCTGTAATTCGCCGCCTTCGCGTCCGAAAATTGCAACGGTACCCACCAAATCATTATCGGAAGTGCGGTTGGAATGACTGTCAATGTTCCGCTTGAAAACAAAAGCAGGTTTATCCAACTCGAAAATACGGTTTTCCAATTCGTTGTTTAAATCATCAAATATTTTGAGATAACGGCTTGAAATGCGGTTGTAATCCGTTTCCATTTGTTTTTGTTTGGAAACACAATTTTTTGCCAATTCCCGCAAATGCAATAAATGGGCATCAATTTTCTGCGACAGTTCCATTACCTGCTGACTGATTTCGGAACGAATGTAACCGAAAAATCCATTAACAATAGATCCAGCCACTTTCTTTGAATTGGCATCAATTGAGGCAATTTGCGCCGCTTCAGTTGCTACAACTGCGCCTGTGAGAGCATTTACGCTTGTATTGCAACCTGCAACGCTACGGTCAAAAGGTCTGGTATCAACCTCAATTTCTGTATAAATATCTTCGTATGTTGTACCTTCATAATAAACTGTATGACTACCACCATTTTGCGAGGCAGGATAAGATGCCGTTTTTGAACCGCTGTAATGGACAGATATTCTTTCACGATAAGTTTTTTATAGCTCATAAGGCAGTGGTTTTAAGTTGTTGATAACTATTTGCTGCAAACAACCTGCTCGCCATATCTTTTACGCGCTGCGAAGAATTGGAATTTGACAATAATTTACTAAACTCGCTTTTTGTATCTTTGTCAATTTCTGCTTTTTGCCATTGTAAATTATCAATGTTTTGATTTATAGTGTTTTTTACAGCCGATTGAGTTGTCGGGTTTAATTGTACTTTGCTTACGGTAATATCAATGTTTTTGTTGTCGAATTTATCAAAATTCATTTCACTGATAATCACAGGAACAGATAAAGTGGCATTTTTAACTTTTGAACCTGAAAGTAAAATCTTTTCAGTCAGCCGTTTCTGTTCGTTCATATCCGATAGAAAGTTAGTCATCGAGCCAATAACTTTCATTCCGCGAAATTTTACATTTGAGGCAATAATTTTTTGGCTTATTGCCAACGATTCGAGTTGTGTTACAGGAACAGTAGCCGTCAGGTATTTGGTACGGTTTGACACTTTTTCCACTTCGCGAACAGCAAAATCAATAGTCGGGCGGTCTAATTCAAAAATTCGTTGTTTGAGATTTTGATTAAGTCCTGAGAAGAGTTTCAAATAACGCCTCGAAATCGTATTGTAGTCGCGTTCCATTCTCCCTTTTATTGCTAAAAGTTGCCTGCGTTGCTGATTGAGTTGCATCAAATGCGAATCAACATCGCTCTGCAATTTTGCCATTTTTTGCGAAATTTGAGAACGAATAAGTGTGAAAAAGCCCTTATTTACATTTTTGCAAACGTGGTCGGCGGCTTTTGCTTCTGCCACAACTACGGCGGTTTGCATTGCTACAACCGCAGTGGTAGTACCTGCAACGTGCTTCGATACGCTGCTAATTTCCGCAGCCATCGGATTGGTATCTACTGTGTAATTAAATGTAGCCATAATTTTGCGGTTTTATTCGTTAGCATTATTTTCGTCATGTGATTTAAGAATGGCAGCGATTATATTAGCGATTATATTTTTGCGTTCTATATTTTCGTGTTCAAACTCAATTTCCGTAGTTTCCTGCTTTTCGCCGTTTAATTTTTCCAACGCGATTTTAGCGATATTCGGCAAATTGAGCGAAATATGTTCAAAAGTAATATCTTCAACCTGTGGTGCAGGCGGAAGTTCCGAAACTTTTGCAAACAGCGGATTGACAGTTGCAAGCGGTTTGCGGCGGGTATCCAAATCGTGAATTTCGTCGGCTGCCACAGCCAATTCGTTGGCGTTTCCGTCACGCAATTTTGCATCGTAATATTCAATATATCCAAATTTTTCCGCTTTCAAATCAATGTCTTCTTTGAGGCGTTCCATATAATTTTCAAAATCGGACTGAACTCTTTGGAACTCTTGCGATTGCATTTCAAATGCTGCAAGCGTTTCGGCAGAATTATCAACAATGTCTACAACTGTTGCATCAAGCGAGCCGCCCGACTGCACCATACTGTCTTCGGTTTTTTGCAGTGAAACAAGCGTGTTGTAAGCCGCCACATATTCGCGCAAACTTGCCTGCATTAAGTTGATAACATCGGCACTTTCAGCACGGTTGGCACGATAGAAACTGTCGGTATCCTGATGCCACTTGTTGAGGTAACTGATTTTTTGGTCTTTGATATGATTGTAGATTTTCAGGCGTTCAATACGGTTTTCATTCATTAAATTTTGAACAACAGGGGCAACAATTTCCTCGTAAATTTGGTGTACGCCAAACGGAAAATTGGTAACGCTACCATCTTCCGCAGTCCACATTCCCGAAGTAAGATTGTATTTTACTTTTGAACTCGGTTTGAGTTGGAACGGCTCATAACCCTGCACGCTCTCGCTGTAATCAAATTTTTCCTGACGGATACGCTCTATTTCTTCGTGTTCAAGTTGCGGCGAATAGTGATTATACGGCGATTTCAAGATTTGATACAAAACTTTGTTTGATTCAAAAATTACTTTGTCTGTCGAGGCGATTTTTAGTGCTGAAATTGCCTGAACAGAGTTTGCCATTGTTACCATTAAGCCCTTCAAAACATCTTCAAACTGCTCTGTTTTACTCGAAAGAGAATCTTTTAATTTATTGAGTTCCTGAAATTTATTTACGCTACCTGCATATCTTTCTTTGTCAAAAACAGGAATAATGGGCGCATTTTCAGGCACTTCCGTTGTGGCAAATTCATTCAAATATTGCAGATATTCGCTCTTGTCGGCAACCAAAGGCAACGAAACGGAAGTAGTGTCGAGGTCGTCCATACAGTAAGAAATGGTGCGCAATGAGCGTTCCAATTTCCCAAAATAATCGTGCTGATTGATTTCCTGAATGGAAGTGGAATACTCGTCTGTTTCAATCGGTTCGGTGTCTTTCGAAGTTTCTACAATCGGGGCTTTGCTCGACAGATTTTCAAGATTTGCGATTGTGTCAATCAGCAAATTGTTTTGACGCGAAAGTTGCAAAGTTATTTCCGATTCAGGCACTTTGCCGGTGTAATCAACAATGAAACTCTTGTCTTCGTACTTGATTTGCTCGGCAACAGGTACATAAGCCACGCCAAGTTTTGACACTTTGTAGTCGCGGAAAATTTCTGCGTGCTGGCGTTTGAACTCTGCAATCCGACTGTCAAGTTCGGTGATTTGTTTTTCCAAACCGTTTTTCTTGATAAAATAGACAAAAAACAGAATGATTGTTAGGAACCACACCCAAAGACCTGAAATGTCTTTATTGTGCTGCACTTTTTCTTCTTCAAGTACTGCAATTTCTTTTTCTAACCGATCCTCTTCGGCAACGATTTTTTTAGCCGCTTGGCTGTAGTAATTGAATAATATCTTCGCTTGATCTTGATAGATATTACTTGATTCTGGGAAAATTTTACCTGTCATATTTTATGTGTTAGATTTATTTTTAATTTGAATAAATATTTTTGCGATTTTGATAAAGCCGCTCGCATTTTTTGAGATTGTTTTCAATCTGTTCTGCGTTAAGCGAATAATCCTGCAAAGCATAACGAATGGATTCGATTGTTTTTACAAAAGAATTTTCCAACTCGTGAGCTTCTGCGTTTTCAGTTGGTGAAATAAATCGCAAACTTTCTTCCAGTGAATTTACTTTTTGCACAAAATTTTCAGGCAAATTTGCTGTTTCGCTGATTTTGTTTTTCAAGTCAATTATTACCTTTTTCATCTCTAAAATGCCGTTGCGATTGACTGTTTGTTCGTGATAAACTTCGGCAACTTTGTCGGCAGAATGGCGAGAAAGCAACATTGACAATAATAGGGAAAACAGTAAGACACAATGCACAATGAGTTGCGTAACAAATGTAATTTCGGTGGCGAGATTAGCAACGAGCATAAATCCGATAGATGTAATTGCATAAAACCACATTGCAAACCAAGAAATGCCGATTGCACCGATTTGTTTTTGAGTTTTGTCTTTCAAATCAATCCACGGGGCGCGGAAATTGCAGAAAAACAGCCCATAAACCAACGAACTGACTGCAATATTCAATACAAGAATATTGTCAGGCGTATTTCCTCTGAAAAAAATAAACGCTACGATAATAATTGCTTCGCCAAAAAGTAACAGTAGCCACGATAATATGTTTTTTGTATTCATAATATTATGTATTAGTTGTAAAGTTTCACAACGTTGTTGATAGCAGTAGCCCTTCGGACTTCGCGAAGGCGTAGCCGAAGCGAAGTCCGAAGGGCTGGGGCGGAATGAAAATTTTTGAGTAATATTGTAAATTTTACACACAAAAAAATCCCTTTCTAACCGTAAAAAAACGGTTAAAAAGAGAATACACAAAACCACCACCTCCGCTAACTTATATAAAGTCTTTTTGATGTTTATTAACGAAATGTTGCTAACTGTCTGATAATCAAGCAGTTGGAGGAAGAGGGGGGGGGGTAACTGCTTGATACACAACGAGTTACAGCGTTTTTCGCTGTATCTTGCAATATATTTAGTTCAAGCAGTAACATAATGGTTATTTTTTGTTATTTTTTATTTTATAATTCGGCTGCAAAGGTAATACTTTTTTTTTTGAAATAAAAAAATTTATTGAAAAATATTACTGTCCGCTAAACATTTTTTTGAGCAAAAAAATATTTAGCGGACAGTAATACTTCAAAATATACATTGTTGATTTTCTTAATGTTATCGGGCAGGTTGTCGTTGATAAACTTTGCATAGTTCTTTTCATTGCCTCGCACAACGATATTCGGACTTATTACCAACTTTCTGCCGTCCCAAACTTCCTGATAAGCATTGATAAACTTCGCTAACTCTACTTTTGTAAACATTTGTTTTTTCGGGTATTTACGGTCAAATGCACTCTGGCGGGACTTGGTAAAGCCCTCGCGACTGCGTAAAGTTTTGTACTGTCCTCTTGCCCGCTCGAAAAACCAACTGGTTTGCAGATTGTTTTGAACCGTAACCGGCGCAAGAATGTAGCGCGACAATTTTTTCAAATATTAAAATACGCTCTAATATTATATTCCAACAATCCTTTTTTTGTGTTTCTGCGGCGAATTGTATTTATTGCAATGATAGTAAAACCGATTTGTTTCATACATTCTGCAATAATATCTTGTGTTTCAACGAAATGTCCGTAAAAAGAAGAGTTTCCGACAATATAATTAACTTTTGCGTTTGGCTTTAATAAAACACTCATATTGAGCAAATGAGAATAGATATTGTCGAAATACTTGTGAACATATTTGCTCATCGTTTCAGCGTTTTTATCTTCGCAACGGCTGATTTTATCGCATACATCGTAAAGGTGTGCAGGTAAATTTTTGTTTGTCGGAGTCCAATTTTTTAAATTACTTGTGGCAATTCCCCAAGTTCCGCCGATAGTTTCCCAATCCAAGGCACCTGCATCAGCACCGTTTTTCAAAAATTTTACCCAATACATATACGGACGCAATTCGCGAATGTAACTTATTCTGTTTGGGTAGGGCGGCGAAGTAATGACCGCATCAAAACATTCTTTTTCTTTGATTTCTAATGCTTTTGAATCTGCGTGAATGACTTGCGCGTATCCCGTTAATGTTGTTTTTGCAGAATGGATAATATTTGAAAAAATGGTTTGTAACAATGACTTTATCTGTGTGAAACCATATTGCGTTGTATCTTTAAACGACATTGAAACGTGATTAAATGCTGCCGAAGAAGTTTCAATAATTAATCGAGAAAACGCGACCCAAACCAAATTATGATAGTGATTCCCGTTTGGTTCGCCGAAAGTTTCAACAAGTCGATTGCGAATGCTTGCCAAAATCATAAGCGTATCTGCGTGCCACCACCGTTCAATATTGTGAATTGGCGGAACCCAAAAGCCGTCTGACATAACGATTTTTTCGAGGCATTGATTGAACTGCTTTTGTAAAATATCCAATTCGTTGACAGAATAATTGTGGCATTTTATATTTCCAAACCAAATCAAAAATGGATTAATTTCATATGAAACAGACGAAAAACCCATTTCGGAAGCCACTAACCCGGTTGTGGCAGTTCCAGAAAAAGGGTCAAGAATTACATCGCCTTTTTTGCAGTCGCTTCTGATTATTTCCTCTACTAATTTTACGGAATACGCAGGCGTGAGGCGTAACCAACCGTGTCGCCCCAATTTCGTATTATATTTAAAAGTATAATCCGCTCGTTTTGTTATGTCAAAAAGTTTAGTTTGCATCTAATAAGGTTTTGAGTACTGAATTGATTTCCAATTTGAACTTTTCGGAATTGCTTTTGAAAAAAGCCGCAAGGTCGTAACCCAAAATCTCTTTACAAAATTCAAAAAGCGACGTTTGCGGATTGGCAGAATTTATACCTGTAACTATTCCACAACGATTATTGCGATAGCGAAGAACTATATCTGAATCTATTTGCGAAGAGAAAATCGCAAAAACAGGCAGATAGCCATTGGCATAAGCAACAGTAGCATTGTCAATATCTGCATTTTGTCGTTTGCTGTCTTTACTCTTGTATCCTTGTCGAACTTCAAAAACAACGCCGTTTTTGGGAATTTGTGTCACAGACAACTCTTTGCAATAGTCGGCAATCCAATTTTGCAAACGATTTTTCAACTCTGCATTTTGTATTTTGCTCAACTCTAAACGACCGTCTAATGTGAGTGTTTTCGTTTTACCGATTTGTGTCTTAGTTTCGTAACTCCAAAGCGCAAAATCCCTGTTCGTATATCGCGTTGTGTCAATAATGATTTCGCGGAACAAATGCTCGCAACCAATGCCGATTTGCCGATAGATTGAGGTCATACCGCCTGCGGCTTTGTGTGCCGCGTACATCAAGCCGCTGTCAAGTCCAATCCACGAATAAAACGGGTCGTTGCCGTAAAGTTGCAAGAAACTTTCGAGCGAAACGCCATCTTCATTCTGGCTTTCGCCGAATTTCGGCTTGTAGTCCTTGCACTTGCGGATTGGGGCAAGGAAAAGGTCTATGTATTTGTTGTTATCTACCATATTATTTTATACCTTTAGTGTTTTATTATTCCTGTCATAATCTGCACCAACGCAGTAAGGCGTATTATTTAATTCATCTGCAACCATAGAAGTTGTGAAAATGATTTGGTGTTCCTGCTCTATTTTATTTGACATATCAGTTATAAGTTTTTGTAAATTCTGTGTTCTTTCCTTTTCCATTCCTTTGTCTTCCATATTGTCGCACAATATAAATCTTGGATAACGAAAGAAATCCAATGTCAGACTTGCAAAAAATATCGAAAATAAAATTGCATTCTTCAAATATACATTTGAACTTTCTGAAAAATTATTATTGCCGTCTAATGAGTATGTGTCTCGCAAAAAATATATTTCAACCCTTTTCCCATTTCTAAATTCTTCTTGTCTGTCTAAATCATTTTTCAGAATATGCAATGTGATTTCTCTTATTTTTTGCATTGCATTTTGGCGATTTCTCTTTTGTTCTGATTCTTTTTGTTGAATTTCAGATTCTAAAAATGATATTTCTTTAGCCAATTGTGCAATTTCTTGTTTCAGTAGTTCTATCAGTTCAACTGCTTGTAATTGTTTTGTTAAATATTCTGTCTTATTTTCAATTTTTCCTTTTTCAACTAATAAGTCGTCCAATCTTTCATCTCTTGTCGTTTGAGGATTTTCAACGGACATATCTAATTGCTTTTGCAAACTGCGAGCCGTTTCAATGAATACAGGCAACTCGCCACTGAAATTTGCACGCTTTCTTTCTTTTTCTTGAAGTAAACTTTTGGATTCTTTTACTTGCAAATCCATTTCTTGTAAAAGACGTTTTGCATTTGCTTTCTCTGCTTCGCTTGAAAGGGGTTGTTTACAAAGACAACAATGTCCTTCTACTACGTTATCCATATTTAATTCACTTAAACATTGAGGACAAAGTTTTAAAGGCAATTCTCCTAAAACCTGTCTTGTCAACAGGGAATTGTTTAATTCCAATATTCGTTTTTCTAATGCTGAAATGAATTGTTGAGAATCTGCAATATCAATATCTAATTGATTTGTGTTTGCAACTCTCTTACTTTATTTTTTGCTTTGGATAAATCAGATTGTATATTTTCCGAAGTTAATATAGTTCTTCTAGTTGTCTTTACTACTTGCTGTTTTCTTAACTCAATAATATTAACGTTTATATCAGATAAAATTTTCTTTGTTGATTCTATTTCTTTTTGAACAGCAGCGACCGTATTAACACCTGTGGCTTGTCCGAAAACTTTATTCAGATTTTGAAACTCTCTATCTTTTTCTTCTTTCTCTTTTTTTGCTTGTTTAAGCTTTAATCTTTGGAAATATAAACTATCATCATAAACTCCCAATAATATTTCAGCAACCGCTTCCCGTGTCAGCGGTGGGTCAAAGCGTTCAAATCTAAACAAATTCTGTGCAGGTGTTTTTTGATCAATATACATTAACCTTAATATTTGGTGCATTGTAATATTGCTGTCTTCACTTTTAACCTCTGGAAAAGATAAGACCTTGAAAAGGAGATTAGTATAGCTCTCAGTACTTCCCCTTTGTTGGTATGGAAAAGTTTGCCAATTCATACTGTCTTTTTTAGACTCTTCATAGTTATTCCAAAAAATACTCATCGGTTGCAATCCCGATTGGGTCATTTCTCTTTTTAAAGTAATAATAGCATCATTGATTTTAACTTCCGCAATAACTTCTTTACATTTAAATGCTTCTGTCGTCCAATTGCTGAAATCGCCGCCCAATGCGTAAAATATAAAATTGGCAATAGTTGATTTGCCCGAACTGTTTTGCCCACGAATTATATTTACGCCATTATGAAATGTTTCATCATAGGCAATATGATTGTTATGAGTTCTAACAATCAATCTATTAAGGAATAATGTGGGCTTAACGTTCGTCATATCTAAATTCTATTAATCCTGTTCTTTGTTTTAATCCATACAGCGGCAATTCGGCAAAACCAATTACCAGTTTAATGAGATTAGTTTTTTCGACATCCGCATTTTCAAATTTGGCAAGCAATTCTTGCGGCAATTCTTTTTCTGTCCGAGTTACCCATTTTTTTGAAAGAGATTTTGCGTCAATCAGACCATAAGAAGCAATACAATGCAAAGCCGCAATTTGGTACGGTTTCATTCTCTCAATAATTTTTTTTGAATCAATCAAATCTTCGTATGGATTTTCGTCCTTTTGTTTGAATATCTTTTTCAATTCAGATAAAGCCGTAGGAAAACTAATTTTTCTTGCCTCGTTAGGAAACGTCAAATAAAAATCCCAAATGCGCAACCTATCAAGTTCAACCTCGTGCTGTTTCATTGCAGTTAATAATTGCAACATTCTGAAAACACAATTATATATGTCAAAAGCGGGGTGATAGACCAACATATTTATTTACTCCATTTTATATGACAATTACCCGTAAGAAAATAAATCATTCCTTGAATATCCACATCATTATATTGAAACAGATTGATACCTAATTCTGCTTTAACAGGTTTGACTATTCGTTCCGTAATTAAAGTGTTTATTTGCTCTTGCGGTGTGTTATTACATATCAACACATAAACCTCTTCAATAAAAGTCCGTTTGATATTAGATAAAATATATGCGTTTATTTGTTGTGCCGATAATGATAATTGAGCATATTTAAAGAGTTTTTTATGAAACCTTTCTTTTGTTTCTTTTGCCCAATCTATCAAATTTTCACGCTTCCCATTTTTGAGTTTTTCTTCCAATCCAATAACATCTTTATCCGAACTTAAATAATCAAAGTCCTCACAAAATTCGCGCAATTCTTTGTTTTCGCTTATTTCCTTTTGAACTTTTTCGTATAAATTTTCTAAATACTTGCTGCGCTGCTCATAATTCGTATTAATTATAAACGAATAATCATCTCTCCCAACGACTTTGCCGCCGATAGAAGAATCTTGTATTGAAGTTTCGTTATTGGGCATATCTACTTATTTTTTATCTCTACCAACAAAATCGCCGCCAATATTTGTATCTGAAACATTGACGTTGTTATTGTTTTTCAATTCTTTTCTGATATTATAAACTTTATTTACAGCGAATATGCTTATTATAAAGCCTAATATTCCGCAAACGTCTGCTATTATTGATATTACTTCCATCTTGGTATTTTTTATTAAAATTAAACTTTTCTTTTTTCAAATATGGTGTCTAAATGCCACTCCAAAAACTCCTGCTTTGGCAGATACTGGTTTTTTAAATTCTTCAAAACTTTTTAATATTGCTTCTGTAAGTGTCATATTCTATTTTGATTTTTGAGTTTTATCGGCGCGGGTTTTGAGTGTATCGCAAGCATACTTATCCATTTCGATATGCGCCAAAGGCGTAAAGCCTGCCCGAATAAAGCCCTCGGACAGCCCGCCTGCACCGGCAAATAAATCTATGAAATTTATAGTATGCACCATATCCAATTTACAGTAATTTTGCGGTGCAAAATTACTAAAAATATTTCACATATTGTCTGTTTTTCTATTTGCAGTCGTGTTTGGCACAACACATTTTGATTATGGTGCTATTTTATAATATTGAGATTGCGGGTCAAAGCCCGCAATGACAGAGCGCAGCATCGAAAGTCAGGCATAATAGTTATATAGTTAATTGTAAAGTTTCACAACGTTGTTGATAGCAGCAGCCCTTCGGACTTCGCGGAGGCGTAGCCGAAGCGAAGTCCGAAGGGCTGCT
>JAISYF010000162.1 GCA_031270065.1 Prevotellaceae bacterium | reverse complement strand
TGTTTGCCTGTGCGGCTGAATATGCAGACGGTACATTCAAAACCGCAAGTATGGATATTCTCTTTATCGGGACCAATACTTCGGGTTACGGCACAGAAAACGGCGTTAGATACCTTACTTTAAAAAGAGGCTACAATGGCATTGTTCAAGGAGGCGAAATGAAAGTCGCTCTGCTCAATCTTGGACAAAGCGCAGGCTGGTCAATCGGGGGCGGTTACGTTTCCAACAACAACGCTGCTGACCTTGGCGACTTTTACCAGTGGGGGCGCGTGGCTGACGGACACCAAAATATTGTTTGGAGTAAAGACGCAAGTCACAAAAATCAAATATTGCCTTTCGGCACAACTCCTGACAATACTTCTGCTGTTATTGATTATAATAACGGCGGCAGTATTCCTGCTTACGATGCTAATCATCAAGTAGCAAATAGCGATGACCATTATGGTAAATTTATCACTTCAGCTGGTGCAGGTGCTTCGTATGGTGATAATGACTGGTATTATGATGGCGATCATGACGACGGATTGTGGGGTATTGCAACAGGTAATAGCCGTAATGACCAGGGTTCTCTTGGTTTTGTTTGGAAATACCCTGAAAACAATCCCTGTCCTTCTGGTTGGCGTATTCCTTCCAAGTGGAATTGGTGGGATATTTCAAATGGCAACGGTTCTGATGATTTTACAAACCAAGTACCGATATTGGATAATGTTAATGCCAATAATTATTGGCAAATACGCGACATGTCATCTAATGGAACCGCTTACGGCGGTGCCATCGCAACTAACTCTGATAACGAAAAAATATTCCTGCCCATTATTGGCACACGCAATACAAACGGTGACCTTTACTTGGGAAAGGGTTCGCTCGCGTTTTACATGAGCAGTACGTACGGCGACAACGACAACGATTCTTTTTCTCTACACATCTACAACTCGTTAGGTAGTGTCGACATCTTTTTATTAAGCAGCGTCAGGGCAGCCGGACTATGCGCACGCTGCGTTGCAGAACCTGAAAATTAATTTTTATAATGCGGCTTTTGAAAATTTGAAGATTTGGGGATTTTAATTTCAAATCCTCAAATCTCCAAAAACAAGATTAATTTTACAAGCATTATTTTTCAACTACTTTTTTTTATCTATAAAAAAATCTAAAATCTTCATTTTCAAGGTTTTAGATTTTTTTTAAACTACTTTTTTATTTTACTCTGTCTTTTGAGAAAAGAAAGTTTATAACTTTGCAAAAGATTTTTCGATGTAATTTTTTTTCGCGCAAATTTTTCGCAAAAAAAAATCGAAAGGCTTATAAGCCTTTTCTTATACTATTTAACAAATAGTATAAAAAAAATCTAAACACGATAACACACTATAATTATTAATATAAACTTTAACTTTAATCTAATATGCAAAAAATCTTTACAAAAAGACTTGCCTTATTATTGGTTTTTGCTGCTGTTTTTTCAATAATTTCGGCGCAAATTATCAGTGTAAAAGGCACTGTGATTGATGATGCAACGGGCGAAACTCTTATTGGAGTGTCGATTATTGAAAAAGGCAGCACAAACGGTACAATCAGCGATGCAGACGGCACTTTTTCGATGACGGTGCAGCAAGGCGCAGTGTTGCAATTTTCGTATGTCGGTTATGTGGCAACGGAACGGAACGCCGCAGTCAATATGAACATTCGGCTGAAACTCGACGAGAAAATACTTGACGAGGTGGTGGCAATCGGTTACGGTATAGCGAAAAGGAAAGACGTTACTACGGCAATTTCCTCAGTGTCGTCAAAGGACTTTGATACGCGCCCGATTGTGAGCGCGGGTCAGGCTATTCAGGGCAAAGCGGCGGGCGTACAGGTTATTCAGCCAAACGGTGCACCGGGCGGAGAAACGGTTATCAGAGTGCGCGGAACAACATCTATGAACGCCAGCAGCGACCCGCTTTATGTAGTTGACGGCGTGCCTGTTGAGAACCTCAGCTTTCTTGCGCCCAATGATATTGAGAGAATCGATATTCTAAAAGATGCCTCTTCGGCTGCGATTTATGGTTCGCGGGCTGCAAACGGCGTAGTGATTGTTACCACAAAAGCGGGGCAAAAAGGCGGCGCAAAGGTTACTCTTAATGCGCAAGTTTCCACAAAAAAAGCCTCTAATCTTATTCAACCGCTTAACGCTGCCGATTATAAAGAGTTGATGGAGGAAATTCGTCCAGGGTCGTCTGTTGATATGGGAACAGAGGACATAACTAATTGGTACAATGAGGTTTATCGTACAGGATTTCAGCAAAATTATCAAATTTCGGTTTCAAACAGCACAGACAAAATTAATTATTTTCTCTCTGCCGGTTATTTGAATGAGAAAGGGATTTTGCCTGCTGCATTTTTTAAGCGTTACAATTTCCGCGCAAATTTTGGCGGTGAAGTGCGTAAATGGCTGAATATAAATGCAAATATTTCTTATTCCGACAATTCAAACAATGGAATTACAACAGGATTAGGTTCAAATCGCGGCGGCGTGGTGCTTGCTTTGGTAAATTTGCCGACAAGTATGCCTGTAAAAAACGCCACAACGGGTTATTACAACCGACTTTTTTATGGACAAAATATTTCAAATCCTGTCGAAGCGATGGAAAACGGCAAAGATGATGTTACACGCGAAAACCGCCTTATTGCATCGGGAAATGTGTTGATTACTTTTTACAAAGGCTTGACTTTGAAATCAACTTTTACGCTTGACAGGCGTCAGGGTTTGCAGACAAGTTTCAGCCCTGTAATTCACGTTTCGGGCATTGACGAATATGGCTCTGCGTGGGACAACCGCAACACAAATACGGTGCTTACCTGGGACAATATTTTAGCGTATCAAAACACTTTTGGCAAGCACGCAATAGAGGCGATGCTCGGCAGCAGTTGGACAGACTCAAAATATTCAAACTCTTGGATTAACGGCAGCAATTTCCGCAGCAACGACATTAAAACACTCAATGTAGCGAATAAAATTTCGTGGGAAGGCATAGGCACAGGTGCTTCTACATGGGGAATTATGTCGTATTTTCAGCGCGTTTCCTATAATTACGACAGCAAATATTTGATTACGGTGAATGCACGCGCAGACGGTTCATCACGCTTGCACCCAGACCACAGATGGGATATTTTCCCGTCTTTTTCGGCTGCATGGCGTATTTCCGCAGAAAATTTTATGAAAGAAATAAAATGGATTGACGACTTGAAATTGCGCGGCGGTTGGGGACAGACAGGCAATCAATCAGGACTTGGCGACTACGCTTATTTGCAGCGTTACGAACTTGCCATAGTAAATTGGTGGGCGACAAGAATTAAAGATGGCACTACTGATGTAATTGAATATTATAATGACCTTGCAGTTCCTGTTATTGCGCCGTCAAATTTGCGTACCACCGATTTGACTTGGGAAAAAACTTCGCAGTCGGGCATAGGCGTTGATTTTACACTATTAAAAAACCGTTTGACTGTTGTAATGGATTATTATTACAAAAAAACAACCAAGATGCTGCTCAATATTACTTTACCTGAGGGCGCAAATGCAAGCAGCATTCAGCGCAACGGCGGATTAATGGTAAATCAGGGGTTTGAACTTTCGGTAAATTCTGTAAATATTCGCAAAAAAGATTTTGAATGGCAAACCGATTTTAAATTTTCTTTAAACAGAAATAAACTTGTAGAACTTGATTTAACGAAAATTTATTACGATGCTCAAACTTCCGATGCATTTCACGGTTCGCAGATTGTACGCAACGAAGAGGGACATTCGCTCGGCGGTTTCTACGGTTATATTTCTGATGGCGTTGATACGGAAACAGGAGAATTAATCTACCGAGACCTCAATGACGACCATAAAATTACCGCGACCGACCGTACTTATATCGGCGACCCCAATCCCGATTTTATTTACGGAATGACTAATACTTTTACTTGGAAAGGGCTGTCAATCAACATTTTCCTGCAAGGAACTTACGGCAACGATATTTTCAATGCATCGCGTATTGAAACAGAGGGAATGAATGATTTAAAAAATCAGTCAATCCGCACGCTTGACCGTTGGAAACGACCAGGTATGGAAACAACAATTCCAAAAGCGGGCTACAATATTTTGCCCTCGTCATATTTTATCGAAGACGGCTCTTATTTGCGAATAAAAGATATTACAGTTTCGTATAATATTGTTAATAAAGCGTTGCGAAAAGCGGGAATTACGCGGTTGCAGCCTTATTTTACAGTGCAAAATTTGCTGACATTTACAAAGTATATCGGAATAGACCCCGAAGTTAATCAGTGGGGCAATTCAAGTTCCGTACAGGGAATTGATTGGGGAACATACCCTCACGCAAGGGCTTATGTTTTTGGAATAAATGTAGAATTTTAACTAATTAATAACCGTATGTGAAACTTACAGATAAAAATAAAATTAAACAAAAATTAAACAAAAATGAATACAAATACATTAGTAAAATATGCAGTAATTTGCGGTGCAGTTTTTGCCGCAGCAGCGTGTTCGCTGGATTATAACCCTGTTGATATCTATTCCGATTTTACGGAAGGAGTACAAACAGACTCGGGTTATGTAATTCTGAAAGACAGGGCAGCCGTTTTAAATCAACGGCAAGTAATTTACGACCGCATCAGAGATGCAGGTCAGGAGCCTGGCTACCTTGATATGTTGCTGTTGTCTGAAAGTCATTCAGACAATGCTTACGCAGGAAATCCCAATCAGGAAACAACGCCTTTTGAGGTAAATTCTATTGAGGGGTCGAACTCAAATCTCAAACGCGATTGGAACTACTATATGACCAATGTTGCCGCTGCCAACCGCTTAATTCAGGGCATTGACGAACTTAACGACCCCGCATTAACAGAGGCGGAGGCAAAAGAAATTCGCGCCGAAGGGCTTATTTCCCGCGCTTTGACTTACTTTGATATGGTGCGGATTTGGGGACGTGTGCCTTTGATTACCGTTGTAGGAAAAGACATTACAGCAGAAAATATTGAGGAGGTTTATCCTGCTTATTTCCCTGAGCAAAAAGAGGAAGTCGAAGTTTATCAGCAAATAGAAAAGGATTTGCTTGAGGCGGAAATGTTTGCGCCAGAAAATAAGCCTTCAAACAAAACTTTATTTACAAAAACCGTTGCCCGCGCGCTTTTGGCGAAAGTGTATGCAGAAAAACCGTTGCGCAACTATGCTAAGGTTATCGAATACGCTAATAAAGTGGCTGCTGACGGTATTTCATTAGTAAATAATTTTAGCGATTTGTGGGGTATCGTTTTGGCAAATCCTAATGCGCCTGCGGGCGAAAGCAATTTTGCCGTTGCTGCAAGAGCGTTAAACACGTCTGAGTCAATTCTCGAAATTCAGTATCCTTCGGGAAGTTGGGTTACGTGGATGTTTGGAAGGTCGCTTGATAACTGGAATTTTTATTTTGACTTTGCAAAATGGATTACTCCCTCGCGTGATATTGTGCGTGCTTTCGACTCTGCGGGCGACACAAAACGTAAAAACGAAAGCATTGTTTATTACCCTTGCAGTTGGAATATCTATTACCCCGCTGCAAATTACGCATTTATGTACAAAACACGCTCGAAATATAACAGCGTTATAAAAATCCGTTATGCAGATATTCTTTTGCTAAAAGCGGAGGCAATGATACAGACGGGCGATTTATCAGGCGCAGAGCAGATTATCAATCAAATCCGCCAACGCGCAGGATTAAATGCGCTGCCAGTATCGGCAACTTCTAACAAAGAAAATTTGCTTGGCGCATATTTGAATGAACGCCGCCTTGAACTCGCTTTTGAAGGACAAAGGTGGTTTGACCTCTGCCGTTTGAACAAAGTGGAAGAGGTTATGAACGCCGTCTTTTCGACAGACGAAGGCAGACCTGCGCAAAGGTACAAGTACGACCAATTTTCGTACAAACTGCCTATTCCGCAAGATATTATTGACCAAAATCCGAATCTGGTGCAAAATCCGGGTTATTAACAATTAACAATTAATATTAATAATTAGCAACTCATAACTCATAATTTAATATGAAAAACATCAGTAAAATATTAATAATTTTTGCAGCAATCACCTTGTTTTCGTGCAAGGAGGAGTTGCGGGTAAAATATCCGTATTCTGTTCCGACACTTACAGGCGTTTCGGTGGCGGAAACGGAAATTATCTACGGCGACAGCATTACGCTAACCGTTGGCGAAATTTCAGACGAAGTTACGCCGCTTTCTACTTTGGAAGTGAAGATTGTAGCAAACAACCTTATTCTTGCCAAAGAAACAGTCCGTACCAAAGGCAACAAAGCCTCATACAGCGCGAAATATCAAATCCCTTTCGGCGCATATATGGCTGAGGGCAGCGAGGTGATAGTATATCTTTCGGCGATAAACGTTGAGGGCAACCACACCGACACTGTTATTTCAAGCACTATTGCGCACCGCCCTGTTATTGAGCAACTTAACGTTGTACTGACCACAGGCGGCGCACATTTGTTGCCGCTAATAGACGCGGAAAACTGCATCTATTCGGCAAACGATTTGACTTTGGGCAACGATATTTCATTTTATCTTGCAGAAAAAGTGAGCCGTTTTGGAAATATCGATTGGACAGGCTACGTTTTTGGTTTGGTAAATGGCGGAATTGGGCTTGTGCAAGAGGGCGGCGCACCGCTCTCGCTTACCGACCTCACAATTATGGGCTACAAAGAGGTTGCGGTCGATTTGCTCTATTTCACTGTTGAGGCGTCGGGCGACCCGCTGCAACCGATTGAGGAGATGGACATTGCAACTTTTGAGGAAGTTATAATCAGTTCTACAAACCATCTCGGCACGTCAGACGGCGGTATGGTTTGGAAAAAGGCTGTGCTGTATCTCGGTTTCGACAGCGAAATTACAGTTTCTGGCGTTACTGATGTTGCGCACGGTTTCTCGCCCGATTTCTTTGAGGTTATAAGCGCAAATACGGTTAAATTTTTAGGAGAAACAGGTATTTATACTGTTTATTACCTGCCTGTTGCCGATTATGTTTGGGTGGAGCAGACTGCTGCAACCTACCCCGCAGCCCTTTGGCTCGACGGTGTTGGTATGGGCAGACCGCAACAGCCTTATGCAAAGACCTCGTCATGGAATTGGAACTCGCCTTTGGAATATGTTTTTTGCAAAAAAGTTTCTGAGGGAGTTTTTCAGGCGACAATTTACGTGGAACACGAGATAAACGCAGATACAGAAAACGCTTGGCGTTACTGTTTCAATGCGAAATTTTTTGAGCAGCGCGGTTGGGGCGGTGAAACAGACGCGCGCCAATATACAATCAACACGCCGTTGCTTACTGCGCCTACTACCGCCGATATTGGCAATTTCAAAGGCACTGAGGCTTTGACAACACAAGCAGGCGTATATCGTTTTACAATCAATATTAATACAAAAAATGTTGATTTTGTAAAAATTAATTAAAAATACATTAAAAATATATTTAACCACAAAGAATACATAAGGTTTGCTAAAAATTTTCTTTGTGTTCTTTGTGGTAAAAAAAAATTATTATTAATAAATTTATTATTTAACAAATTTTAAAAAAAATTATTATGCAAAAAATTACAAAATTGATTATGCTTGCAATAAGCATTTTCGCAGTTCAATCTGTTATGGGTTTGACCTATAACGTTACAGTTCCCGCAGGAACAAACGCCGTATATATTACGGGCGATGCCGTTGGCGGTTGGGGTACTTGGGTTAAAATGACAAAAACCGATGCAACCCATTTTACCGTTGAGTTGGCAAACGCAACAGCCGCGCAGGAATACAAGTATTATTCGGGTCCAGATTGGGTTTATGAAGAGGCTGTTGATGCGCAGGGTACGGGCAGAGGCGACGGCAACAACCGCCGTTGGTCTGACAACAGCGGCGTTGATATTGTTCCTTTTTGGAAAGAGGTTTTTGTGCCTGATGTTACAACAGTAACTATCGAATTATGGACACAGACTACGGTTTATCAAATCTATCTTGCAGGTAACTTTTCTATACCTGCTTGGGACGGTGCTTTTCCCGAAACCAACAAAATGACTTATGTTGGTGAAGAAGACGGCGGCAAAGTATTTTCTTATCAAATCACAACCGAAAATCCTGCTGGATTAGAATTTAAGTTTGTAGCGGGAAATTCTTGGGATTTTGAACAACTCGCAACTTCAAATTGGACTTTGGCAACTGCTGTCAGCCACAGTGAAAACACTTATTCTTACGTTATGCAGTTTGCCGATTTTAAAGCGGTTTTAAATCCTGATTTAATGGGAATTATTATCATTAATGCAACCGTGCCTGAAACAGAGGAAGTTTATATTCAAGGCAGTTTGTTCGGCTGGGGTTGGTCAAATCCCGAAGCAATGAAAATGACAAAAGTTGATGCAACGCATTTTACTTACACAACCTCCGCGCCTTATCAAGCATTTGAATATCGCTTGTACAATCCTGTTGAGGCTGACATTACAAATTGGGATGATGCCTGGGGGTATCCAGAAGAAGAATATCTTGAAGACACAAACAATCCGGGAACATTTATTTGGAAAGACAAACCAAATCGTTCCGCTGTTTATGTAGAACGTTCAACCTACAACATTACTGTTTGCAAGTGGAAAAATGATGATGGCGGAACTCTTTGTGAACAGGAACCTATGGCAGTGCAGGTTATTAACAACGACTACTACACAGTGGTTTCCGACAACGGTGTTATTTCTGTAACCAATGCAAAAAGCGGCATAGAAATCTACGATGTTATGGGTAGAATGCTCGAAAGCAGCCGCCTCTGCGGCGATTTCACATCGAAAACGCTCCGCACAGGACTTTATCTTGTAAGAGTTGATGGAAATACTGAAAAAGTTGTGGTGAAATAAACACCTCTCCCCTAACCCCTCCCTTTTTTGGGAGGGGAATTGGGGACAGAAAATAAACAACTGATAACTGTTACATTCTTGCGGAATGTATTGATGTTATTCTTTTTTCTACCAAATTAATTTCCAAATTAATTTTTTATTACTAAAAAGTATAAACAATAAAAAATTCTACTTCTTACTCCCCCTCTTTTTTAGAGAGGGGGTTGGAGGAGGAGAGGTGTAAAACAATGAAATTAAAATTATTCATCATATCAATTTTCGTTTGCACAATAGTATCGTGTAAAGAAAAAAATGAAAACCCGACAGGCAATGGCAACACAGAACACGTTGCAGGCGATGTAATTGTTTATGTTACAACCACTTCGCGCTCGTATGATTTGAAAAAAATCGGCGGGGTATATTTCAGCGAAGACCCATACACGCTTGCAACTACTATCAAACTCAAACCCAATGAGAAGTTTCAGACTATTGACGGTTTTGGCGCGGCGGTTACAGGCTCGTCAGCGTATAACCTGTTGAAAATGAGCCAGGAAGACCGTACAAAATTTCTAAAAGAAACCTACTCCGAGAGTGAGGGCTTTGGCAGCAGTTACGTCAGAATTTCGATTGGTTGTTCCGATTTTTCACTTAGCGAATACACCTGTTGGGACAATCAAAATGCGGATTTCTCGCTCACAAATGAGGAAACGCAGTATGTTATTCCCGTTTTGAAAGAAATTTTAGCGATTAATCCCAATATTAAAATTCTCGGGTCGCCATGGACTTGCCCGCGTTGGATGAAAGTGAATAATCTCACTGATTTACAGCCATTTAACTCTTGGACAAGCGGACAACTTAACCCTGCGCATTATGCCGATTACGGCGATTATTTTGTAAAATGGATTCAGGCATTTGAGGCTGAAAACATTAATATTTATGCTGTTACGCCGCAAAACGAGCCGCTTAACAGAGGCAATTCCGCATCGCTCTTTATGGGGTGGTCGGAGCAGCGCGATTTTCTTAACACTTCCCTCGTTCCAAAAATTAAAGCCGCAGGACTAAATACCAAAATTTACCTTTTTGACCATAATTATAACTACGATAATATGGCTGCTCAAAACGATTACCCTGTAAAAATCTATAATTCGGGCGTTGATACTGCTGTAGTGGTTGGCGCAGCGTACCACAACTACGGTGGAAACTACTCGGAACTCAACGATATTCACAGTCAATATCCAGATAAAGAACTTATTTTTTCCGAAGCCTCAATCGGCATTTGGAATGACGGCAGAAATCTTGATGCCTCTCTTTTGCGCGATATGGAGGAACTCGGTCTTGGTACGGTAGATAATTGGTGCAAGGCGGTAATTGTCTGGAACTTGATGCTCGACAATGACCGCGCTCCCAACCGCGAAGGCGGCTGCCAAACCTGTTACGGCGCGGTAGATATTAACAACACAAACTACAAGGCAATCACGCGCAATTCGCATTATTACGTTATTGCGCACCTTTCCTCTGTGGTTAAGCCAAACGCAACGCGCATTGGCACAAGCGGTTTCACTGCATCGGGCATTTCCTACACCGCTTTCGAGAATGTTGATGGCACTTACGCCCTTGTTTTTATCAACAAAAACGCTGACCAAGAGGTTACCATCGAAGACGGCAAAAAACATTTTACATATACGTTGCCTGCAAAAGCGGTGGTGTCGATGAGGTGGTAAAAACAGACCACTGCGCTGATAGATAATAGACAGGTGCAAAAAAAAAATGAGAAATTGCGCCTGTTTTTTGCGTTTCATTACTACAAAACTACTACAACACATAATTTTTCGCAAAAATATTTGTTTGTTTTAAAAACTTTGCTGTCCGCTAAACTTAAAAACCGCACAAATCACCTGTCCGAGATGCCGATAAAACGGTATTTCGGATTTGTTTTTGAAAAGGTAAGCCCCCCTACTCAAAATTGAGTGAATATTGTACGATTTTAGGTGGCGATTTCGCATGTTCTTCGGAGATAATTTGCCACCCTCTATTAGGATTTTCCATGAAGGCAATGAAGTCGATGTAGTACATCAGCGTTTGTCGCAGCATTGTTACGATTTG
>JAISYF010000148.1 GCA_031270065.1 Prevotellaceae bacterium | reverse complement strand
ATAAAACAATCCTCAATAGTCGGCTCTATTTTCTTAAATTGTTCATTATTCATTATTAATTGTTCATTGAAAGTAACGTGTATAGTTTCGCCGAAAATGTAAGCAGAACGGACAGCGGGATTTTGCCGCAATTCATTCAACAACAAATAATTATCGTCTGACTCTACGGCATAGAGCGGGTGCGGATAACTTGCCGTAATGTTTTCGGGCGTATCAATTTGAAGAATTTTTCCCTTGTTAATCAAGGCGATACGGTCGCAAAGAGCCGCCTCGTCCATATAGGGCGTGGAAACGAGAATAGTAATGCCCTGCTGTTTGAGTTTTTTCAACATTCCCCAAAATTCTTTGCGGCTTACAGGGTCAACGCCGGTGGTTGGCTCGTCGAGAAAAAGCACTGACGGCTTGTGAATAAGGGCGCAACTCAAAGCGAGTTTCTGTTTCATTCCGCCCGAAAGTTTGCCCGCCCGCCGCGTCTTGAACGGCTCAATTTGACGATAAATGTCCTCAATCAGATAGTAATTTTCCTCAATGGTAGTGTTGAAAACGGCAGCGAAAAAGTTCAGATTTTCCTCGACGGACAAGTCTTGATAAAGCGAAAAGCGACCGGGCATATAGCCCACGCGAGTACGAATTTCTTTGTAATCCCGCACCACATCAAGCCCATCAACTGCCGACTGTCCGCTATCGGCAAGCAAAAGCGTTGTCAAAATTCTGAAAAGCGAAGTTTTTCCCGCGCCGTCGGGTCCAATCAAACCAAAAAGTTCGCCGCGTTCCACTTCAAAACTCACCTCTTGCAACGCAGAAACCGCTCCGTAATTCAGGGAAATATTATTTATTGAAATTGCGTTCATAATGATTTTTTATTGTCTTTTTTCTATTGTTACCCGCACGCTGTCGCCCGGTTGCTTGCCTATTTTTCTACGAATTTCCTTCAAAATTCCGATAACATAACAAATTGAGCCATCGGGATTTTTTACGCCCATATTCACAATGCTGCCATCGTAATGTTCTCCGTCAAATTGGGCGTGAACTTTCATTTTTCCGCACCCAAACTCTTTTTTCAAATCAAACGGAACCTCAACATAACAGCCGTCAATGTCCGGCACTTTCTTTATAATTGCTTCAAATTCAACTTTTTGCATAATAATTACACTTTCATTCCTTCATTCCTTCATTCCTTCATTTCTTCATTCAAAATTTCACTTCCCCGTACATTCCTTTTTTAATGTAGCCGTCATTTTTTACCGCAATTTTTACGGCATACACAAGGTTTGCGCGGACATCGCGAGTTTGAATGGTTTTGGGTGTAAATTCGGCTTTGTCCGAAATCCACGAAACCGCACCTTGATATTCTTTGCGGTCTTTTTCGCCCAAATCGGAAAAAACTTTTACCTGCTGTCCGATTTTTAATTCGGTCAGTTGGCTTGCCGAGATATACGCCCGCAGGTACATTTTTTCGAGATTAGCCACTTTAAAAAGCGGTTTGCCTGCTGCCGCAAGTTCTCCTGCTTCGGCAAATTTTTCCAAAACAGCGCCTGCCGCAGGACTTTTGATTACTGAATTTTTAATCTGGTCGTCCATTTGAGCGATTTGCGCCAAAACTGCCTGCTGCTCATCTGTAACGCTGCTGTTGGCGTTGTTGAGCGTTTCGGTTTGGGCGGCAAGTTGCTTTTCGAGCGTGGCAATCTGCGCGTTAATGTCGTCCAACTGCTTTTGGTTGGCGGCATTTTCGCTCACAAGTTTGGCAAAACGCTGACGCTCGCTTTTCGCCGTTTCCAACTGCTGACGGAGGACGGCAATTTGGCTTGAAACATTCACTCGGCGGCTGTTCATCGCCCTGACGCTCGCCTGCAACTGTAGTTTTTTCAGGTAAAGTTGCGTGGTGTCGATAAGCCCGACAATTTGCTGTGCGGCAACCGTTTGCCCTTCCTCAATGTCGAATTGCAGAATTTCGCCGTTGCCCTTTGCCGACACGACAATTTCGGTGGTTTCAAACACACCTGTCGCATCGTAATTGCTGTTTTTGTTGTTGCAGGAGCAAAAAATTGCAGCCACAAATACTAAACTGAAAAATTTTTTAGACCTCATATTTTTGTTTGTTTTTAAAAGATTAAACATAATTGTTTGACAAAATTGTTTATTATTGGATAAAAATTTTTTAGAAAAATAATGATTTTTGTTTTTCAACATTTATAGCAAAGTTAGAGATAAACAGTTCCTTGCCGTTTTGATTGGAAAATTCAGTAATATTTCTCATTCCGTAGGTTAAATTCCAACTTTGAATATTGGCAAAAGAGAACAAATCTTTTATGTAATCGCTGTCGTCATAAGTGATTATCCACTTGTGTGGGCAGTTTTTCATTGTCGCGGCAAAACGTTTGTGGTCAAACGATTTGTGCAGATTGCCATTTTTGCCGTAAAGCGCCGATTTTGTCGCCGAATAATACGGCGGGTCAAGGAAAATAAACACGTTTTCGCCCTCTTTGCTTACAACTTTTTCGTAATCGTAATTTGTTATCAATGAGCCGTTTATCACTTTTTGCAAATCGTTGAGCCGCCGAATGCTGCTTTCTGTAAAACGCCCTGTGAATGCGCCCTCGCTGTAACCGCCGCTCAATGTTGTGCCAGAAAATGTTATGCGATTATATACAAAAAAAGCCGCAGCACGTTCCAAATCATTAAATTTTTCAAGATTTTCATTTAAAAATTGATATAATTCTTTTCCTATCTTATATTTATTTTTCCATTCATACACTTTTGCTATTACCCCGTCAACATCCTTTTGCGTCATTTCCCAAAACTTGTAAAGTTCTGTGTATAAATCGTTTATCCAATATTTTTTGTTCGGAAAACGCTGTTTTACATACACAAACACCGAGCCGCCTCCGAGAAAAGGCTCTCGAAATTCGTCGAAATCGGGCAACAAGCGCGCTATTGTTTCAACGGCGCGGCTTTTGCCGCCGGGGTAGCGTAATGGGGATTTAATCATAGTTTTTGTATTATTTCAAATCGCTGTGATTTCGTGAATTGTATTGAA